>JAGQQG010000010.1 GCA_020426325.1 Planctomycetaceae bacterium | reverse complement strand
CAGGGTCAATTGCTGGTAGTACGGAGAGTCTAGTTCTGACTCGATGGCCTTTTTGAGTTCGGTCAGAATCGCCGTGATGTCCTTGGCTTCCTTGTCGGCACGTTCAGCCAGTCGCTTCTCTAAGCCACCAACACGATCCTTCATGCGTGCTTCGAGAGCGGAGGCGAGCGACGGCACAAGGTTGGCATAAAGTTCCAGTAGTTTGACCTTCACAGACGACGACGGCTCTTGATCTGTTGCCGCCGCCAGCGCCGCATCGATCTGCCCCACGTTCAGACGGCTGCCCCACTTGCCTTCTTTGACGAGGCCACCGGCAGCGATGATCTCTTCGTGGAGTCGATAGCTGTCGCCCCCGATCACAACGAGTCGGGCATGGGCGATGATCGCTGGCGTATCGATGATGTCGTTGGGAATGACTCGGGCCGCCACCCTCTGTAGCTTCGACCGACCCTTCTCGGCCCACACCTCGGCACGCAATAGCCGTAGGCACATCTGGGGCAGGCGATGATTGAGATGGACCAGAACTACGTCGTCTCGGCCTTTGCTGACCGACTCGTTGAAAGTGATCGGGCGAATCTCTTTGGTATGGGGATGCTCAAGTCCCTCGGCGCACGCCGCCCAGCTTCCACGAAGCGGAGGCAACTGGAAACAGGTTTTGCCATCCTCGGTCTTGGCCGGGATGAGTGCAGGTTGTCCGGCCAACCCGAGTGCAACCGTAACAACCTTTGTAATGTTGTCCGGGGAGAGCCGCAGTTCCCGACGTGTTTCCCGATACTGCTCCATGAGCGCCTGCACCTGTTTTTGCAGATCTCTCTCGAACCGGAGCATCTTGCGGATCGGCTGGGCTTCCAGCTCGGCGTCTTCGGTGTGCAGGGTCGTGCGTCGGCCCAGCATGGCCTCTTCAACCTGCTGGGCGATGACTGGCCCGACTTTCCCAAGGTCCTCACGAATCGTCTCAATCTTTTGGGCGACTCGCATCAGGAACTCAAGGTCGGCCTCCATATCCGAGGCGTGGCCGCTGAACTGCCGATTTGCCCGTTCCCTGTAGCCGTCGCCAACGAAGTGATAGACGAGAACCTTGTCTGCCTTCTGACCGTGGCGGTCAACACGACCGTTGCGCTGCTCCATCCGGTTGGGATTCCACGGAATCTCGTAGTGGATAAGCCGGGAACAGAAGTTCTGGAAGTCGAGACCTTCAGAAGCGGCATCCGTCGCCAGCAGGATGCGGACAGGGCTGACATCTGGTGATGTCTGGAAGGCCGCCTTGACCGCCTCTCGCTGGTCACTGTCCATTCCACCATACATCGTCAGCAGTCGATCGCCACCGCTGAAACCCTCCGTGGCCAGCACCTCTTGCAGCCAGTTCTGCGTGGCCCGGTATTCAGTGAAGATAATGACCCGCTCGTTCGACCATTTGCCTCCCGGCTTTACGTTCTCTTTGAGCCATTGAATCAATTGCTTGGCCTTCGAGTCCTGCTGGGCACGGGCACGGTCGGCCCATTGTTTCATCTGTTTCACCAACGCAGTTTCCTGTTCGGTCGGTTCAACGAACAGGCGGGTGGCCGAGTCGAGAGCGTCGGCGGTCGCCTCGTCGTACTCGAAGTCGTCGGCGTACTCCTCTTCCATTCGGTCGAACTCACGCTGAAGCACGCTCATGGATGGCTTGGAAACCACCTTCTTCTTCGCAGAACGCAGCGACACCTCATGACGTTCTAGCGTGGTGAGGAATGCAGCGGGGCTGGAGAAGAGCCGCTTTTTCAACGTCTTCAGCACAAACTCCGTGGCGAACCGCTCGGTGTTGTCTGCGGCCCGTTCGGATCGCAGCTTCGTATACTGGCGAAGTGCGGCATGAATTTCCCGTTCCTCATCCGTATACGGCACCTCGATGGATTCAAGAATACGGGGCGGAAAGCGAGGTGTCCCGTCCCACTTCTTAGCGAAAGTTGGATCAGTCTTCAGTCGACGAACCATGATCGCTTCAAGCTGTTTGCGATCTGGATCGGTGCCACGGGAAAACCGCTGATTGTCGAGCAGTTCCAATAGGGCACTGAAACTCTCCCGGTAGCCGTTATGGGGCGTGGCAGTCAGGAAGAGCTTATGCTCGAAGTGCGGGGCGAGTTCCCTCAGAGCTTGGGTACGGAGCGAGTCCGTGGCATACTTGCCTCGGCCCGATGGAGCAGAGTTGTGCGCCTCGTCACAAATCAGGAGGTCGTACTTGCGTGGATAGATTGGCTCGCCCAGCGCAGGTAGCGTTTCACGAAACAAACGAAGTGGACGCTCTCTCTTTAGAAAGTCGATGCTGGTGATAAGCCGAGGGAAATGGCTCCACGGATTGACATGGATGCCACGTCGCCGCCTGAGTTCCCTCATCAGTTCGGAGTCTACGATGCGGAACTCCAGCCCAAACTTGTCACGCATCTGGTCCCGCCACTGAATCTGAAGCGATGACGGGACAACAATCAAAATCTTTCTGGCCCGGTGCCGGATGATGAGTTCAAGAGTGACCATTCCCGCCTCGATGGTCTTGCCGAGGCCCACGTCGTCGGCGATCAGCAGGTTGACCCTCGGCATCTGGATCGCACGAACCACGGGATCGAGTTGGTAGTCTTCAATCTCGATACCACTGCGGAAAGGAGACTGGATGTTCTTCAGATCGGCGGTGGACGCTGCACCCCAACGAACAGCATCGAGGAAGGCGTCGAGCTTGTCTGGGTCGTCAAAGCTAGTCGGTTCGGGCAGAGCGACCTTCTCAATGACTCGGGCACCGGGTTCGATCTCCCAGACAACCTGTAGCTCTTCGCCGAGACCGTCGTCTTCAACCGAAGATAGGGTGAGCAAATTCTGTGGACCAGCAATCTCGGGCTTCAGGGGGTCCGATGGCAAACTGCTGGGTTTGACGTTGTTGACGACCCACTGCCGGGAGCGCACCTGAACCAATTGACCTTGCTCCGGCACGCTAAGCGTCGTCGTTGTCATGGATGGCCCTTGAGCACGCAGGAGAAGCGAACGAGTGATCAGGAATGTAGTGCGAGACGTGAATCACTAAGGTACCGTCAATCTCTGTCGGATTACACTCAGCCACACAACGCATAAGTACATGCCGATCCGATGACCATCCTCTTCCTCCACGGCTGGCACTCCGTCCCCGGTGGCCTAAAGCCGACCTACCTCAAAGACCACGGCTACACTATCATCAATCCCGCCCTCGATGACGTGGACTTTGATGCAGCCATTCAAACCGCCCAAGTCGAATACGATCAGCACCTGCCTGACGTCATCGTCGGTTCATCCCGTGGCGGGGCAGTCGCCATGAACATCGAGTCGGGTGATACACCACTTATTCTGCTCTGTCCTGCATGGAATAACTGGGGCACGGCCACGACGGTCAAATCAAACACCGTCATCCTCCACTCACGCCAAGACGATGTGATCCCCTTCGCCGACTCCGAGGAACTTGTAGCCAACAGTGGCCTGCCACCGGAGACGCTGATTGAAGTAGGAAACGATCATCGACTTGCCGACCCTGAGCCACTTCGAGCCATGCTTGAGGCGTGTGAGCGGCTGGCGCAAAATTGATTACAACTCGCAGAATAAGAGACATTAACCATGAACGACCTAGCAACCATCCGAAAGCCCGGCGAAGGCCGTCGCATCGGCATCGTCGGCGACTTGTACCGATTTCTCGCCACCGGAGAGGAGACGAACGGCAAGTACGCCACATTCGAGGCCATCGTCCCTCCGGGTAGCGGTCCTCCCCCGCATATCCACAGCCGAGAGGAAGAGTCGTTCCTCGTTCTTGAAGGCGAGATGACGTTTCAACTCGGCGAAGAGCGAATCGTCGCTGGCGAAGGGACGTTCCTGAACATGCCGGTCGGCAGCCTGCACTGTTTCAAGAATGAGAGCGACCAGACCGCTCGTCTGCTCATCTCCGTGGCACCTGCCGGGCTGGAGAAGATGTTCTTTGAAGTAGGACAGCCACTCGCCGACGACGTAGAGACTGCACCACCGCCGAGTCTGGTCGACATCGAGAAACTGCTTGAAGCTGCGCCTCGATACGGTGTCGAGATCAAGATGCCGCACGAGTAGAGACGAACAACACATGACTGAACCAACTGAATCACAGATGGCACTGATGTTCTCTTTCTTTGAGGACGTCTTCCGAAAGGGACCGGGCAGCGAAGAGTCTACGCTCAAGGCCCTCTCGATGCTGGATGACCTGCCACCGAGTCCTCGAATCGTCGATTTCGGCTGTGGCTCAGGTGTGGCATCGCTCGTATTGGCACAGGCGATAGATTGCACTGTGACGGCGGTGGAACTTCACCAGCCATTTCTCGATGAACTTCAGAACATTGCTGACCGTGATGGGCTGGCGGATCGTATCCTGACGGTTCGAGCAGACATGGACGATCCTCCATTTCCAGATCAGGCCTTTGACCTGCTCTGGTGCGAGTCTGCCGTCTACAACATCGGGTTTGAGGAGGGCCTGAAGCGATGGCGACGACTCGTGCCGATTGGTGGGTACGTCGTTGTCTCGGAAGTCACTTGGCTGACTCAACACCCACCCCTAGATGCCGTGGAATTTTGGCAAGCAGAATACCCGGCGATGACAACTATCGACGATAATCTCTCCAAAGTCCGTTCAGCAGGCTTCGAGACGTTTGGGTATTTCGTCATACCCAATCAAGACTGGGAGAACTATTACGGTCCTCTCGAATCTCACCTCGCTACTTTCCGGTCAAAGTATCCGGCGAGTGCCGAGGCTCAGTCGCTGGCCGAAACCCTGCAACACGAGGTCAATGTGTGGCGTGAACACGGTAGCAGCTACGGGTACGTTTTCTACTTCGGCAGGGCCAATTGACCAAGTTAGAGTTCCTTACGGTATTCGACGATCCGGTACGTTTCCTCGAAGCCCATCCGCTCGTGGAATCGCTGAGCATCCTGATTGTCGAGTTCAGCATCGGTGGCGACTTCGGAGCAACCTTTGGAGCGGCACCAACTCTCTGCACGCTCAAGTAGCCGCCGAGCTAGACTCGATCCACGATATTCAGGATCGACGTAGATGCCCTCAACGTACCCCACCGGGCTGGTCAAGCAGCCGTCCACGACATTGCGCAGCGACACTTCGATCATCCCACAGGCATCTCCGTTCTCACTAATGGCCAGAAAGCACTCCTTGGTGTCGTCCCGTAGATACAACACCATTTCCTGCTCATGAAACGTCCGGCCGATCCCCGTGTAGACAGCGTTTCGCAGACGCAGCCACTCGCCGTGATACTCACTTGTCACTTTGACGACCTTAACGCTCATCTACCAATTCCACGGATCACTTCGAGTAGGTCGGGACCGTTCGTGACTCCGATCACCGATGACTGGTCATGCTAACACGATGGTTCAACAAACCGATACGGTTTGCATTAGCGGGCTTGAGGATACCCGCCGACCCCCACCCCCTCCCATTTTGTTCGCACAATATCGGTAAGCCGACACCGTTGCCCCGAAAATCGATCTCAAACACGAATACAGATGCCCCACCCCTGCCCGCAGGCATGACGGCGGGCGGATCGTCGCCCGCATCCTGCCGTAGGATCGCACCATTTCGCCCGTGGTGCGTCCGGGCGGGCAAGAGGGCTTATCAGACGTTCCGGGGAACGGGCGATTGATGGACGGTCGTAGTGGTAGCCGATCGTCGGGCGAGAAACGCTTACGGTCGAGCCAGCGCATCCAGCATTGGTTGGAAGTGATCCCGCAACTCCACCGTCTTCTCAAACAAACGGGCGAAGGGAAAATTGGCATAGCACTTCAGTAGTTTGTCCTCGGAATACGTGCCGTGCTGCAACGCTAGTGAGGCGATGTCGTCACTGTACTCCCGACGTAGCACGTCCGGGAGAACATCACGCAGGCTTCCGAATGGGAGGGCCGGGAAGTCTGGATCATCCTTCTGGATTCGCTTAATTAGGTTTGTCCAGCGATTGTCGATCTGAGATTGCGGACGCTTGGCGTGTGTCATCCACATCGGGTTTTCCTCGCCGTTGACGAATACAAACTCTCGGTCTCTCAGGTGTGGCTCGATGGAGTCTGCGACTTCGCTCCATAATAAATGCTCGCCATAAGTACCGGTCTTGGGGCGTGGTCCGACCACCCAGCTATCGTTGGTGCTCGTGTTCCAATTGATCTTTTCGGCATGAGGATGTGGCGTCCGCAAGACAACGTGAGATGTCCTCCATTGTCCGATCTCCGATTGACCAAATGCACAATTGACACAAAGGGCGATGATGGCTTTCCAATAGCCGTCAACGTGTCCCATGATGATTGCGAGTTGTTCCGGTGAGTACGTCTTCTTGCGAATCGTCTGGAAGACTTCCGGCAACTGGTCTTCTGGCAAGACGATGATCTTGCGGTCAACGTCCTCAAACCCGTTCGGCTTCTTCCATTTGAAATGCGGGTTGGTATCGAGCCACCGGATCATCTTAAACAGCAGTTTGATCCCATCCTCACACCAGCCCTTCTTGCCACGGGTGTTTCGTTTCGTGAGCGGCCGGTTTCTCCAGTAGGCGATCAGTTCTTCCCATTTCGGGAGAGTCAAATGACGCAACGGGAAATCCTCATACCGCCGCTTCATGGATTGAGCCAGATCAATCTTCGTGTAGATGGTGTTGGTGAGCTTACCTTCTGAGTTCTTCTTGCCGGTGTCCTTGAGATACTTGCTGAAGGCGTCAATAGCGTCGTGGAAGGTGGCGGCCTCCACCAGATTCATTGGATCTGGAAGGGCAATCTGATCAACAATCGCACCCCGTTGTGAACGCAGGTCGGCTAGTTGCCGCTGAACCGTCTCGGCGACCAACTGCTCGATTTGCTGATGATTGTTAATCAGCCCTTGCTGGTAGCTGTCCCCTTCAACCACGGGGATACCCCAAGAGCGGAGCTGAGTGATGACGCCAGCTACGGTCGTCGCAGTGTACGTGGGAGATTCGACCGGCGAAGAAAACTGGTCTGAGACGAATGCATCGGTGACCTGTTCACCACGACCAATCCTTTTGGCGATCTCAAAGGCCCACTTTGTCCACGCCGCATTCTCAGGCATACCCTCTCGACGCTGGATTTCCGCAGTTCGCTCACTCAGCCTTTCGTATAGCTGACGGATGAGTCGCAGCCGACGTTCCATCTCAGCCGTCCCGTCGGTCTTGATGTTCCCAACGTCGATGCGGGCCTTCGAGCCGTCTAAACGGACACCGACATGCGGCCTGACACGCCCTCGTTTATCAGGTTTGGGCAGTGGGTGGTTGCGGATACGGGACATGGCGACGTGGGAGGCTACGACCTGTGGGAAGGGGCGTTAGTTGCCCCAAATTGCCCCACTAGTTGCCCCATTTGTAGCCCCACGCCCCAAGCGGCGTCCAGCCCAAAATCCGCCGTTTATCCCACAAATGCTATAGTAATAGACACATGCACCGCCATTCCGGGCATGAATAAAGCCCCCGTGAGGGGGCTAATAATACACCCGGAGGGATTCGAACCCCCAACCCTCGGTTCCGAAGACCGATGCTCTATCCAATTGAGCTACGGGTGCAAGTGTTTATCTATTAAGGGATTACGCCGTTTTCTTTCACTTGCGGCTTGTCTCTTTACGCCCGGTTATACGCCGGATGTGATATTATGAAGGGTGTAAGAAATTGCCCCCGTTCGTTGCACCGAACGAGAGCCGAGACAACATCTAACCCTTTGGACAGGAGATGTTGCCGTGACGAATCATACTCCCTCTCGTACGCCCCGTAAATCTCACCGGGCCGTCCCCAAGAAACCCCGTCCAGATTTTCCGCCGGGAATCAATAAGGGATCGGGTCATTGGTGTAAGAAGATTCGGGGCAAGGTCCATTACTTCGGGAAGGTCGAAGACGATCCCAAGGGGGTCGAGGCTGAGAAAGAATGGAACCGAGTCAGGGATGACCTTTACGCCGCGCGAGAACCTGGTGCCAGAGACTCGGATAGCATCTCCCTCAAAGGACTCGTCAATGAGTACCTGACTCATCAGGAACGAAGACGGGATGCCGGGGAGATCAGCCTGCGAACATTCCTAGGGATGCACGCCACGTGCGAGAATCTCGTGAAGGCTTTGGGGAAGACAAAGCAGGTCTCAACGCTTCGTCCAGACGACTTCGCGAAGCTCAAGACCTATCTCGCCAAGACCCGGCAAGCTGTCTCCCTCAGGAATGAGATGCAACGATGTCGGTCGTTCTTCCGACACGCTCACGTCAACGATCTCATTAGCGAGTAGGTACGGATGGAGTTGGGCAGGAGTTCGCAAAGCTCCTCAACAAGCTCGATCTCAAACGTCCGGGGATCGGATTCTATGCCCTCCGGCATTCCTTCTGGACGGTTGCAGAAGAAGTCCTCGACCCGGTGGCGGCTGCTCTCATCATGGGTCATACCGATTCGAGTATGACCGGTCACTATCGCGAAATCATTCAGACGAAGCGATTGGTTGGCGTGACGGATCACGTCCGTTCGTGGTTGTTCTCCGATGGAGATTCGACCGATAAGGACGATCTCAGCGACGATTCAACCAAGATACCGGCAACCGAACTGGAAGCCCACGACGTTCCGTCTCTCTAACTCTTCGCAGGCTAAACAGGGTAGGCGGCTGATCCCCGCCGTCAGTCCTCAGCGATTCGGGAAACATCATCGCCCGAGCGCTGAGGGCTGGCCCTTGAAAGGATGAAGATATGTTGACCGAGAACTATCCGCCGCAAGTGGTGAGCGAGATTGCTGAAGTTCTGAAGTGGAGGAAAGAGCACGAGGGCCAGCAATGCGAGATGCCGGAGAAGATCGCCGTCTGGTACGAAAAATGGCGGGGCATCATGTACAATCCCGACTGCGAACTCGTGGACCTCAAGGCACAGTCGATGTTTTCGTCGGGAGGCATCTCCGGAAACGGCGAACTCTGGATCGTGGAAGCCGAGCAGAAGCCGGTGAAGCCCCAGAAGGACGTCAAACTCAGTACGGACGAGCAAGCCCGTGCGTTGTTCCTACAAGACTCGACTCCTACGAAGACTGAGATCGCTCGAATGCTCGGAGTGACGAAGCAAGCCCTTCGCCCCGAGAGAGCCTCGAATCTGGATCAGGTCTATCGCATTGCCGAGGCGAAGCACGATCCCGAACAGTGTCGGGGGATGATCGATAACGGGACGGTCGATGACGAGAACTGTGACGAGTAAACCTACGGGACGATCGGTTTACTTCTAGTGGTCTGTCAGTGGTGTTCTTTCGAGTTGCTATAGTCCGGGGAGGAACTTGATTTGTCCAGGGAGGGCAACCGTGAACAAAAAGTATTTGTTGATGCTGAGCTCGGAAGAACGTGTGGAATTGGAATCGATCGCGAGCAAAGGAGCGGACAAGGCGGTGAGGTGTCGGCGTGCTCGGGCTCTGTTGTTGACCGATCAGGGGGAAGAGGGACCGGCCTGGGCGGATGTCGATGTGGCCGAGTCGGTGGGGTGACGTCGCGGAGTATTGAGAACTGGCGGAAACGTGCCTGTGAAGTGGGGCCGAGGGAGTCGCTCTCGCATCGACCGCAGAAACGGAAGTTCGAACCGCTGATCGACGGTCGAGCGGAAGCGGAACTGGTCAAGCTGGCCTGTTCGACACCGCCGGAAGGACGCTCGCGGTGGAGTCTGCGGCTGCTGGCCGATCAACTGGTGACTCTGGACATCGTCGAGTCGGTCTGTCACGAGACAGTTCGGCAGACGCTCAAAAAAACGATGTGAAACCGTGGCTGAAGGAGCATTGGTGCATTCCTCCACAGGCGGACGCGGCCTTCGTGGCCGACATGGAAGGGGTGCTGGATGTGTGCCAGCGCCCGTATGATCCGCAGCACCCGGTAGTGTGCATGGATGAGCAGCCCAAACAACTGATCGAAGAACGACGGACTCCGCTGCCGATCCGTCCGGGTCGTCCCGCGCGGCAGGACCACGAATACATCCGTCATGGCTGCTGCTGCGTGTGGATGTTCAACGAGCCGCTGGGTGGCTGGCGCGACGTCCGCGTGAGCGAGCGGAGGACAGCCATCGACTGGGCACAGCAGGTGCGAGATCTGGTCGATGCCCCTCGCTTCGCACAGGCCCGGCGGATCACGCTGGTGTGCGACCAACTCAACACCCACGAGCTGGCCTCGTTCGACAAAGCTTTCGAACCCGACGAGGCTCACCGGCTGGCAGGCAAGCTCGACCTGGTCCACACCCCCAAGCACGGCAGCTGGCTCAACACGTCCGAAAGCGAACTGAGCGTGTTGAGTCGTCAGTGTCTGGGTCGGCGACTTCCCGACATCAATCACGTCCGCACCGAAGCGACCGGCTGGACGACCGCTCGCAACGACCAACAGACCGGCTTCGACTGGCAATTCACAACAGCCGACGCCCGCATCAAACTCAAATCACTCTACCCGAAAATCGTCGACTGACAGACCATTAGACGTGTACCGTCGTGGAGAGTTCCGATCCTACCTCGACTAGAGCGACCAAACATTCACACCGAAAACCATTGATGAGTGCTTTTGGACCTTCCGCCTGATGACGTCGACAAGCCGTTTTCTGCGTAGTGATCGATCAGTATCTGGTGAAATGATGAGTGCGATGAACGCAGAATCTCTTACTGTTCGGCATGTATGAGTAGACCTACTGCCTGTCGCTCGTGGTGGATGGCTGCTGCGTGTACATTCCATGTGATTCACCACGACGGAAAGGAGCTGACACATGGCTGAACAGGCATTTGCCGGGAAGACGGTGCTGGTCACCGGGGGGACGCGAGGGATTGGGCGGGCGACCGCGTTGCGGTTAGCGGCTGAAGGGGCGCGGATTGCCGTGAACTACCATGCCAATCAGAAGCAGGCAGAAGACACGCTTGCTGAACTGAAAACGCAGGGGAATCCTGCGATTACGGTGCAGGCCAATGTGGCTGATCGTGATGAAGTGCAGCGGATGGCTGCGGAAGTTCGGGATGCATTGGGGCCGATCGATATCCTTGTGCACTCGGCCGGGCTCAGCATTGTGGAGCATGCGACCGATGTGACTTGGGAAACCTGGCGTCGGACGATGGACGTCAATCTGGATGGGACGTTCCATGTGGTCTATGCCCTCAAGGACGAGATGATCGCACGCGGATTTGGACGGATCGTACTCCTCTCGTCGATCGCGGGGCTGCGGGAACGAGAGAATCAGGTGCACTACTCGGCGTCAAAAGCAGCTGTCATCGCCATGACCCGCTGTCTGGCTCAGGCGTGGGCGCCGCATAACATTCGCATCAACGCCATCTGCCCCGGGCTGATCGACACGGAGATGGCCTACACCCTCTCTCCCGAGGCCCACAAGAACATCGTCGCCAACACGCCCATGAAGCGAATGGGCCAGCCGGAAGAGATTGCCAGCGTGATTCGGTTCCTGATTAGTGACGAGTCGAGCTTCATGACGGGTCAGTCCGTCGTGGCGAGTGGTGGACGAGTCATGCTCCCTGGCTGAGGTTTCGTCAGGTGAGATGATGGACCTGCGGGGAGTAAGTGTTTGTCGCATCTCCAGCTGACCGGCATTCATCACCCGCAGACGTGATACCTGAACACATCAGCTTGGCAATCAGCGAATGCACTTGAGAGCGGTGCGGGTGCGGATGAAGAGTGCATTGTCTGCAATCGCGGGCGAACCGAGAACCGATGATCCCATGTCGTTCACCGCGAGCACTTCCAGCTCGGGTGCACTCCGCAGGACGACCACCTTGCCGTTCGCTCCTGCGATGTAGATCTTGCCATCCCCGTAGACGGGTGAGGCGAAGTATTCGCCCGCGTTCTTGATCCGTTGGGGGCCATAAAGTAATTCCCCATCGCTGACATCGAAGCAGGTTGCGATGCCCCCCTCCTTGATCAGCAGCATACGACCGTCGACCACGAGGGGAGAGACGATGTGATCCGTGTACTTGGTCTCGTGTTTCCAGAGAACGTGCGTGTCGGTCACATCGCCGCGTCCGCCTCCTTTGACCGCGATGATGAACTCGTCCGCAGGATCGGTCGAATCGTATGACGCGCCCGCGAAGTTGTCAGGACTGAGGAACGCGAGGTCGAGTTCCTCACCGACGAGTGCTCCGTCACCATCCTTGTCGCCCCTGCCGAACGTCTTCTCGAAGAATTCCTCGGGAACTTTGCGCTCTCCAACGAACCCCTGCACTTCCTCCTTCGTCAGCCGACCGTCGCTGTTGCCCGTCTCCGCCTGATCGACCGAGACGAGCCATTGATTGGCGATGCCTCCACTTTGCAGTGAGATGTAGATGATGCCGTCGCGTGAGACGGGCGTTGTCTTGATGTTGCGGAGCAGCGTCTTCGCCTTCCAGAGTCGCTCGCCCGTCTGCGGATCGTAGCCGACAAGAATGCCAGTGCCGCCGACCACAATTTCGTCACCCGAGTCAGTCTCGCAGATGACCGGGTGCGAGTAGTTGACCGCCATGTCGCGGCGCTCGTCCTTCCAACGGAGGTCACCCGTTCGCTTGTCCCACGCATAGATGGCCGGGTTGAGGTCGTCGTCCTGACAGAAGACCAACAGGTCCTTGTAGAGGATGGGGGACATGCCGGCTCCCCACTTGAACACGAAGTAAGGCACCGGCAGTTCCTTGCGCCAGACGTCCTTGCCCGTCTGCGCATCGAGAGCCACCATGCCGAGTGTGCTGAAGTAGAAGTAGACCCGTTCATCGTCCGCACAGGGGGTCGTCGCCGCGTGCGAGTTGGTGAGGTGAATCTCGTCCCGGTCGCCGATGGGCCACTTTCGCATCCAGAGTTCGTCTCCGGTCTGAGCGTCGAACGCGTACAGAGCGATGTCATCATCGCCGACCATGGCTGACGTGAACACGCGTCCGTCCGCGACAACCGGACAGCCGATGCCGTCCCCCAGATCGACCGACCACGCGACGTTGTCCGTCTCCGAGAACTCGACCGGCAGATTGGTCGACGTCTCAGAAACTCCCGCGCAATTCGGCCCGCGGAACTGCGGCCAGTCCTCCGCATGCAGGGGAAATGATGTGGACAGAACGAGGAAGATCAATCCGGTCAATCGAGACATGTTCGACTCCAGAAAAAATGTTTACCAGGTTAGCCGCGAGGCAACGCCGAGCGCCCCGGTTGATCACGCAATGGCTTGTTCGTATCCGACTTCGTTTGCACTTCGTTGAACGCACGCGAAATGAGGGATGATGCCGTCGATGGCGCTCGCCGCTGGCTCGCGGCTAACGCCGGGTCATTTGATTTCGAAGATCGCCTCGACTTCGACGGCGGCACCGGTCGGCAGGGCGGCGAAGCCCAGGGCGCTGCGGGCGTGATAGCCGTCCCCCTCCTTGCCGAAAATCTCGTGCAAGAGATCAGAGGCGCCGTTGATCACGAGGTGCTGATCGGTGAAGTCGGGAGCCGAGTAAACACAGCCGAGCAGCTTGACGACCTTCAATCCATCGAGCGTGCCGTGAGTGTTGTGGACGGATCGCAGGATCTTGGTCGCACAGTCCTTCGCGGCCTCGTAACCCTGTTCGACCGTCAGCCCGCTCCCCAACACGCCTTTGAGGTCACTCGTGTGACCGGACGTGATGAGTTGATTGCCACTCTTGATACACAGGTTGAGATATCCCGGCGTCTGCTCCGGGAATTCGATACCGAGATTCTTCGCACGTGCTTCTGCACTCATCGGTTGTCTTTCAGTGATGATTGTTTCTGTGAATTGTTGCTCCCCACGATACACCGACACGGCCCGTTACTCCACCTTCGGCGACTTTTCGATCGTCGTCAGAGTCGCAGAAGCGTAGCCTCGTTCGAGGAATGAGCGTTCGACGAAGCAGGCTCCCTGGGTGCTGGGGAGGTACAGATCCTCGTCGCCGTCGCCATTCAGGTCGGCCATAATCGTGCGCGGCTGAATGATGGGCGGCAACTCGACCTCCTGCCCGGGAGCGAATCGAGAGGCTCCCTTCTCACCCGTGTTGAGGAACACCTGCACGCGACCGTTCGCTGCACTGGCGATGACGTCCGGCCAGCCATCATGGTTCCAGTCGGTCACATCCACCAGTCCTCGAATGCCCAGGTTGCCAATCTCGACGGGTGTCTCGAAGACCGGAACCTGCGACTCCTCGTTCGCTGATCCCAGGCTCTGGAAGTAACGGATGATGCCGTATGTGTCACCGACCACCAGATCCCGCTGCCCGTCCCGATCGAAGTCATCGACTGTGAACACCGTCCGGGCGCCCTGCAGTGCGTCGAAGTCGTTCTCCATGTCCTTGTTGACCGGACCAACCTTGATCAACTCACCATCGGTGTGAGCGAACCGGACCCCCTCGACATCAAAGTGTCGTTCATCATCGGTCGACAGATTGCGATGGAACCAGATGTGCCCGAACCAGTCGCCGAACAGCACGTCCAACTGCCCGTCCTGATCGAAGTCATCAAGGAATGGCCAGAACCAGTCATCGCCCACGTGCGAGGGATGCTCGATGTACTCACCAGGTGGCAACACGCTCTCTGCCTTGTCCCAGTGAAACGGGTTGCCGTCACCTGCGTTCAGCCGGACGGTGTAGTTGCGGATGATGTCGAGATGTCCGTCCGCATTCCAGTCTCGGAATTGGTCGGCTGCGACCCACGCATTCCCCCACGGCACTTGGATCGGCTGCACGTCCACCTGAAACAACGGCGCACTCGCTGTACCCGTGTTCTCCATCAGGTAGATATCGGCCCCCGTGCTCACGACCAGATCGAGATCACCATCCGCATCCCAGTCGGCTGTGCGCGGCGTCGCCAACCGACCGTGCGGGAACGTCCCCTCACTTGGGAACGCCGTCAGGTGCAGAGCCGGTCCTGATGTTGCAGTCGTGTTCGAAGAGTCCCCGGCATAGAGCTGCAGGAATGTGTCCTTGTGCATTTCGCTCTCACCCGGTTGCAGGTGCATCGGCATGTTGCCCGACATCAGATCGAGATGCCCGTCGCCGTTGATATCCACGATGCACGGAGCTGCACACCAATGCCCGACGTTGAGCGGCTGCTCGTCTGCTTCCAGCGGTCCACGAAATGTGAGTACCGGCGTGCCATCATCTTCCCGCCCCGTGTTCTCGTAGAAGAACACTCTCCCGGTGACATAGCCGCCGAGTAACAGGTCAATGTCGCCATCACCATCCCAGTCGACCGTTTCCGGCACCGGGTAATAGTCACGCTTGAACACGCCTTCACTCCCCCGTGCGAGCGGCTTGAAAGGCACCTCCAGCGGTTCGCCGTCGATCTTCACGAGCCCCTCGCAATTGAAGCGTCGGTCTTCGTTCGTGCCGACATTGCGATAGAACAGCAGTCGGTTCCAGTGCGTGCCCACGAGCAGATCGCGATGTCCGTCACCGTCCCAGTCGACGACCTTGGGAGCCGAACCTGTCCCCGCATCCAGTGGTTGCCCATCAGTATTCATGGCGAATCGACTGAAGCGAAACTCCGGCTGCTCGCGCGTGCCCAGATTGGGCCAGACGAAGATGTGCCCGTAGCTCTCGCCCGCGATGATGTCGATCAGGCCGTCGCCGTTCCAGTCGTCAAGATCGATCCGCGTGTGCTCGACACCCATCGTCGACGTTCCGACCTTGTCGCAGCGCTGCGTGCCATCCCCCACCCAAGACCGGGGCGGCAGAAGATCCGGCTGCGCCCCCTCCGGCAACAGATCGAAGTAGATGCCGTAGGTCGATGCGGCGTTCCGTCTCGTCTTGGCTAGCCAAACAAGCCGTCCGCGTTGCCAGTCACCCAGCACATTATAGAAGTACCCGCCTCGTGTGTGCGGTTCCCTCACAATGCGGCCCTTCGTCCGCGAGACGGCATCGGCCATCTCCGGAAAATCGTACGGGATCGCAGCGTCATACCAGCGAAACGGCAGATCAAAGTCGGACAGTGCGTACGCGTACGAGTCCGACTCGACCGGCTGTCCGGACTCAGCGTCATGTTCGATCACCTGCAACGTCGAAAGGTCGGGCGTCCGCTGCACACCGATCGAACTCAGCTGTGCAGAAATGTCGATCAGCAACTCCGCCGGACGTTCGTCCTGTTCGACCGTCTGCTGATCATCAGGTCCCATCTCGACCAGCAACCGGTACAAGCCCTTCCCCGCCCAAGGCATGTCAGCCGCATCTGCACGGGCGACCGCCACAGACATCACCGCGAGCATCACTGCGAACCACCAACAGCTTCCGATCTCCACCATAATCTCACCCGGCATGTCAGAATCAGTTTGTCCCGTGATCAAACAGCATACCAGATCATGCGTGTTGACCTGTGCAGGTTGCAGTCTGTTTGGTCACGCGACTGTTCTTGAGGGATCGGTCGTGCTGTCATATCCGTGTCATCCGTGAAATCCGTGGTCAGATCATTTAACCACAGATTTCACGGATGGCACGGATTGAGTCTCTGTTGAGCGTGCTCAACGTGCGGCGTATGCTGACAGCCTGAGTCAGTACATCCGTCTGATTGCTTCATTGCTCCGAGGTCGCCCATGTCAGAACCGATCAAAGTTGCATTGCTGTCGCACGCTGGCGGAGCTCATGTAGGGGCTTATCTCTCTGCACTGGCGGAGACCGAGGCGTGCGGCAGTGTGGTGTTGGGGGACCCGGACGGCCGTTGGGAGGCCGAGTGCCGCGAGAAACTGGGCGACAAACTCACGAATGTCTACCGCGATGTGCCGCAGTTACTCGACGTCGAGCAGCCCAAGTTGGCACTCATCTCGATGGAGGCGAAGGTCGCACCACCTGTGATCGACGCGGCCCTCGAAGCCGACTGTCATGTCTTCGCTGAGAAGCCGGCTTGTGTGCGAGTGGCCGATTTCGAGCCGCTGGTCGAGAAGGCGGACAGCAAACATCGCTACCTGATGCTGGCGCTCGCCAATCGTACCAACCCGGAGATGCTCAAGGCGCGCGAACTGATCACCAGTGGCAAGATCGGCAAGCTGTACGGAGTCGAAGCTCACATCATCGCTGACCAGACTCGCCTGACGCGATCGTCCTATCACAAGCAGTGGTACGCTGACAAAACCCGGGCTGGCGGCGGACATCTCATCTGGCTGGGCATTCACTGGATCGACCTCACGATGCACCTCAGCGGCAGCAGTATCGATCAGGTCGCCGGCTTCACAACCAACATCGGCGGCCAACCACTCAACGTCGAAGACTCCGCCACCGCAGCCCTGCATTTCAGCAATGGCATGCTCGGCACCATGACCTCCGGTTACTACCTCGACAAAAGCTATCACTCACACCTCCGCTTCTGGGGCTCGAACGGCTGGGTCAACCTCGAACCAATGCAGGACCGCCCGCTCACCTGGTACGTCAACTCGGGTGACAGCGCGGGCGAGGTTCAGACCTGGGATGGTCCCAAAGAACCTCGCGGCTACACCCCATTCGTGCAGGCCGCCATTCAGGCCTGTACCGACATGACGGACCCACCGATCACCAGCGCCGACAGCCTGCGAGCCCTCCGCACGGTGCATGGGATCTACAAATCGGCTGAGTTGGGACGGACCGTCGTGTTAAATCGTTGATGGAACGCAGATGACGCGGATCTTGCTGATTGTCACGGATCGACAACATGAGATCCATGTTCATCCGCCAGATCCGTGTCATCAGTGTTCTATCATCTAAGGCTGCTCTTGCAGTCGGCGGTGATCTGGTGACAATGGGAGTTTGTCCCACCTTTGACATTGGAAGCCTCTGATGCCAGCCACTTCCCGCCTGAACCGTCGCACGTTTCTCGTCGCCTCCGGGCTGGGTCTGGGAGGCGTGACATTTGGACGTCCGCAGCGGATGCTGGCGAATGCGGATGCTCAAACGACGGGAGGCAAGGCGAAGTCGACGATCCTGTTCTTTCTGTGTGGCGGGGCTTCGCACATTGATACGTGGGACATGAAGCCTCACGCCCCGGCTGAGTATCGTGGGCCGTTCGAGCCTATCTCAACGTCCGCGCCGGGCCTCACTTTGTGTGAGCATCTCCCCTTGCTGGCGGAGCAGGCTCATCATCTGGCGGCCATTCGCTCGGTTAGTGGAACGGTCAATACGAATGACCACCACGCCGGGTACTATTACAATCTGACCGGCCATGTGCCGGATGTGACGTTCAAGACCAAGGGGAATGATCGCACGCCGTATCCGGATGACTGGCCCTATATGGGGACGGTCGTCGCGGCCAAGCGACCGGCTCATCCGTACCTGCCGAACGCGATCTCCCTGCCGCACATGCCGAGCCGCAAACCGTACACGCGGCCCGGTCAGTTCGCTGCCCGACTGGGGGTCGAGTACGACCCGCTGTACCTCAACGGCAGTCGTGACGAGCCGCTGAAGTTCAAAGCGCCGTCCCTCGAACTCCAACAAAATGTCACCTCCGGTCGCATCGCTTCTCGAAGTGAGCTGCTGACCGCGTTCGACGATGCCCGACGAGAGTTCGACGCCGTCGGCTCAGCACAGACGTGGAACCGCCAGACCGATCGGGCACTCTCTCTGCTTTCGTCATCCAAGACCACTGAGGCCTTCGACATCTCGGGTGAGACGGAGTCTGTGCGACAACGATATGGCAACTCGGTGAACGCGATGAGTCTGCTGCTCGCACGACGATTGGTCGAAGCGGAAGTTCCGTTCATCACGGTCTTCTGGCTGGGCGAAGGTGCGGGCTCTGCGGTCGCCAAGAAATGCAAGAGTGCCGGCAGCTGGGATACGCATGGCAGCAACTTCGACTGCCTGAAAGATCATCTGCTGCCCGAGTTCGACCAGTGCTTCTCGGCTCTCATTGCAGACCTGTCCGAACGAGGACTCCTGGACGAGACGCTGCTGATGGTCACCAGCGAGATGGGCCGCACCCCCAAGATCGGCGACCCCCGATCGGGCGGCGTCTCGGGAGCCGGACGCGATCACTGGACACACTGCCTCACCGATTTGCTCGTCGGCGGAGGCGTGCAAGGCGGACAGGCATACGGCTCCAGCGACAAGCTGGGCGAGTACCCGGCCGACAAACCGGTCACACCCGCAGACGTCACCAAGACCGTCTATCACGCGATGGGCATCCACGACCTCGAAGCGACCGACCTCGAAGGACGGCCGTACAACTTGCTCGCCGAAGGTGCTCCCATCACTGAGTTGTTCTGAGTGAGGTAGCGTGCATGAAACGAAGTGGAATGCACCTCAAACTTGGTGCATTCCCAGCTGCTGCATGCGCCTTACGTGACTGCTTGACTTCAAAGGACATGCAGAAGTTATCCAGCGATCACGGGTTCTTGTCCAAGTATTCCGAGAGCCCCTGATTCTTCTGAAATGACTCTCGGGCCATCTCAAACTCTTCCAATCCGACAACCGGTGTGGTTAGGTATGGCAATCCATTCGCGTTTTTCATAAGAATTTTGGATACGGCTCCCTCAGGGAAGCTTCTGCGATCCAGTTTGATGAAGAACATCAACCCGCCCATCATCATTCGATAAATGTTGGCGCCATATTGTTTGTCGGGTTTAGGCGCTCGGTAAGCGAACACGCCATTGTCGGAGGGGTAAGTCAAGGGTCGAAAGACAAATGCATCAAGTTCATCTGGGGTTATTGCGTTTTTGTCAAAAAGAAACATTCGCAAGACTTCCTGATAACGATTGAGTTCGATCCGTCCATAATCCTTTGTTGTTAGACTGTATTTGTAGAGAACGCCTGCGCAAAACCGAAGAATCTGATTCGTGTCCACGCCATCAACGATCTTGCACTTACCAATTTGGTCGAGCCAGACTCTCTAATCACATTCGCTACTTGATGGGCGTAGTTCTCATATTTGCCGAGCATGCCATCACACGGGCCGCAGAGAATATCGCGATCCCAGATTCCGGACTGAGAGATTCTGAAGTTCCCATTTTGCGTAACAAGTGCAGCGTGCGCTTTTCCAGTTTGAACCTGGACACAAAAAACACGTGGAACGAGGTGTGCCTTGATTGTTTTCACTGACCCACAGTTTTTGCACGTCAAATCATCGCTCCAAGCTGGGTAACTGGTGTTTATTCGGAACGAGAACTGTCAAAATCAGCGGGGCTGCGGACGACTTGGTGGTCCCTGTTGAAGGGTTGAGTATAGATCATTGTTGTCCGAACGACACTTTGGCCAAGGAGTTTCTGGATGTGTGCACATCGGAGAGTGCAAGGGGCCAGGCACCTCGCCAAAGAGCGTGTGTCTGTTAAGGTAATCTCCTCAGCACAGGTGCGATGATCCGTGAGGCGTGTTCACGTTCGTGATGAATCGTGTTCACGGCAGAGACCGCGTCTTCTGGAAACTCGATCGTCAGCGGCTCGCCGGTTTGGGGATTCGGCTCGTACAGCGGTGCCCCGGTGCTGGCGACGGTCAAGCGGATGCGATGTCCCGCGTTGAAGATCTGACTCATCCATCCGACCGGGAAAGCAACTCGATAGACCTGTCCCGGCTCCATCAACGTTTCATGACCAAATCCTTCGCGATACCGCACTCGCCACGGATAGTCGACAATCAGGATCGATCTGCCATCCGGGTACACATCCGACACTCGAACGATCACGTCCGTGTCCTTCGCCGTTGAGGAGAGAAACAACTCCGCATGGGCACGCCCGGTCCACTCAACGGGTTCTGAGAGAGGTTCAGTCGTGAAGGTCAGAACTTCCGACTGCTGCTCGAAGACTCGCGCGTCCTTCGCTCCCGGGAACGATTGACCGGGGATCTCCATCGGGTGAAACGGATCGCTCGTGTAGCTCGTTGTGCTCGCGAAGTCTTCCGGCTTGTCCTGTGAGAGGTCGCCACCGGCTCGCAGATAGAACGATGTCTCATCAGCCGGGGGAGGGAAGTCCTCAGCCTCTCTCCAGAAGTTGCCGGGAGCGTTTTCCTCGTCGACTGCACCCATCACGTAGTACCGCACCGGGGGATCACTCTCGACGCCGTTGTCTTCGCCCTTGAGATAGTGATTGAACCAGCGCACCATGTGCTCTTCGACAGGCCAGGCTGCGTTGTCCGGATATGAGAGGTCGCCAACCTTGTTACCCTTGTTCAACCGTCCATGCAGCCAGGGACCGATGAGGAGTTGCTGCTGTCCACGAGAGTTCGGACCGCCGTGCTGCTGACGGCCCTGAAAGCTGGCGATCGATCCCTGATTCATGAAATCATACCAGCTGCCGATGGTGAAGCAGGGGACGTTCATTCTGTCAAAGTGCAGCGTGCAGTCCTCCGCCTGCCAGTATTCGTCGTAGTGCGGATGTTCAAACCACTCCTCGAGCAGATGCCGGTTGTCTTCCGGGTTTCGACAAACATCTTCCAGACTCTTGAATCGCACAGGTCGAGTGGTGCCTCCAATACGATACCCTTCTCCAAACAGGCTCAGACCGGTGTCGGTCATGTACTGACAGACGAGGTGAGGCGGCTGGGTGACGGCCAGATAGTTCTGAGCATATCCGCCCTGCGAACTGCCGAACGTGCCGACCTTGCCCGTGCTCCACTCCTGCTCGGCCAGCCATTCGCACGTGTCGAATCCATCCTGAAGTTCGCCCCACTGCAACGCCCGGTAGCCGACCCATGTCCCCTCGGACAGATGCGTGCCGCGATAGTTGACCATCGCCACGACGAACCCTTTGCGGGCAAAATCGGCTGCCCACCGCCGCGTCGACTCCCCACGAAGGGATGCATACCGCTGCTCGAAGATGACCGGCCACGGCCCCTCACCCGGCGGCGAATACAGGTAAGCCGACAAGTGCTTGCCGTCTCGCATCGGGATCATCACATGGCGCTCGGTGACGTCACCAAGGTCGAGCTGATCGTCTGCCACGAGAGGAATTGACACGAGCAGCAGAGTCAGACACAGAAGTGCGGTCTTCATTCAACATGTCCTCAGGATTGCGAAGTGTCAGACTGCATAGTCGATCATTAGTTTCGTGTGCTCGCACGACTCTGGAACCTGCCGGTCGGATAACCTTGCTGGTATGAGATGACGTATTCGCCGTTCGTTGTCGGATAATGAACGGCCACGTCTCGCGTCTCGAAGTTCGTCGGGCCGGGTCGCACGATCGCATCGGGGCTGTCGGGACGGAGGTACTTTCCCGCGACCTGAAACACGATGGCCGTGCGATCGCCGAGCGAGTGACCGGACGTGGTGAAGACGGTACCGTCGACATCGTCAGTCGTGATCCAGTGTGGTTCGACAGTCAACCTGGCGGTCTGCATGTTGGCGACCATTTCCCGCTTGTCCTCCGGCAGACACATGGCATCGTCCTCACCATGCACGACGACAATGCGACTCGTCGATCCGTGCTCTTCCATCACGGACAAATGCGACGGGTTGCCGATGAAGCGAATCTCCTGAGCATCCGTCGCGAGATAGTTCGGACTTTCCGGGTTGCGACTCCAGCGGGCGTTGAGGGGACTGCCTCCAGGGAGGTCGTAGGCGATGTCGTCTGTGAGCCTGGCCATGCCGCACATGTCGATGATACAGGCGAACGTTGTCGGGGCCAGCTTGTTGGCCATCAGCGACACGTTCCCGCCGCCCGATCCACCGGTGGCGTAAATGCGTCCCGCGTGAAAGGGTCGCTGGGCCTGTTGGAGTCGATCGAACACAAAGTGCAAAGCCCGCAGGGCGTCGAGGGCCTGCAGATAGCCACAATCGTACGGCTCCGGGTCTTCGATCGAGGCTTGCCGCCCGCTCTGCAGGTAGTTCACACAGATGGCGACGACGTTCAGTTCATCAGCCAGTCGTGTCGGATCAGCCGTGCCCACACAATCGGTGCCGCCCCAGTTGTGCAGCGTGAGCATCAGCCCGGTCTGCTCATTCACATTGTCGAGTCGGCCTCCCGGATAGTGGATGAGAGTCCGCACGTTTCGTGGACCGGGACGCCGGGGCCATTCCTGCGCGGGGATCTCGACAGCTCCATTCACCTCCGGCAACACGGGCCATTCCTGACGCAGCCAGTCACTGAAGATCGTCGCAGCATCCGCCTCGTTATCTTGCGATCGGTCGATCAGCGTCAGATCCTGTGCCGCGACCAGCTTTCGAATAAGATCATCATGCTCACCCTCAGCTGGCTCAACCACATCCAGATGCACGACAAGCACGTCCCACTCCTGACGTCCGAAGCTGAGCGACCAGTTCATAATCCAGGCAAAGGATCTGATGAATTCTTCCTCCGAGGCTGCGCTCGCTGATCGCGGAACCGCAATGACGACCAGGTCCGGCTTAAGTGCTCGTACTTGCGAATTGGCATCCTGCTCCAAATCCCGGACCGACTTCCCGTCGACATTCCACGGCACAACTTCAACGGATGCGTCCGGTGCAATCTGTTGGATTGTCTCGCTGACGGACTGATCAAACGGCGGCATCGCCAGCACCTTGATCGGCTCACCCGCCCGCAGTTTGGCAAATGTGTGTGGCGTCGCCGGCCGCAGGGGAGCGACACGTGCGAGTGAGGTCTTCCGACCTGTGATCGTCTGGGCGATGTGCTCAGCGATGACCTTGTGGCCATCGTGATTCGGGTGAATCTCGTCGCTCATCAACAGTCGCCATGCGAGTGGGTCCTGCTCACGCAACGCCTGATATGCAGCGTATGTGTCACACAAAGGCACGTTCTTTTCCGCTGCCACCTCACGGACGATGTCGCAGTATTGTTCCAGTTTCTCGACCGGTCGACTGTCGGTCGTGATGACAGAATTCGGCGTGCAAAGCACGACCTTGGCGCCAACACCTCTGCACTTCTCGATGATGGTTTTCAGATTGGTGCGGTATTCATCAAGCGGCACACGTGTCATGTCGTTGAGACCGAACATGACCGTCACCAGCGACGGCTTCTGATCCAACACATCCTTGTCGATGCGGGCCAATGCGTCGCGGGTGGTGTGACCGCTGATGCCTGCGTTGATGGTCGTGATCACTGCTCGCGGACAGAGGCGACGCAGGGCGATCCCCAGCAGATCGGTGTACGCCCGGCGTCCACCGGTGTGATAGTACAGCCCGGTCACACTGTCGCCGAAACAGACGACGCGGACAGGCTCGCTGCCTGATAAAAGCGTCGATGCTACTTCAGAAACAGCCGGTCTCTGTTCTCCAGTTTGCGAGACTGCCACCTTCAGAATGGGCAGCATGACCTGAGTCAGTTCACGGTGACCGATTGGGTTCGGGTGACACCCATCCGTCGTCCAATCACGCAGCGTCTGCCCTTGTGACTCTGCCACGGTCCAGTGTGCGAAGTGATCGACCAGTGGCACGCCGAGTTGATCCGCGACATCGCGACAGGCATCGACGTAATGTGCGAGTCGCAGATCGGGATGCTCATCGAGGCCGTTAAGCCCTGCGTCCGCGGCCCAGCGTGGCTCCGTCATGAGGATGGGTTGAATGCCGGCGAGCAGCAGTCGCGTCACGATCTCCTGCAGATTCGATGTGTACTCCTCGACTGTGATGCGACTGGCGACCCTCCCCGGATCGACGTAACTGTCATTCGTTCCATACATCACGGTGACGACTTGGGGCTTGAGCGCGATGATCTCATCCAATCGCCGCAGCGCCTGATCCGTTCGTTCTCCGCCGATCCCGACATTGATGACCTTGCAACTCATCCCCTCAGCCACGAGCGATGCTTCAGTCAGAGAAGCGAACGTTTCGTCAGCCGTGACACCCGTACGGATGCCCTTCGTGATCGAATCGCCCAATGTGACGATCGTCAGCGGTTCATCTTCTGCGATCGTGGTTTGGACGCCGATGCACGTGAACAGCAGCGTCAGCAACACCTGTCGTCGATACATCAGTCGAGTTCCCGGATGTAGAGATTGCGAAACCAGAGGGTATTACCGTGATTCTGGAGTTCGATCTGACCGGTTGGGTAAAGCGGCTTGTCACGCTCCCAGAAGTTTTCGAGAACTGTGTTGTCGACCACCAGTTGACCGTTCAGCTTGATCGTGACTTTGTCACCAACCATTTTGATGTAGAACGTGTTCCACTCACCGACCGGGTTGTCCGCTTTCACGAGCGGGAATCTCTCGTGTTTCTGGTTGTTCCAGAGTGCCCCGCTCCCCTTGTGGGCACCATGCTTCTCATAGTCTTTGTACTCTGTGTCCCAGATTTGAACCTGAGGAGTGCCACGGAGATAGATGCCGCTGTCGCCCCCTTCGAGGATCTTCCAGTCAACATACATCTCGAAATTGCCGTAGTCCTTGGCGGTGCACAGGCTTTGCCCTTTGCCATCGAACACAAGTTCGCCGTCCACAACCGACCAGTGAGCCCGCATCTCATCATCGGCCTTCTCCTGAGCCGCTGCCAGATCCTCGGGAGACATCTCTGCTCGTGACTTCGGATTACCGACAAGTCCCTTCCAACCGGAGAGGTCCTTGCCGTTGAATAGCGAGACGAACCCCTCAGGTGGGTTTCCCTGGGCGCTGACTTGTGAGGCACAGAGGAGAAAGACGGTTGCAAGAATCGGGAGTACAGTCAGTGTTCGGCTTCGCATCTTGGCGTGCTCCAAAGGTGGGACTTCGTGAAGTCAGCAGGTGAGAAGTCCTGATTGTTGGCCACTGCGAGACAACTCGCAAGCCAAGGCTGCCTGATCCGTTCTGCGTATATCACCTATCTGAAGAATTCTCTCGCAGAGACGCGGAGCCGCAGAGAGACGGGAGGTGTACAGAACGGGGAAGGGCAATTGACCCGAGAGATCAACTTGCAATAGGAATGCAGTCGCACGGACGAGAGTTCGTGACAGGTTCGAGCAAGCCCTCTGCGACTCCGCGTCTCTGCGAGAAATCCCACTACGTTTGTTGATTGAGGTCTCATCACCGGGTGTGTGGGAAATCGTCTCGGCACCCGTCATACTGATGTCCCTTACCACGACTGTTGACCGGAGTGAACTGATGAACGACCGACTTTGTATTCTGCTTGCCACACTCATTCTCGCCACAAATTCAGAAAGCGTGCCCGCGGACGAACCCGGAGGAACCACGTTTGACCCGGCTCGCCGACCGGAAGCAACACAGCCGACCGAGGTGATCCGTCTGTTTGACGGCGAATCACTCGACGGGTTTTACACCTGGATGAAGGACACTCAGTACGAGGACCCACGTCAGGTGTTCCGCGTCACCGATGGCATACTGCACGTCACCGGGGATGGTCTCGGCGGGCTGCTCACAAAGACCGAGTACCGGGACTATCATTGCGTGCTGGAGTTCAAATGGGGTGAGAAGACGTGGGAGAACCGGGTCGATCGCACGAAGGACTCGGGCTTGTTGATTCACGCTCAGGGGGCGGACGGCTCGTACGGGGGCATCTGGATGCCTTCGATCGAAGTTCAGATTATCGAGGGTGGATGCGGCGACTTCATCCTGGTCAGCGGACAGGACACCACAGGCAAAGAAGTTCCACTGGCGGTGACGTGCGAGGTTGGTCGTGACCGTGACGGCGAGGTCATCTGGCAGGACGCCCATCCGCGCGAACGATTTGACGAGAACAACCGCAAACGGATCAACTGGTATGGACGCGACCCCGACTGGGAAGACGTCATCGGCTTCCGTGGACGCGAAGATGTCGAGAGCCCCGACGGCCAGTGGACTCGGATTGATACCTTCGCAGAAGGAGGTCACATCCGCGTGTACGTCAACGGCGTGAAAGTGAACGAAGCCTTCGACTCTTCACCGACGTTCGGGCGGCTGCAATTGCAAACCGAACTTGCAGAGGTCTTCGTCCGTCGCTGGGAACTCTGGCCCATCGGCGAAGGTCCTGCTCCCGCGAAGGCTGAGAGTGAATAATCGACTGGGTGACAGGAAATATCGTTTGGCTTGAACGCTTCGCTCCAGTTTCCTGAAGCATCTCCGATGGCAACTCGATAGAAACCCCCTCGTGTTACTCCGTCGAGTCCCAGCCTCCGGCAGGGGCTTTAAAGCTGCCGAAGTAGTCATCAAAAGATGTTCGTGGCGTTTTTGGCGGGCGCGACTCCAGCCGTTGGTTGTCATGTTCAGTGACGTCTGACCATGACGAATGGTTGATGCGAGAGATCTCGGAGGTGTCACTCGTCTGCGAATCGGGTGCTACTGTTGGGATTTGATCAACCATCCCCAACGCGGATGATCGTTGTCCGTTCGGGTTCAGATCCCAGATGGGAGAGAGAGCCGATGACCGACCCAACACATCGGCCGGTGGAGCGTCTGCGGAAGGTGCTTCCGGGACAGATTCAAACGGATTCAGCTCTTCAATCGGCAGGTCTTCACTTTCCGGTGACATCGGTTCCTGATCTTCGATCGTCGGATCGAAGGGCATCGCCTCCTCAAAGCCAGCGGGATAGGACTCCATAGGTGGATGAGCGAACTCGACACGACCGATGGGAGCATCCATGGCGAAGGCGGGCGGTTCCGTGTGCTTGTGAGAAGCTTCGATGGCTCCTGTCCTGCACTGAGCACGACGATAGGCATCCACGTAGGCATCCGGATCCCAGTCGTCTTCAAGCAGGTGCACATTGGCTTCAGCAAGGAGAGTTCCTTTACGGAATTGCAGGTTCGTCAGGGCCTTGTTGTATTCGACGATGGTCGAGAAGAACGCGGCCTCCGCTTGTGCGCGTCGCTCTTGAGCTCGCAACACTTCGTCAATCGTGATGATTTCCCCTTCCTGCTGAAGCTGGACGGTTCTCACGTTGTCGATGGCCGCATCGCGACGGCTGAACTGTGACTGGGCCGCAGCGTAGGAACGCGTGAGTTCCTGGAAGGCAGCAGCCATTTCGTGCCCGACTTCCATCTCCTGGACGTAGAGGACTTCCTGAGCCTTTGCAAGTCGGAGTTCGATATTCCGGACCTGGGCGTGGGCCTGACGGAATCCGATCGGCATCGACAATTCGAGTCCGAGTCCCCATCCAGTCTGGTTTCCTTGTGTGATGGTCTCGTAGAAGCTGTTCAGGCCCTGAGCTGTACCCGCACTGTCGCGGTCACTGTACCGCAAGAGATCGTCTCCAAAACCGTTGACCGAGTAACCACCCACGAAGTCAAGCCGTGGTCTCGTGAGACTGCGAGCAGCGATCAACTGGAGTTCGAGACTCTTGATGTTCCACTTCTGTTTGCGGAGTTCAACGCGTTGGGTGAGTGCCTCTGACAAACTGAGATGCCAGTCCGGCAAATACTCGACCGTGACCGGTTCATCGAGCGGTCGGATGACTTTCCCCTCATTGATGGGCAGTCCGAGCAGTCGTCTCAACCGCGTCTCCGCTGCGAAGATTCCGTTGCGAGAATTGTTGACTGCGGCTTGTGCTGCCCAGTATTGGTCACGGGCCTGTGACTCGGCTGCAACATCAATGTCGCCACCAAGATCGACGCGGATTTTGGCAAACCGCCACGTCGCCAGTGCTGCACTACGAGCGGTGATCGCAGTATCGAACAGACGATAGGTCAGGTAGAGATCCCAGTAAGTGTCCTCGACATCTTTGACGAGGTTGCGGACAGCTGCTTGAAACTCTGCGATTGTGATGTCGTTGTTGATCCGCGCGATCACGACACCCTGCGTCACACCGCTGATGCCGCCAAAGCTTTGGCCGATCGGACCGGCAATGCGGGTGTATTCAGTCCCCGCACCGGCTAACAGTGGTTGCCGATACTGTGCGTTGATGTTGCCGGTGTATGTCGAGGGAAACAGCTGGCCGGGTGAGTTCGACCAGAGATAGTTGACCTGGTGTCCCACTTGAAGCTGACCGCCATAACCGAATTGTTTGCTGAGATTCGCCTGGAACGCGGCTGTCTCGTTAACAAGAGTCGCTCCGGGATTGAGTCCACCACCGAAGAACTGGTTGTTCTGCACCTGTTCATTGCGGCCCCAGGTCATGCTGGTCGTGAAGTTCGTATCGAATGATGCCAAAGCGGCCTCGACGCCTCGTCCTCCGAACAGGACTCCTGTCTCTTGAATCGCCGGGTCATAGGCAGAGTCGACGACGGTCCCATTGTTCAGCAGCACGTTCCCCGGATTCAGGAACTGGCCCGCACTTCGGATCACACGGCTGTTGTGCAGCGCGATCGAGACGGCCTCGCCGAGCGCCATATCCCACGGCTCGGACCGTTCCCGGCTGAGAACAGTATGCGGTTCGTCAGAGAGAGCGATCTCCTCCGGCGTTTCCGTATAGACGTCGGGATAGTCAATCTGCTCGGCATGATCGCGGTAGAATTGCACCGGTTCATCATGCGGATAATCCAGCGGGTCATCGCGAGTCACGCAGCCACTGGTCAGGACGGCGGCAGCAAGCACCGATCGACTGAACGTGTTAGGCCGCGCGATCTCGCGAATCACGCGCAGGACTGGGCAGAACAGCTTTGAGAGTGTGTTTCGAGTCATAACCGCCGCTGGGTCAATGTGTTGTCGCATCAGGCGGGGTAACGGATCTGCTTTGCGGGCTGCAAATCCGTTCCAAAGGTCATCTCAACTATCGGCGGATTAACCCACACGAGATGATCGATAGGTGCTCTCGGCATGGTCGATAGAAGGCATGCCGAACGATCGGTCGACCAGAACTGCCATTCTGGAATAACCGTCTGAAATCACGTGACCCGCAAAGTTCAACGCATTCCAGCGATCAGAGAACCAAAACTGTCGCGATGATTTGCAGAGCTTCGCGCGAGCAGCAGCAATCCAAACAGATTGGTAACTCTTGTTGAGAAATCTTCAGCACAGAGAATTTTGGCTGATGAGATCGCGATCCTACGTCGACGTCATGCGTACCGGGACACCCTGTTCGGCCATGTAACGTTTGGCCTCTGCAATGGTGTATTCCCCGTAGTGAAAAATACTTGCAGCGAGAGCGGCACTCGCTTGTCCCTCGGTGACGGCTTCGCAAAGGTGTTGAGGTGAACCGGCCCCCCCGCTGGCGACAACAGGAATCTCTACTACTTCTGCGACCGCTTTTGTGATTTCGAGGTCAAAACCGTCCTTCGTACCGTCCGCATCCATCGAAGTCAGCACGATCTCGCCAGCTCCCAGCCGTTCGACCTCCAGTGCCCAGGCGACAGCGTCTAATCCTGTTGGGACTCGTCCCCCGTTGATGTGCACGTCCCAGAAGCACGTAGAGGGTTGAGAGTCCAGAATTGAAAGTCCCTTGGCGAAGGATTCTTTTTCTGGAAGGGCTCGCGGAACCACGCGAAGGTGTTCGGGAAACTTTGATGGCTCTCCACTCGCAACTCGCCGTGGATCGATGTTCACCACGATGCACTGGCTGCCGAATCGCAGTGCGGCTTCGCGGATGAAGTCCGGGTCCTTCACGGCGGCACTGTTGATCGAGACTTTGTCACAACCGGCTTTCAGCAGCTCACGAATGTCCTCCAACGTGCGAATGCCCCCTCCCACGGTGAGCGGCATGAAGCAGACTTCGCTCGTCCGCTGGACGACGTCCAGCATGATGTCCCGCTGTTCGTGACTGGCCGTGATGTCCAGAAACACCAGTTCGTCCGCCCCCTCCTGCTCGTATCGGGCAGCGATATCAACGGGGTCCCCCGCATCACGCAAGTTGAGAAAGTTGACACCCTTGACTACACGCCCTGCATGCACGTCCAAACAGGGGATAATCCGCTTCGCAAGCACGGTCTGATCTTTCCAAAACCCATTGAGCCTCAAACTGCACATTTGCAGCCCAATTGAGGCATGTCCAATCGTCTTTCTCGCTCCAAATCGCGAGTTTCTGCGGGAGAACCTGAAGATTGGCTCGTTCCCTCTCCGTATGATAGGGTATCAGCCGATTGAATGCCGCCGCGCGCCGACACGATCTGACACTCTGGCAGGGATACGTTGTGAAGGTGTCTCCGGCAGCACAAGTCACGTCTAAGGCCGAGTTTTATGGCCGACAGTACCAAGATCCCAGTCTCCTCACTGCTCCCGGATGAAACTGCGCCGGAAGGATTCCTGGGGAATGGGAATCCGACGGAGACAGTTGCTCCACGACCATCCTGGATGCGGCAGGAGTCAAACTCTGCCGAATCGAAGCCTCCCGACACTCGCGACAGACAATCGAGGCTCGTGATTTCCGACTCAGATGCGTCTGAGGAAGAACAGGCGTTTTCAACAAAAGAACGCCTGAACAACTGGTTCAAAACGGCGGCAGCCGCCGGATACGGACTCTCGCTCCTCCTGCATGGCCTGATACTCCTGTTGATGGCCCTGTGGTTCTTCCCGCAGATCAAGGAGGCGATGAGTATCACCACCGTCGTCCAGAGCGAGACCGAGGAGTTGCAACCCTTCGACGCGATGGATGACGTCCACCTTGAAAAGCCCGCGGGGAGCGAGGAAGTGGTCGTCCCACAATTGACGGAGGTGATTGAAGCTGCGGACCTCAGCACGCTCGAAACCAAGTTCCTGAAAGATGTGACCGCTTCCGACACCCAAGGAGACGGCGGATCGAGTGGGATCGGCAGCGGAGGATTTCGGTTACTTGAACCGAAAAATGCCGTAAAAGCTGGCAGTTTCACCGCTTGGACCATCCCGATCGCAGAGATTCCTGGAGAGAAAACGACTGCCGGTGACAGCCCTCGTCCAGGCCAGGATTATCACATCGTGATTCAGGTCAGGATGCCCGCCAACCGTAACTCGTACAACATTGCTGACCTCTCAGGCAAAGTCATCGGCACTGATGGGTACGTTCAGGTGCTTCCCCTGCAGGCCTACTTTCAAGACGAACAGGGACGGATGGTCCGGGCCAAACTCGGACGACAACTCCCAATCATCGATGGTGTTGTGCAGATCATCATCCGTGTTCCAGGAGCTGAGGCGTTGGTCAAAGACACGATCCACGTGAAGTCGAAGCTTCTTAAGGAGAATCAGAAACTCGAAATCGTCTTCGGTAAACACAGCCTCAACGACTGACGCGGGCACGACTAAGTGGGTGAAGTCACGACTACATGGGCGAAGTTCTGACTTTCACTTGGCCGTACCGATCCTCACTGACTGATTCGAGCTGTGAGTTCGTGAATTGAGAAAGACTCAGGAGCGATTTTGGCATTCGACCGAATTCGGAAAAAGATTGCATCTTGCAGGAAATTCTGTGCAGATCTGGACACTGTCGACGTTGTCGATCAGTGAAGCCTGGCAGGTCAATCTGTTTTATGACTGACCACGGCTGACCGCTTTCCGTGCGCGGTGTCATCAGAAGGACGGCACCATTCGCAATCTTGCGACAAGTGTCTAAGTCTCTCCAGCAGATGCGCTGGATGAGCTGGTTGTACACAACTCATTTTGAAGTATGGATTTGTGTGAAGAATCGCTTGCTGGGCCGGATACTTCGGCACAGTTCCTGCAGATTCTGCCTGTCGCGGATCGGGATCAATCGGGCGAGACGATCCCTGAAACGAGGAATCGCTGAAAGGCATTCCAGTCCCGCAAAGCTCGGCAGTTCCCCCCTGCGAAATATGGCGAACAAGCAAATGTGGATCGGACGTCAATACGAAGCGCGCCTCATGGATTCGGGCCGGGCTGTCCACGCTACCACAAACCGCACAACTGCCGTGCCAGACTCTCTTCTCGTTCAACCCCATTTTGACTGAGGAACACACAATGAAGACGTTCTTGACAATCTGCACGATGGCAGCAGCCTTCGCAATGGCGGGAATGGCAGACTCTGCTGAGGCAGGCGGCTGCAGGCACGGAGGTGGATACTACGGCGGTTACGGATACGGTGGTGGATACCCGTCGTACTCACGTTCGTACTATGGTGGCTACGGTGGTGGCTATGGTAACTACTACCGCGGCGGATATGGCGGATACGGTGGCTATGGCTACGGTGGTTATGGATACGGACGTCCTGGTATCTACTACAGCAGCCCGGGATTCAGCTTCGGTTACTACCGCTGAGAACGCCCGCTTCCTCCGAAGCAACAGGCCCGGCTTCTTTCTGGAAGCCGGGTTTTTTGTTTGGCCATCAGTAAAGAGCCGTTGCGAGCTTACGCCGATAGACACTGACCAGATCGGATTCTGCGTCCAGCAGGTTCAAGATGTTGAGCATCGTTTCCTTTGCCTGTACGCCGACTCCGGTCTTGTCGAGATGTATGACATTCAGGCAGACTTCGAGGGCAGCCTGATACTGGCCGCCAGCAGCGAGTGCATCTGCGAGCGGGATCCGAAGGGACAGGTCATCCGGATGTTCTTCGACAGCCTTCTGAGCTTCCTCGATCCCGCCACTGGCTTCAGCGACAGACTCTACTTCCAGAAGGGACTTGAGGCGTGCCGCTTCCGGTTCAAGAAAGCCACGCTTAGCGAGTGCTTCGATCAACTCTTTGGCCTCTCCGGACTCTCCGCGATCATGCAGCATGCGTGCGAGTGCAATCTTGGCAAACGGCAAATCGGGCGACAGCTTCAAGGCTTCTCGCAGCTTCGCTTCGGCTGTTGATGGGTCAGTCGCTTCAAGCTTTTCAGCGGCCCTGACCAGTTCATCAGCCGGAGATGGGAGTATACGTTCGAGCCAAGTGCGCAATTGAGCCTCGGGGAGCAGTCCCATGAACTGGTCGACCAGTTGCTTGTCCCGCAGGGCGATGACGTGTGGAATGCTCTGCACGCGAAACGCGGCTGCCAGCTGCTGCTCGGCTTCGATATTCACCTTTGCCAGCACGAACCTGCCTGCCTGTTCTTCGGCCAGGTTTTCCAGCAAGGGAGCCAGTTGCCGACAGGGACCACACCACTCAGCCCAGAAGTCGACAACGACCGGCACCTCTGCCGACCGCTCGATGACGTCCTGCTCAAACGTCTCTGTCGTGACATCAATCACGTGTGAAGAATCATCCATTCGTTTTTCCTCTCGCTGTCTCGCTGTCTTTCGGTCAGTTGACCAGGAATGTACAGCGAATAGGATCGAAAATCACCCAATCATCACCATATGGAGTCAACATGCCATCCTCCCGAGTATCACGTCGACGAGTGTTGCAAGCTGTGGGCAGTCAGTCGCTGGGGATGGTCATTGCCCAGCAGTTGTGGTCCGCGCACACTTGGGCTGATGCTGAACCGAAGATTTCGGCATTGAATCGTTTTCCGCGGATGATGCAGGAGTATTACGTTGACCGCATCCGCGAGATTTCTGAACAGCGGATTGCGAGGTTGAATGCACTCAGCACGAAAGCCGATGCTGAGGCGTATGTGCAATCCGTGCGTGGGAGGATTCGTGAGAGTTTCGGACCGGAGCCGGAGCGGACCCCGCTCAATGCGCGAATCACGAGTGTCGTCGAACGTGATACGTACCGAATCGAGAACGTGATTTTCGAGAGTCGTCCGGGGTTTCTGGTGACGGCCAATCTCTACATACCAACGAGTCAGGATGGTCCACGCCCGGGCGTTGTCGGCACGTGTGGTCATTCCCACAACGGTAAAGCGGCAGCCGACTATCAGTCGTTCGCGCAGGGCCTCGCACGCCAAGGGTATGTGGTCCTCATCTATGACCCGATCGGGCAGGGAGAGCGATTTCAGTACCCGGACGAGCACGGCAAGTCACACGTCGGACCGGGTGTTGCTGAACATCTCATGGCAGGCAATCAACAGTACCTCGTCGGTGAATTCCTCGGAGCGTGGCGTGCCTGGGACGGCATCAGGGCGCTGGACTATCTGCTTACTCGGGATGAGGTGGACCCGCAGCGGGTCGGCGTCACGGGGAACTCCGGAGGCGGCACAATGACGACCTGGTTGTGTGGTGTCGAGCCGCGCTGGACGATGGGGGCTCCGTCTTGTTTCGTCACCGAGTTTCGTCGCAATCTCGAGAACGAACTCCCCGCAGACACCGAGCAGTGTCCACCAAAGGCTCTCGCTCTCGGGCTTGAGCACGAAGACTTCCTGGCCGCGATGGCACCCAAGCCGGTGATCATTCTGGCAAAGGAGAAGGACTACTTCGACGTGCGTGGCAGCGAGGCAGCGTTCGAACGTCTCAAACGTCTGTATGGGTTGCTTGGAGCCGAAGAGAATATTGCCTTGTTCGTTGGTCCAACGTATCACGGGTATACGCAGGAAAACCGCGAGGCGATGTACGGGTGGTTTCATCGGGCGACTGGCACGAATGCTGCTGCTGACGAACCCGAACTGATCATCGAAGAAGACAAAACCTTGTGGTGTACTCCCACCGGACAGGTGAGCGCCGAAGGTTCCAGGACCGTGATGGACTTCACACGCGAACAGGCTGACCGGCTGAAGCAACAGAGAGGCGACGTTGCAACTGAGGAACTCCCCCGTCGCCTTCGTGAGCTACTGCAACTCAAAGAAGTATCGATGTCTCCGCGTGTGCGTATCCTGCGAGCCCGTTCGGATCGACAGGCTCCCCGGAAGTATATCGTGCCGTATCTGGTTGAGACGGAGCCCGGTATTCAGGCGGTCGTCTATCGACTGTACGACGAGCGGCACTACTCACGCCCCACATCGGGCAGTAAGCAGGCGCTGCTCTACGTCTCTCACCGTTCGAGCGACGCTGAGTTGCGTGAGGAGCCGATGCTGCGAGAAGCGATCGAAGCAGCGAGGGATCTACCCGTTTACACGGTCGATCTTCGGGGAATGGGTGAGTCGCAGCCCGACACGACGAATCCGGACTCGTACCTCTCGCCCTACGGAAGCGACTTTTTCTATGCGGCTCACGGAATCATGCTCGATGATCCGTATCCGGCTCAGAGGACTCGCGACCTCCTGTGCGTCCTCAACTGGCTCGGCAGTCTGGGACATGCCGAGGTGCATCTGATGGCCAAAGGCTGGGGAACCATCCCGGCGACTTACGCAGCCGTGCTGCACGACGGTGTCTCGAATGTCACACTGAAAAACGCGCTCACGTCCTATCACGACGTCGCACATGCGGACGAGTACGATTGGCCCTTGTCATCGCTGACCCCAAATGTGTTGAATCAACTGGATCTGCCGGATTGCTACAGGGTGCTGGAATCGAAAGGGCTGGTTCAACTTGATCCCCGGGGACCGAAGGTGTGAGTCATTTCCTAAGAGGACGGCGTTTGACGTCATGAAGCTTCGTATGGAGTTGCCGAATCCCTGCTCAAGGCTCAACGGATCGGCCATAAACTTTTGGCTGAACGACAGCACCGTGGTCGTTGGCAGACTGTCAACGGTCGCTTCGGTCTGTGCTCGTCATCATTGGCGCGATAGAGTGGGGATGAGACAGACTAGATCAAATGAGACAGTGCAAGCCTTGAGAAATGAACAGGAGAGTCAGTGGGTGTGCTGAAACAATGGGAGCCGGTGATTGACCAACAGGTAGCCGGATTAGAGGCGAGGCTGATTGAGATTCGGCGGCATCTGCACGCGCATCCGGAGCCCAGCAAAGAGGAGCGGGAGACATCGAAGTATCTCGTCGAACAGCTCAATGATGCCGGGTTGACGTCGAAACTGTGTCGTGACGGATTGGGAGTCATCGCCGACGCCACTCTGGGTGAACCGGAAGAGGATGCCCCATTGATTGCAATCCGGGCTGACCTCGATGCGCTGAGAATTCAGGACACCAAGACGACGTCTTATGCATCTCAGCATGCGGGACTGTGCCATGCGTGTGGTCACGATGTCCATGCAACCATCGTATTGGGGGCCGCATTGTTTGCAGCGATGTCCTTGAACCACGATCTTGATGCGCCGGGAGCCCGACTGCGGTTCCTGTTCCAACCGGCGGAAGAAACGTCTGACGGGGCACGTTGGCTTGTCGAACAGGGAGCCGTTGACGGGGTCGATTCGATCCTGGGCATTCATGTCGACCCGGAACGGGCTCTTGGGACGGTCGGCATCCGCTATGGCACGCTGACGGCCAACTGTGACGAGATCGAAATCATAATCGAAGGAAAAGGAGGACACTCCGCACGACCACATCACACCCTTGACCCGATCGCAGCAGCTGCCAAGCTCGTTTCCTCGCTGTACGAGTTTCTGCCACGATCAGTCGATTCGCGGAGTGCGTCGGTCTTTTCCGTGGGCAAGATCGCTGGTGGCACCTTGCCCAACGTCATTCCGGATCGTGTGGAGATCCGAGGATCGTTACGAACACTCAGCACCGAGACGCGCGAGACGCTCAAGACTCGCATCGAGGAAATCGTCCATGGGGTGAAAGAACTGAGCCGGACAATGATGCATCTGCGATTCCTGACGCCGATCGACGCCGTCGATAACGATCCGCGTGTGACGGCTGCGTTGGAGCTGGCGTCTCGTAGTGTGCTCGGGGACGAGGGGATCAAGTTAATCACGCAGCCCAGCATGGGGGGGGAGGACTTCTCCGGTTATCTGACACGCGTGCCAGGAGCGTTGCTCCGTTTGGGGGTTGCTCCGCCCGGTTTCTCAGCGCCGTTTTTACATGCTCCCGATTTTGATATCGATGAGCGGGCCATCGCCATTGGCACCCGCATTCTGTTGCGGACCGCATTGATACTCACCAATGAACGCGAGCTTCCCGTTCGCACCGGAGACTTTACGATCTGAGATTCCGTGACCTGTCCTCCTAAGGTGGCTCAACTCTCTTGAACTTGTTGCTGGCGTTGCCAGTAAAACTTTGCACCGGGAATTGCGAAGGCCAGGGCGCTGGCGATACCGAAGATCGTGAGTCCGAAGGTCGGGAACAAGGCCATCGGGACACACGTCGCGAACAGAACCACAGCGGGAATGTAGAATTCTCCCGAGAGAATTCCCGCTTTGGCGACAAACACGGCTCCCGCGAGGAGAGCGAGCACGGGGGAAAGGCTGAGTGGCGCGAGGCCAAGTAGGGCCTCTACTCCGAACAGCAGGGTTGAGCAGGCCATGCTTGCGGCCCAGACGTGTGCAATCTGGCGTTCCACAAATGTGACCGGTCCAGAACGTCTGCGCAGATTCCAGAAGATCACTGCCCAGGTCCCCAGGCCGACGGTCCAGAGAAGCAGATACGGGATGCGTGACGTCACGCCTTGCCACTGGATGAGGTTGGTCACGACACAAAGCACCAGCAGGACAAGGGCGTGCCACATCCACAGCAGTCCCCAGTTCTGCATGATGTTGACATGATGCGTCGGACGAAATGCACGACTGAGGATCTGAGAGAAGTGCGATGAGCGGGCGGAGACCGGCTCACCCGCCAGGAATGCCTCCAGATCGTCTGCCATCGCGTCCGCCGATTCGTATCGTAAGTCGGCTGGCTTCTGCAGTGCCTTGAGAGCAATCATTTCCAGATCGACATCGGCCTTGGGGTTAATGATCCTGGGCGGAGGCGGGTCCTGCTCGAGAACCATCAGCACAGTGTCGACGGGAGAGGCAGACTGAAAGGGGGCGCGGCCCGTGAGCATGGCATACAGAATCGCTCCCAGACTGTAGACGTCAGTCGTGGGCCTGACCTCACCCCGGAAGCCGACCGCCTGTTCGGGAGCCATATAGCCCGGCGTGCCGAGTATGGCTCCGCTCTGGGTAAGTCCGGAGATTGATGCGGGGACATTTTGCTCGCGGTTTGATGATCCTTTCGGGGCGATTGATGCTGAAGGCTCCGCGGGTGTCACGCGTTTCGCGAGGCCGAAGTCGGTGACGTAGGGGCGTCCTTCCTGGTCGATGAGCACGTTTGAGGGTTTGAGATCGCGGTGGAGCACGCCCTGTCGATGAGCATGAGCAATGGCACGACAGATCGGCGCAAGGATGTTCGCCGCATCCCGCGGGGTCAACGGACCATTCATCAGTTTTTGTGCAAGTGTGACTCCCTCGACGTACTGCATGCTGAAGTAGGGTTGTCCATCCAGTTCACCGACGTCATACACGCGGACGATGTGCGGATGCTCCAGTCGGGCGACAGCCTCTGCCTCTGCGCGAAAACGGGCCAGATCGGCCGGGCTTGCGAGTTCGCCACGAAGGATCATTTTGATGGCGACGGGGCGGTTGAGGCTTAGCTGATGGGCCCGATAGACGATTCCCATTCCGCCTCGCCCCAGCTCTGCGAGCAACTCGAAATCTCCGACCGTGCGAGGTTGTGTCAGTGATCCGAGAGTTGGTCCACGGTCACGAGGAGCGGATGCTAAGGCAGAGCTGGCAAAGTTTTCGGGTGAACTCGCCAGGTCCTCGGCGACCATCACCGTTGCCCACAGCTCGCGAATTTCCAATTCCAGTTCCGGATAGATGCGACAGGTCGCACGGATGTCCACTTCCTTTCCCGAGCGAGCCTGTTCGAGGAGCTGTTGCAACAGGTCGGCGATGAGTGCGTCCGAATCCTGAGTTGGTTCGACCTCGACCGGATCAACTGAATCGTTCTCGACGGAATCTGTCATGAGACGTGGCTCATCCGAAAACAATGAGCCCTGGAGAGTTTACGTGCATGTCCGAGCAGCCATTCATTATCCGAGTTGAACGAAAGGACGCCAGTGCTGTACTCGCGGTCATGCGAGTGCCGGGTGGAATTCTTGTCCTCAGGGTTGGCAAACCAATCTCACGAGATGAGAATTAAGGATAGTCCCCTCTTTCGTTGAGAAACTCCCATGGATCCCCGAGCCGAAGATTCCGGCGGCTCTTTAATTGAGTCCGAGACAGAGCTTGCACTGGATGGATCGACGCTCGCGACGACACCTCCGCGGTCGGCGACTTTCGTTCTGCCCAATACCTTGACGTTGATCGTGCCTGTGTTCAACGAGGCGGAATCGTTCCCTCAGTTGATCAGAGACGTCGAACGGTATGTTGCCCCGCCGTTTCGGCTGTTGCTGGTCTACGATGCGGACCGTGACACAACAGCGAGTCTCGCCCGGGAGTTTGCCAAATCACGTCCGTGGCTGGAACTCGTTCGGAATGAACGAGTCGGGCTGGCGCATGCATTGCGAACCGGCTTCACGAAGGCGCGAACCGGACCCGTCGTCGTCGTGGCTGCCGATGGCGCGGATGATCTGCACAACCTCTCTGAGATGCGTCGGCTTTACACGGACGGAAATCATCTGGTGGCCGCATCCCGGTACTCGCCCGGAGGGGCTCAGTTGGGAGCCCCTTTGCTGCGTCGCTGGCTGAGCCGCTGGGCGTCCTGGACACTTCGCAAATTGGCTGCGATTCCCGTCAGCGATGCGACGAACAGCTTTCGACTCTACGACGCAGGCATCGTGAACGAGGTTGGAATCGAGAGTCGTCACGGCTGCACCGTGGCTCTCGAACTGACTGCCAAGTTTGCGGCACGTGGCGAACCGATGGCAGAGGTGCCGACCACGCGCACAGTCAGTCGTCACGCTCCGAAACGGTTGGGCCTGCTCAAGAGGATGAGGTTTTCCTGGGAGTGGTTTCTGTTTGCCCTGCAGCATCGTCGCAAGCCCGGACGACAGCACGCGACTCAGTCGAAGGACCATCGCTCAACGCGCGTGTGACTGAGTTCGTTTTCGCAAAGTGTGGCGGACGGAGGCAGGGTCCTGTTGTTTCCTGTTCTGGCAACAACGACCGTGGCACATTGGATGGTTCGTCTTTCACACGTCTGACGTCTGCACCAAGCTGGCGAAGTTTCTCCTCAAGCCGTTCATATCCACGATCCAGGTGATAGATGCGGCGGACGACCGAATCGCCGTCGGCTGCGAGAGCAGCGAGAATGAGCGCTGCACTCGCTCGCAGGTCGGATGCCATGACGTTCGCACCGCTGAGCTTCGGTGAGCCGCTGATGATCGAGTTGTTCCCTTCGCGGCGGATGTGTGCTCCCATTCGCAGGAGTTCGGAGACATGCATGAAGCGGTCGGGAAAGACCTTGTCTGTGACGATGCTGACGCCCGCAATGGTCGAGAGCAGGGCGGTCAACTGAGCCTGCACATCCGTCGGAATGCCCGGATAGGGAAGGGCGATGCAATCGGTCGAGCGAAGTAGCTGCTCACTGCGAATTCGCATTTGGCATCCGTGGACATCAATGGTGACACCGATCTCGCGGAGTTTCTCGACGATCGCCGTCATGTGATCGACCCGCACGGCGTTGAGTGTGATTTCCCCGCCCGTGATGGCTGCCGCCATCGCGAGAGTGGCCGCCTCAATCCGATCCGGAATGACTGTGTGCTCGCTGCCGGTCAAGCGGTCAACGCCCACGATGCGCAGAAAGGGCGTCCCCAATCCCGAGATCTGAGCCCCCGTCGCGTTCAGGAAATTTCCCAGATCGACCACTTCGGGTTCGCAGGCAGCCGCTTCGATGGTCGTTGTTCCTTCTGCGAACACCGCTGCGGACATCACATTGCACGTACCAGTGACAGTGCTCCCGAACGGGCCCCCCAGATAGATATTCGCCCCCTGGAGTCGATCCGCCTCTGCGACGACATATCCTCGCTCGACGCGAATGTCCGCCCCCAAGGCAGCCAGTCCCTTGAGGTGCAGGTCGATGGGACGATGGCCGATGTTGCAGCCGCCGGGGAGCGAGACGCACGCTCGTTTGCGTCGCCCGAGGAGCGGACCAAGCACGCAAATGCTTGCACGCATGCGGCGGACCTGTTCATACTCCGCGACATAGGAGGTGTCGTTGTCGGTTGTGAGAACGAGATCACCATTGATCTGGCGTGTGACGCTCGTACCGAGTTCGCTCAGCAGGTTCGATAACGTGCGGACGTCCACCAGATCCGGCACGTTCCGAAGCCGACAGGGACCATCAACCGCTAGCGTTGCTGCCATGATGGGGAGGGCCGCGTTCTTGGCTCCACTGACCGTCACTTCACCGGACAGCTTCCGACCGCCGCGAATGATGAACATATCCATCCGTGGTCTCTCCGGGGTTAGTCGACTCGTTTCGCTCGGACGGCTCGCTGTTGATGCGATGTGTCACGCAGGATGTTTATTCCCTCGAATTGTCCTGACGCATGAAGCAATGCGACGATCGAGTCCGCTTGCTCCGGGCTGAATTCGAGAAACAGTGACCCTCCCGCTCGCAGGTGTTGAGGGGCGGTGTCGATGATGCGGCGAATGACATCCAGGCCATCTCGACCCGCGAAGAGTGCTCCGTGTGGTTCGTGTCGCACGACATCCTGTTCGAGTCCGGTTTGGTCATCCGTGGAGACATACGGCGGATTGCTGACGATCACATCAAACTCCTCACCTGCGCCTAAAGGCGCGAACAGGTCTCCCTGGAGGAACGACACACGATCGGCCACATTGTGACGCTCCGCGTTTCGCCGGGCGACCACAAGAGCGGACTCACTGATGTCGACGGCTGTGACCGCTGCTGTCGGGGCACGATGGGCAATCGCGATCGCAATACATCCGGATCCGGTTCCGATGTCGAGCACTCTACCGGAGACCTCTGCTGCTTTGAGTGCCTCCAGCGCTTCCATCACCAGCAGTTCCGTTTCCGGTCGCGGGATGAGGACATCGCGATTGACTTCGAAGTCGAGACTGAAAAACTCTCGATGGCCGACGAGATAGGCGACCGGTTCCAAGTCCGCGCGTCGCTTGACCAAGGCTCGCATCCGGCCACGGACCTCGTCACTCAGTTCATCATCGAAGTGAGTGTAAAGCTGAATACGAGGACACTGTTTTGCGTAAGCGAGCAAAATCTCCGCCTCAAGCCGGGGTGACTCGCTGCCATGTTCTGACAAGTAGCCCGTGGTCCATTCCAGGACGCGGCGAATCGTCCATGTGTCAGCAGGGTTGGTGGCGTTCGCGGACAACGAGGGCTCCAAGCGTCAAGCAGCGTGCGGACATCCGTTCCGACGGAGGTTCATATCACAGGATAGTCACAATGACCCCTGTGACAATCCCTAACAGAAACCAGATACCTGTCGCCGTCACACGGCCTGCTGAGATCGATACGCCCGCCATCAACCAGCACAAGCCGCTCACCAATCCCACCCAGGCAGCTGGCAGGCTCGAGGGATCGATCGGAGGCGCCCCTGGCAAGGCTTCAACTTCTCCACCCAGAATCCGTGTCAGACCCGTGACAGATGCAATCCCGCCGGCAACGAGGCAGATCACCCCCAATGAGAACCGTGTCGCCGGATGCACGTAGTCCGGCAACTTGGCGATCTCTTCCTCATCCGGGTACTTGAGGTCAGCCCAGGGAGACTCGTAAGGATCACGCTTGGGTGGTCGGGGATCACTCATGGCTCATTCAATGGTAGTGGGATGTCCTGTCTCAGCTGTTGAATCTGACCATGAATCTTAGCCTCAGTTGGAGCGAACGTCATTTGCTTGCAACCGTTCCTGTCGATCAAATTCGAGCATTGCCTGAATCAACTCCTCCAGATTGCCCTGCATGACCTGATCGAGCTTGTACAAGGTGAGTCCGATGCGGTGATCGGTGACCCGGCCCTGGGGGAAGTTGTATGTCCGAATCCGTTCGCTCCGGTCCCCCGAGCCGATGAGCGTGCGACGTGTCTCCGCTCTCTGTCGATGGGCTTCCTGCTGTTTGTGTTCCAGCAATCGGCTGCGGAGAACCCGCATCGCTTTGTCCCGATTTTTGTGCTGGCTCTTTTCGTCCTGACACTTGACGACAATTCCGCTCGGAAGATGCGTAATCCGAACGGCTGACTCTGTCTTATTGACCTTCTGCCCACCTGGCCCGCCGGCCCGCATGGTATCGACCTGCAGGTCATCCGGCTTGATGTCGACTTCGACAGCTGTTGCCTCGGGCATCACGGCTACCGTCGCTGCGGAGGTATGAATGCGCCCCTGCGACTCCGTTTCCGGCACACGCTGGACCCGGTGCCCGCCGCTTTCAAACTGCAACTCGTGGTAAGCGCCTTCGCCCGTCACGGAGAAGGTAATTTCCTTGAAACCTCCCATTTCGGAGGGAGAAGCATCGATGACTTCCATCTTCCAGCCACGGGCCTCGATCCAGCGGGAGTACATCTCGAACAGATTGCCTGCGAAGATGGCCGCTTCGTCTCCTCCGGTCCCCGCCCGGATTTCCATGATCATTCCGCCACGCGTGATCGAGTCGCCAGCGGTCGCGAGGTCTTCCAGTTCCTCTTTCAAGACATCAAATCTGGACTGCAATTCGTCCAGTTCGCCTTGAGCGTATTCTCGCGTTTCCTCGTCTGCTTCGTCCTCAAGCATCTCACGAGCAGTGGCGATTTCCTCTTCGAGCTTATGAAAGCGACGGACCGAGTCCGCCACTTTCTTGAGGCCGCCGTATTCACGATTCACTTCGAGGAGCTTGTCGGTGTTCGCGAGGACTTCAGGATCCTGAAGTTGCTGCTCCAATTCGAGGAATCGCCGATACTTCGTTTCCAAGCTGGGAAACATGACACTTGCGCCAGAGGGGGTAGGGTGGGCTGCGCCCACCAAAAGGAGTGATGATGGGCAGAGCCCACCCTACGCCTCAAGCTGCGCTAGCCTTCGCCACCGTCTTTTTTGCCCCAGTTGTACTTCTTCTGGAACTTCTCGACGCGTCCAGCGGTATCGACGTATTTCATCTTGCCGGTGTAAAACGGGTGTGAGGCAGAGCTGATGTCGATCGGGATCAACGGGTATTCGTTCCCGTCCTCCCACTTGATGGTCTCTTTCGAGGTCAACGTGGAACGGGTGAGAAATTTGAAGTCAGCCCCGCGGTCGATAAAGACCACCGGATGATAATCGGGATGAATGCCGTCTTTCATGAGTTTGTGTCGAACATCGCTTGGGATGGAATTGTCTGGAATCGGATAGTGTAAAATGGTCCGCTGTCTGCCACAAGGGCATCGAAGCCCCTGTTTTGACGATTGTCGATGTCCAGCGTAGGATGTCCTGTTCGGGTGAAGTTTGAATGCTGTAAGGAGTTACGTGACAGTGATCTTCGTTCTCGATAACTACGACTCGTTCACCTACAACCTGGTGCAGCGGTTGGGGGAGATTGATTCCTCTCTAGCCATCGAAGTGGGGCGGAATGATCAGGTCACGATTGAACAAATCGAGGCCATGCAACCAGAGCGGATCATTATCTCGCCAGGCCCGTGTACGCCGGCTGAGGCGGGGCTGTCAAAGGAGATCATCGACCACTTCGGTCCGCAGATTCCCGTGCTTGGGGTCTGTCTTGGGCATCAGTGCATTTCAGAGGTCTATGGAGCCAAAGTGGTCCGAGCAGATCGGCTGATGCACGGCAAGACGTCCATGATCGAACATGACGGCAAAGGTGTGTTCGCCGGACTCCCCAATCCTTTCGAAGCGACCCGCTATCACAGTCTGGTCGTGCCGGAAGGCACCCTGCCCGAAGAGTTGATCCCCTGTGCCTGGGTCCGGGACGCAGGCCGCGAACCCGAACTCATGGCCGTCCGCCACCGCGACTACCCCATCCACGGCGTCCAGTTCCACCCGGAAAGCTTCCTCTGCAACGCAGGCGTGACGTTGCTGAAGAACTTCCTACGCCTGCCGTCCGCAGTTGGCACAGTGTAGTTCACCACGGAGACGCGGAGGCACGGAGTGGTGGACCGTGGTTGGGGCACGAGTGGATGAGGTATGCTTTCCAACCGAAAACCTCCGTGTCTCAGTGCCTCCGTGGTGAGACACATGACGTACGAAAGTCCACTCAATGCTTTCTGTTGACCAAGCCATCGCTGCGATTCTGCAAGAAGTCGAACCACGACCGATGGTTGAGGTGTCGCTGGCTGAGGCGCGTGGTCTTGTGTTGGCGGTCGACGTTGCGAGCGACGTCGATTCTCCGCCGTTTGATAAGTCGCAGATGGATGGCTTTGCGGTGCGGGCAGAAGACACTTTGCACGTCCCGGCAACGTTGCAAGTCATCGAGGAGGTGACAGCTGGCAGCGTGCCGGAGCGAGTGGTGGTGCCGGGGCAGGCGAGCCGCATCATGACCGGCGCGCCGATGCCGGAGGGGGCAGATACGGTCGTACCGATCGAGCAGTGTGATTTTCAGGAGGGAGCGAACTGCGTCACGGTGCAGTCGTCGTCTGAGCCGGGAGCCTGCATCGTTCAACAAGGGACCTCCATGGCGAAGGGGGAAACAGTCCTCGTTGCAGGCACCCAGCTGTCGGCTGCGTCAATGGGGCTCCTGGCCGAATTAGGCCAGGCACGAGTCTCTGTCTTGCCGCGACCGACGGTTGGCATCCTCGCGACCGGCGACGAGTTGGTACCCGTAGATGTGTCGCCGGGACCGGGGCAGATTCGCAACTCGAACCAGACGATGCTGGTCGCCCAAGTTGCCCAGGCAGGAGCTGATACGCGGCCACTCGGGATCGCCCGAGACGAGCGAGAACATCTCAAGGCACTGATTGCACAGGGGTTAGAATGCGACATCCTCTGTCTTTCCGGGGGAGTCTCAGCAGGTAAGCTCGATCTGGTTCCCTCGGAGTTAGTGGCTGCGGGCGTCCGGCAGGTCTTTCATAAGGTCAACATGAAGCCAGGCAAGCCGGTCTGGTATGGTCGACTGGACGCTGAACGATCCCCTGACGGTCGACCTCGCTGGATATTCGGGTTGCCCGGAAATCCAGTCAGCAGTATGGTTTGCTTCGAGTTATTCGTCAGGACTGCCCTGCGGAAGTTGATGGGAATCACCCCAGCCGATCCGCAGCCAGTCAAAGCCCGGCTGGAGTCGGCACACACGACACGAGGAGACCGGCCAACTTACCTCCCGGCCAATCTCCAATGGACGGATACCTGTGCGTGTGTTCGGCCAGCGAACTGGCAGGGATCGTTTGACTTGCGGGCAACGGCGAATGCGAATGCGATGATTCTGTTTCCTGCAGGCGACCGGAAATTCGCTGCGGGAGAACAGGTAGATGTGATCCCGTGGTGAGAGTCCTCGACCGGTTGGTTCCAAGGATGGAACGCTGATGACAACAACGCTGATGGAAACCAAGGTGGCTCGTCTGTCGACTTCGTCCATTCGACCGGAGCGGTCGGTGCAGGACATCATTGGGGCAGGGCGGTCCGCCCCGGCCGGAAGTCGCGGAGCATGGGGTCTGTCACTCCTCACGGCCTTGCTTTGCTGGGCCTCATTCACACCCTTGGACTGGGGACCACTCGGCTGGATCAGTCTGGTGCCGGTCCTGCTGCTGGTCCGTATCGAACGTAAGACTCGCTGGATGTACACCGCCCTCACGGTCACCAGCTTTCTCGGCTGGGTTGCGACTCTGCAGTGGATGCGTCTGGGGGATCCGGCGATGGTCCCGGCGTGGATTGCGCTCGCTGCCTATCTGGGGATCTCCCTTCCTGTATTCGTCGGATTGACGCGGGTTGCGGTGCATCGGTTGCATGTGCCACTGATGCTTTCTGCCCCCGTCGTGTGGACCGGGCTGGAGTTTCTCCGCGCTCATCTGATGACCGGCTTTCCCTGGTACTTCCTCGGTCACACTCAGCATCATTGGGCCGAGTTGATTCAGATTGCGGATCTGTTCGGGACGTATGGTGTGAGCTTTCTGTTGATGCTGACATCCGCAGTCATCGCAGGCCTCGTGCCCTCGCATTGGCTGGCAAAGCTCCATCTCCTGTCGACTGACGACAAACGCACGCCTCAGCGCTACAGCGTCACGTTTCTGCAGCAGCGGAAGCAGGTCGTCGTCTGTCTTTCTCTGCTGATCGCAACACTCACGTATGGCTTTGTCAGGCGGGGGCAGGCCGAGTTCACGACGGGACCACGAGTTGCCCTGATTCAGGGGAACTACACGACATCTCTCAAGCATGATCCCGATCAGTGGGGAGAGATCTTCAAAATGCACCGCTACCTCACGGGGCAGGCTGTCAAGCATCAGCCCGATCTTGTCGTCTGGCCGGAGACCATGTTCCGCTATCGGCTGTTTCAACATGCTGCTGGCATGACGGACGAACAGTTGAAGCAGGTCCATCCTGAGATTCCCCTGGCCAGCTGGCACGACCGGCAGGTGGTGGAAGTCCTTGGCGATCTTGCTGAAGAGGCGAATGCAGCGGCCATCATCGGACTGGATGCGATCGAGGCGCAGCCGGGCTCGCTTTCGCATTACAACTCGGCAGCCTTCATCGTCCCGGAAAACGGGATCACTTCACGATACGACAAAGTGCATCGCGTGCCCTTTGGCGAGTACATCCCGTTGCGTGAGTCGCTTCCCTGGCTCCAGAGCTTGACCCCGTTCGGGGACGACTTCGGGATCCAGGCAGGCGAGTCGATGAAGTTCTTCGACGATGGCGAATGGCGATACGCACCGCTCATCTGCTTCGAGGACACGGTGCCCCACCTCGTCCGGCAAGTCGTCGAGGTTTCCGGTCGCAATGGGGCTCCCGCAGACGTCCTGGTCAACCTCACCAACGACGGCTGGTTCCACGGATCGAGTGAGTTGGATCAGCATCTCATCACCGCACGCTTCCGCACGATCGAAACGCGGACGCCGATGGTGCGAGCGGTCAACACGGGGATCTCTGCGATCATCGACGGCGACGGACTCGTCGTGGAGCCCGAGGCATTCATCGATTTCGACGGACTGACGGAAGGCAACCCGCGAACGTCCATGCGTGACCCTGAGACGGGCAGATTCTATAAGCAACTCAACTGCGCGATGGTGGGTGCTGTCCCGCTCGATCCTCGAGGAAGCCTGTATGTCCTCTGGGGAGACTGGTTTGCGGCCGTGTGTGCAGCCTGCTGTCTGGCCCTTGTAGTGGCCGGTTTGACGTTGAAGCCCAAGCCACTCGTCGTCGCCGCATAGCCGTCACACGTTGAAGCGGATCACGAGTTCATCCCCGTCCTGAACGATGTAGTCCTTTCCTTCCGTGCGATGCAGGCCGGCCGCTTTGACCTCACGTTCTGAGCCGAGGCGCAGTAGATCAGCGACTTGCTGCACCTCCGCGCGAATGAATCCGCGTGCCAGGTCTGAGTGAATGCTGCCGGCTGCTTCGACCGCGTCCGAACCCTTCTTGAGCAGCCACGCGTGCACTTCCTTCTCGTCACATGTGTAGAAGGTGATCATGTCGGTGAGTTCAAAGATGGCACGAAGCACCCGTTCGCGTGAGGGTTCACCGAGTCCCATCTCTTCTGCGAACAGCTCTCGTTCATCCTCCGCGAGTTGTGCGACTTCAAGTTCGAGGCCGAGGGGGCCGGCAATCACGGCCATTCCCTTGGCTTCGAGCGTTGAGACGACCTTCGTGTCTACATCTGCATCAGCCGTGTTTAACAGCACCAGGTGCGGCTTGCGAGAGAGCAGCGAGAAGGACCGCGTCGCTTTCTTCTGGACCTCAGTGAACTCCATGTCGTGAAGTGTTTCGCCTTCAGACAATCGAGCTTCCAGAGGTTGCAGACTCTCCAACTCGGCCTTCAGTTCGTCACGATTGGGGAGTGGTTTGGTGATGTCCTTCTTCAGCCGTTCAATCCGGTTGGACACGACCTGAAGATCGGCGAGGACAAGATCCGTCACAAACGCATCGACCTCGGAGACAGGATCTCGACCGGAAAATGCCCCCACAACCTGTACGAGGGCAGCCGACTCGCGGATCACCCCCAGACGTTGAGCGTTGCTGCTTTGGTCATCGCGGCTGAGGCCCGGTGTGTCGAAGAGTTCGATGCGGGCCGGCGTTTCTTTCTTCGGGTGGTAAAGCTCAACCAGTTTGTCGAACCGTTCATCCGGCACGATGGCAATGCCCACCTGTCCCTGATGGGCCTTCGCGATGTCCGGCTTCACCCCGGTTAACAATTCGAAGACCGTGCTTTTACCGGTTCCCTGGTAACCTACGATGCCGATCCGCATGATGAATTCCGCCTCGATTTTTCTGAATCTGTCTGCTCGGGAAGACCGACAGCCCCCGGGCAAAACTCCGAGGGCTGTGGATGGTGATGATTGTCGCAGGCGTTGACAAGTCCGTCACGTGTACGCCACGCGACTTTCCATCAGCAGCTTTTCAGAAAACAAAGCGAGGTCGGAGGCTACTGCACCTGATCAGATCCAGATTCGACTTCTGGTAGAGTCTGCCCTGGACGTCCCGCCTGGTTGATGAAACTGTCCAGAATGTCCAGGTAACCCTCGACGACCTCGGCATTCGGGCCGAGCTCTTTCTCGTAGCCACGCATCAGATCGCGAGCGTCCTGTGCCTGCTTTTGGATGTCTTGAAGATCCAATTCACCGGAGAGGATGCCTTCAAGGTTTCTCTGAAAGTGCTTCTGCACGTCCGGATTCTCGAGAAGGGGCATGAGTTTCGGGAGTTGATTCAGTAGCGACGAAGTGTCGTCCAGCTTCAGCGAGAGCAAAGCAAGATCAGAAACGGGGGGCAGATTGGTGTTGCCTTCCTGCTGATCGATTAGCGGCTTGCTTTCCGTTCCAGTTTGGGGAGTTTGAAACGGGGTGTGACTGTTTCCCAGGTGAATGCTTTCGACCTCTGATCGCTTGATCGTCAGTTCGCCCAGAACATCGCTTTTGAGAACGAGCCGCTGATCATCGAGAGAAACGACTTGGCCTTGAAGCACGTCGCCATTGCTGAGCTGAACGCTCTCGGCGAAAGCCACGGATGCAGTTGTCATCAGGGTCACGAGACCCCAGAGGAAGATTCGAGACATAGTGATCTCCATAAGAATAGTGGGGAAAACAGGGGAAAAGAACGATCCCGATATTTCCACTATAGCGCCGGAGAGCACTCGGTCGAGGCCTTGCTTTTGTGTCAATCGTAGTCGCCGCCGAAGATTCGCGAGTAGAGACCATCGAGGCCGAACCAGCGACCGGTCGGGATGAAGGCGATCGCAAGCAATGCGACCGCTTCGATGAGATTCTTGTTCACGATCAGCGAGTGTTCAGGTCCGGGAGTTTCCGGAACTCCGGGGAAGGGAGGCATTGCGAGATAGAACATCATCAGCATGCCTGCACCGGCAATCGCAGCGAGCGGGGTGAACAGCCCGACGATCAGCAGCCCGCCGAGGATCAGCAGCGACCAGATCGTCATCTGATTGATCCGATGGATCGGGGCGTTGTCCCAGTTCAGGTCACCGGCTGCGAGCTGGTCCGGAGTCAACAGTTCTGTGGCATCGGATTGCAGTTCCTTCTCAAGGGCAATGACCGGTTGCACGAGTTGTGCCCGCTTCTGTTGAATCACGCCCCAGACTCTCGCCAGGTGGTCACGCTGATAATCGGTGGTCGCCTCGGCGAGTTGTGCTTCATACTCAGCCAGCATGTCCTTGTAACGCTGGACTTCGCCGTACTTGAGGAGAACTGTTGAATCGTCGTCGTCAACGATCGTCCCCATTTCAGGCACATAGATATCTGTATTCTCCCGTTGAATGCCTGTCGCTCCGAGTCGTTCCGGGTCACCCAGCAGCAGGGCCTTCAACTTTTGACGGGCACTCAGTTTTTGCGAGCGTTGTGCCAGCTTTTCGACAGCGACAAAATAGGCCTGTTCTTCCTCAGTGCCTCCTTCAAGCTCCCCGGAGCTGTCCCGTTTCGTCGGCACGTATGCAAGCAGTTCGTCCACTTCGGACGGTAGCAGAGGCGTACTGGCATCAGCGAGGAGCAGTTGCTTCTCTGCATCGTAAGAGACAATGTTGGCCAGCTGTTTATCAATACTGGTTTGAGGATCATTGAGGGGCACGCTGGCCGGTAGGGCGTCGAGCTTCTCGGCATGCCGTGACGGACCGTCCAGCAGACCATTGACCCGTTTCAATTGATCCTCGTTGAGTCCATAGTGGAATGCGAACTGATCGCGCCAGCGGTCCCATCGCTCGCTCATCCGATCATAATCCAACCAGTTGAGGTCATCGGGGTCGCCCGTCATCCCTCGAAAGTGATCCCGGAAAGGCCCTTGAGCATTTCTGAGATATCCCTCAGCCGTCCATGGCTTGGGCGTACTCAGCGTCTGATACTTCCAGAGGCCTTCGTAAAGAAACTGCCAGCCAATGGAGATCCGCAGCAGCACGAGCAGCAGGACGGCAACAATCGAAACGTGACGCAGGTCTCTCACAGACAAATCCTTGGGAGGCAGACGAGGTTGGAGTGGGAGGGGTCAGACCTGATCGGTCGTAACCGGCGGATCGACGAAGAACAGGCGATCTCGTGGTATGTTCAACACCACTGGGGCGAGCTTGGCCCCGCCTTGTGGTATCGGAACGAGGATCGCACCGATCTCTGGTCGATTATGGCAATACTCGGCAGCCTTTTCGAGTCCCATGACATAGAAAGCGGTCGAGAGGGCATCCGCTTCCGCAGCCGTGGGGGCGAGGACCGTCACGGAAAGCAGTCCTTCCGCCGGCCAGCCGGTTCGTGGATCGAGAATATGGCCATACCGTCTTCCCTCGTGACGGAAGTACTGAATGTTTGAGCCGCTTGTCGACATGGCCTGATCGGCCAGCAGCACGGTCGCGTATCGCTTTTCGGTGAACAATGGATTCTTGATCCCGACCGGCCAGCCTCCCTGACCATGATGATCACCCACGGCTCGTAAACTGCTGAATCCCCCGTGAATCAGGAAATCATCGATCCCCTCCCGACGTAGATGCTGCGCTGCCCGGTCGATGGCGTACCCCTTGCCGATCGCCCCCAGATCGAATCCGTATCCCTCGGAAGGAAATGACACACTCTCAGTCGCGTCATCAAACATAACACGTCCCATGCCGACGCGTTTCATCGTGTCGCACACTTCCTCATCCGTCGGTACGCGGGCCTCGTTACGACAGGCCTTCCACAGCCGAATGAGAGGACCTGAGGTGGGGTCAAATGCCCCCTCGGTCGCCGCGCTGATGGCCATGCATTGCTTGAGCAGTTTGTACAATTCAGCTTCGACCGACTGTGGCGACTCATGTGCTGCGAAGTTGATTCGCTGCAATTCACTGTCGTCCCGGTAGACCGTCATCTGGTCTTCGAGTTGATGGACAATGTCGAGTGCTTCGCTGGCCGTCATCACCTGCCGCGGCTGCCCCGGATTCATGACGACGGACCATGGGCAGCCCATCGCATGCGTTTCGAGGCGGATCGTGTCGTGACCGACCGGCTCGGGTCGATGCTCACCTGCTTCCACGATCGCATCGGCGAGCACATCCCCCGCCGCCTCAACCTGCTGCCGCACAGCACGTCCGGTCAGAAATTCACGCCGGTTGGAAGAAGGCGAGGTCATAAGATTGGCGAGCGGGGGACGTCAGTCCCTTGTTTCACTGGTTGCTCATTGAGATTCCGGAGACCAACACTCACCCCATATCGATGAGTTCACAGAGGTACGCCCAACCGACAGGGGACTCACGTCCCCCGCTCGCCGGACTTACTTCAATCCGTTGAACAGAACCTGAGTTCCGTCCTTGCCCGCCACGACGATGTCCGTGTCTCCATCGCCGTCGATGTCAGCCGTGCGAATCTGCAGGCCGATGCCGACGTGTCCATCTTCGATGACGTGCCGATCGTACCTGTCTTGATCGGCATTCCATGTGTAGTAACAGACAATCGGCGGTTCCGCCCCACCGGGGTCGCCGCCGTTGTGGGCACGCACGCGTTTGCCGGTGATCAACTCGTCCTGGCCATCGCCATTCAGGTCAGCGAACTCGACCGCGTGCGGCTGTGAGAAGGAGTCATCAATGAGCTGCTCCTCGAACTGCAGCTTGCCATCCTCAGCTGACCCGCGACCCCGCCAGAGCATCAAGCCGTAATCATGCCCCTTGCCCCAGACGAGGTCGTTCACTCCGTCGCCATCGACGTCCCGCACATGCACCGGACAGCTCGCATGCAGTTCCCAGTCAGCATGAAATATCCACGGCTCCTCGAACGGGTTGCCTTCCGGTCGCTCGTGCCAACCATTGCCGACGAGGATGTCCTCGCGTCCATCGTTGTTGATGTCGCCAAAGCCCATGCCGTGTCCGTTGCCCTTCTCCCCGATAAGATGCCGCACTAACTCGGCTTCATCACCCGTCTTGAGAGTCCAAACATAGAGCGGGTTGTCCTTGTTCCACGAGTCGCTGATCCATTCCGGCTTGCCATCGCCGTCAAAGTCACGCAGAAAGCTCGCCTCGTTCTGTGACAGTCCGGTATCCACCAGTTCATGCTCCTGCCACATCTGTCCGAGCTTGAGGCCCTCCGCACCCGGATTCTGATACCAGTGCACCTTCGTCGGAATGAACATCCCTGCAATCACATCAACCCACCCGTCACCGTTCACGTCATACGCAAAGTCGCCATTCGATTCGACGTATCCGTTCCAGTCATTGATCTGCCGCACTGGCCGCGCGACCCACTCCCCATTCCGAAACCAGTTCCGCCCCGCAATAACATCCAGCTTGCCATCATTGTCCACGTCCGCAATGTCACACCCCTCGTTGGCATCAACGGTGAGCAGCTTGACGGTGAACGGCAGCGGGTGGTCTGCCGTAGCGATGGTTGATGAGATCAACAAAACAGTCATTGCAGTCAACTCTCGGAGCATGCCGACTCTCCTGATGAACGTAAGGCGAAACATGAAATGGCGAACCATCCGATCGGAGTATCTTCAGTAGACTTGAGTCTACAACATTGAGCGTCTGTCGTCTTGGCAACACAGTCGAATCGGCGGTGCCGACCGGCATCCTCTCGAACTCTGTTGCCTTACACACAGAAACATTCATGAAACTTCAGACGATCTGAATTGGATTGTTCTTGTCGCAAATAATCATCAGGTGTCGGAACAAGGAGTGTGATGCTTCCAGAGGATCGTCGAAACGGAGTTCGTCGAATCTTCTCAACTTGATCCTTGTTTGCCTGCCTCGCGGCTGGGATACTCGAATGTGCACACCGAACCAGTGTGCTTGAGGGTCATCAGCCCCACTCGTTCATCCGGACCACCACAGAAAGCCCTGACCATGAGAACGCAACTCGATCGCTCCGCCTGTTACCTGGCAACCATCCTACTCTTTCATGCAGCTTTCGGAATGAGCCAATGTTCGGCGCAAGTTTATGCAGGTGGACTCGATAATTATCGCCATACCTACCATCCGGATCATGGGTATGTCCCGGCCGCGGGGGCCTACGGGCTCGGCTATGGGGCGTACGGCGGTTATGGCTATGGTGGAGCAACGACGGCAGCGGGATCAGCAGGTCAGGCTTTGGCCGGAGCCGGTCAGTTGGCACAGGGCGTGGGACAGATGAATCTGTCGAATGCTCAGGCGCAAGAGGCCCATCAGCAGGCGACAACACAGTACCTGCAAAATCTCCAACTGGCTCAAGACACCGCGCTGGAAACGTCCGCCAAAAAAGCTCAGGCCACACAGGAATATGACGATGCAACCAAGGCCAAAATCAAAGCGCAAGTGGCCCTCTATCAAAAGACCTTAGAACAGATGAGTGCGGCTCATCGTTTGACCGCTGAGCAAATGGATGTGGGATCGGGGAATCTGCATTGGCCCTTCTGCCTCCGTGGTTCTCAATACAGCCAACTTCGTGAATCGATCGATCAGCTCTGGGATGCTCGAACTCCCGAAGACAGCGGGAAAGATTCCAGTGGTTACGATCAAATCCAAAACGCATGCCAGGAAATGCAGAAGATCGTGAACGCCGAGGTGCGCAGCGGACTCCCTGTCAATGACTTCGTGACTGCAAAACACTTTATCTCCAGTGTTGAATATGAAGCTGGTTTCAAGGTGAAGCCCGCGAAGTAGGCCCTTCGCCTGCAATGGTGTCCCCTGCATTGATCGATTGGTGAGAGCCATGAGTCAGGTTGACTTGGCCGAAGAAGATGCGCGTTTGCCATCCCGGCGACGTGGTTGGCTACACGTGGTGGCCCTTCTGCTGGTCGCCTACATCGTGATGGCCTACTTGGTGATTCCCTTCGCTTGGGAATCGTATGCTCACGAACGCCCCAGCTTCGACGACAATCCTCGGATCACCAGAACAGGGGACGATCATCCCGGCGATCCACTGAATGTTGCACTGATTGGAACCGAAGCGGAAATCCAAGACATCATGAAGGCTGCTGACTGGTATCCGGCCAAAGCCTTGGGAATCAAAAGTGATCTGGAGATTGCTGAGGATACCGTCTTCAAACGTCCCGATGATGAGGCTCCGGTCAGCAATCTGTTTTTATTCGGTCGCAAAGAAGATCTGGCCTTTGAGCAACCGGTCGGTGATAACCCCCGCCAGCGAAATCATGTCCGTTTCTGGAAGACTCCCAAACTGACAAACGAAGGTCGGCATATCTGGATCGGCTCTGCTTCCTATGACGAGCGAGTTGGACTCAGTCACACAACGGGGCAGATTACACATCACATCTCGGCAGACGTCGATGCGGAACGGGATCATCTTTTCAAGAACCTCAAGCAAACCGGTGACTTGTCGGACTTCTATCGAATTGAGAACTTTCACTCAGAGAAGAAGGGCCGCAATGGCGGGGGAGATGAATGGTACACGGACGGCGCACTTGGTGTGGGCATCCTGAAGTCTCCTCAAAAGGCCTCTGCTGGGTGACCACGTGAATGGCGAGGCGTTGAGGGTTGGCTTCCTCCGAAGACATCGTTGAATGGTTCAGTTCCATTGACGATGCATAATCAAGATTCGCGGTCGGAACACAGCACGCCTGAATCTAAACTCGACGAGATCTGCCAATCTGCCTGAGTACAATCTCACAGACAATCCCAAAGGACGATTCCATGAAAGCAACCTGCTGGTTCATCATTCTGCACGGAGTAGTTGCCACCGTCTTGATGGCCTCACCGGTTACCGCAATCGCCCAAACAGTCAAGGGAACTCCTGGTTCGCCGAGCGCCACCACATCCATTGATGGAAAACAACTTCCCGCACCGGATCCCCAATTCGGCGGTGTGATCAAGAACGATGCCCTCAGTTCGAAGCCCTGGTGGGCACCGCGAATCGTTCCTCCCAAGGATGCTCCCAACATCTTGCTGATCATGACGGATGATGCAGGCTTCGGTGTCCCGAGCACCTTCGGGGGCGTCATCCCGACGCCGACCATGGACCGACTTGCCAATGAAGGCCTGCGCTACAACCGCATCTGCTCCACAGCGCTCTGCTCTCCAACGCGTGCCGCATTGATCACGGGTCGTAACCATCACTCTGCCGGCTTCGGTGTGATCTCCGAGCAGTCCACAGGCTTCCCGGGTTACAACAGTATCATTGCTGAGGACAAAGCGACGATCGGCCGCATACTGCTCGACAACGGCTACGCGACCTCGTGGTTCGGCAAGGACCATAATACGCCCGCGTTTGCCGCGAGCCAGGTCGGACCCTTCGACCAGTGGCCGACCGGTATGGGCTTTGAGTACTTCTACGGCTTCGTGGGGGGAGACGCGAACCAGTGGCAACCGAACCTGTTCCGTAACACAACGCAGATCTACCCCTTCGAAGGCAAACCGGACTGGAACCTGATCACCGGGATGGCGGACGACGCTATCGACTGGACGATGCGGATGCACCAGACCGACCCCAGCAAGCCCCTCTTCATCAAATACGCACCTGGCTGTTCGCATGCACCACATCATCCGACCAAGGAGTGGGTCAAGAAGATCCACGACATGCACCTCTTCGATGACGGCTACAACAAGTTGCGAGAAACCATCTTCGCCAACCAAAAGCGGCTCGGTGTGATTCCCAAGGATCTGGAGCTGACGTCCTGGCCCGATGAACACATTAAGCCCTGGGATCAGCTGTCTGCTCAGGAACAGAAGCTGTTCATCAAGCAGGTGGAGATCTTCGCCGCCTACGTTGCCTACAATGATCATGAGATCGGTCGCGTGGTTCAGGCATTCGAAGACTTGGGGAGGCTCGACAATACGCTGATTATTTATATCAACGGTGACAACGGTACGAGTGCCGAAGGCGGCCCGCTGGGGACCCCTAATGAAGTTGCGTTCTTCAACGGCGTCAACATGATGCCCGTCGAGGAACAGATGAAATGGTATGACGTCTGGGGCACCGAGGAGACCTACAACCACATGTCGGCAGGCTGGTCATGGGCATTCGACACCCCGTTCGACTGGTTCAAGCAGAATGCGTCGCGGCTCGGCGGCGTGAACCAGAACATGGTGGTTTCGTGGCCGACACGCATTAAGGATAAGGGCGGACTTCGTGAGCAGTTTATGCATGTCATTGACGTGGTCCCGACGATCCTCGAAGTCACCGGGATCCCGGCCCCTGAAGAAGTGGACGGCATCCCGCAAAAACCCATCGAAGGGACCAGCTTCGCATACACATTCGATGCAGAGAATGCGACTGCACCAACGAAGCACACAACCCAGTACTTTGAGATGATGGGCCAGTGGGCTCTGTATCACGATGGCTGGCTGCTCAGCACCAAAGTCAACCGCGCGCCGTGGGAAGCCTTCGGCCCAGCAAACCCGGACCCGCTGAACAATCAGGTCTTCCAACTCTACGACCTGAGCACGAGCTGGAACCAGTCCGATGACATCGCCATGCAGCATCCTGACAAAGTAAAGGAAATGCGTGAGATGTTTTTGGAAGAGGCAAAGAAGTATCAGGTGTTGCCGCTCGATGCATCGGTGGCTGCCCGCATTGTCGCACCGCGTCCGAACATCACCGCGGGACGCACCGAGTTCGTCTACACTCATCCGATGGTTGGCCTCCCGCAGGGGGATTCGCCGTTTCTGCTCAATAGTTCTTACAAGATCACAGCTGACATCACCGTCCCGGAAGGGGGAGGCGAGGGCATGATCCTGACGTCGGGTGGCCGCTTCACGGGCTACGGCTTCTACCTGTTGAAGGGGAAGCCGGTCTTCCTCTGGAACCTGCTCGATCTGGAGCGGATCAAATGGGAAGGGAAAGACGCACTCGCACCGGGCAAACATACAATCGAGTTTGACTTCGACTATGAAGGTCTCGGCGTCGGCACATTGGCATTCAACAACATGAGCGGACTGGGCCGCCCGGGGACCGGTACGCTCAAAGTGGATGGAAAGGTGGTCGACACCAAGAAGATAAAGCAAACGATTCCCATGATCCTGCAGTGGGACGAGAGCTTCGATATCGGCTCAGATACACTCACTGGGGTGAATGACGCGGATTACCAACCACCGTTCCCATTAATGGCCACGCTCAACAAACTGACGATCAACGTCGACCGTCCTCAATTGTCGCCGGACGATATCAAGAAACTTGAATCGGCCATGCGGAACAACAAGGCAAGCGAATAAAGTGTGTAGCCGGGACGGACAAGAGATCACTTGCACTGCACTTCCGTTGCTGTCGTAGGCGTGTCACGGTTGTGGCAAGGCAGCGGATGGGTTGCATGGCGTCACGTCGAATGCCGGGTCGCCATCTGCACAGGTGGAGCAGCGCATGTTCTTCCGCCTGTCAGCGTGAGAACATGCCAGCGGGTAGCACCGGTTGTCCCAACCCGTGTCGCGAAGCAACGAAAAGCATTTCGAGGAATCCACAATTCGAGGTGGCAGGTCGTTTTCACAGATACTTCTGTCCGCTGACGTGGCACCAGTTGTGACAACCGGTGCTAGCGGCTTGGAGAGTCTGCATGTTGAGCCAATTGACTGATAGCTCCCTTGTACGCGCTTGCGGGGTCATCGAAAGTTCAGTCGAATCCCATGAGGAATGTCGAGGTGATCACGCCGGTCGCCATGATCAGCGCGAAAAGTGTTCCAAGCACGAACAGGACAATCCGCAGTTTGTCGTGGCTGCGCAGGCCGAGCCATGCAGCATACGTCTTGATGATCGGTAATGCGAGCGGATCTTGAATGCAGCGTTGTGTCTCAATTGACCGGGTGTCCAAACAGGTACTCCTGCTCTGATGCAAGCCTTTCGTATGCTGCTCAGGTAGCCATTGAGCGTGTATGGTTGATTCTGGCGCCGACGGCACGACGGAAACACATATCGTCTGCGATCGTTTGAGAGGTGCTTCTGGATGATTGCCTGAGCCTGAGGGCCGATCCAGATCATTCGACGTTTACCGTGATCTCGGGTCTTGTGCTGATCTGGACAATACAACCAAACGTCTCGGCTTGTGTCCAAGTCGCCAATCAGCATGAGACGCTCCTCGCTTGGACGCATCCCCGTTAGCAATTGGACTCGAAAAAGGTCAGCGAGCGTAGTCGTCAGATGCTTGATCGTCTCTTCTAGATCCCTCTGAGGGACTGGCGTGACCGGATTCGATTCCAGAGATTTTGATCGGCCCGCCTTCAGACCTCGGACAGTCGACAAGCAGGTTTGCAGGTGAGGTGGCACGTGTTCATTCTCGACACCCCACTTGAAAACCTGCTTCACACGAGCAATGCGTTTGTTCACAGAACTCCTGACAATTCCTTCGGCGATCATCCGTTCGAGAACCTGTTTCAACTTGAGAGGTCCAAATTCGGCAGCAACGAGAGCTCGATACAACTGAGAGAGCGGGCTCAAGGCGTCGCGAAAATTCTGCGTTTCACCGGTGGGGGTGCCATCAGGTTTTCGATAATAGCATTCTGCATGTTCAATGAAGGTCAGTCACAGTTGAGAGACCGTGAGAGAGTGTTTGCCGGTGACGTCCCTGTCTCGCCGCCACTGCAGAATCACGTGATCGTAGGCATCTTTGCTGGCCGCTGATCCATTCTTCCCCAGATAGTTCATGCGGCCAGCTATGCACGGCAATCGCATGTTCAGGCGGCTTGAAATGCGGTGTCGATGCCGTCGAGGGCGGCTTCGTCCCAGCCGGCTCGGAGGCGTTTGCCGCGGATGTTCTCTTTGAGGGACCTGTCCTGCTGAAGAATGTTGAGAGAAAGTCGGCGGAACGCGGCGGCTACCTCCGGGGCCGAGCCGGTCCGGATGCGGCTGGCGTCCTCTGTCAAAACGACATCCAGAACGTAGTGCTCGCTGTTTTCGATCGACCAGTGATCTCTCAGCGGTTGGTTCAGCCTTCGAACGCGGGGTGGCAGGCTGATGATGAAGAACGCCACATCGTGCGACTCTTTCGTTTCGCCCTGCTTGTCAGTGGACGTGCTGTGCCGGTAGAGCAGGCCGATTGATCGCAGCGACGGCCAGCGCGAAAGCACCTTGTCGCCCTTCGGCACATCAATGACGTAACAGGACCGCTGTTCGATGCGGCCGTGTGAGCGCTGCTGCTGGCCGATCTGCTTGCGGAGCCCCTGCACCTGGTAGTCTTGCTGTGCGTACTGCTCGAACAATTCGGACAGTCGCTGATGCAGTTGCGGCTGGTTCTGCTTGACGGTCATCACGTAGTCCGCCTGCGATTTGACGATCGCCCTGGCCGTCTCGACCTGCGTGTGCATGGCGTCCAGCGTGACGATGGCTCCTTCCAGTTCGAGCAGCTTCAGCAGCACGGGCACGGCCGGGATCTCATTCGACTTCTCATCCACCGACAGTTGCCGCAACACCAGTCGCGTGTCGGTGGCGAAGGCGGTGATCGTGTGCAGCGGCGACTGGTCAGCAGCCCGATCAAACGAGCCTTTCAGCGTCTTTCCGTCAATCGCAATCCCCCGGTCCCGTAGCGATCCAGCGAACTGATCAACCCACTGATGCATGGCGGTGAGGAACTCGCCCGTGTCGAGCCTCGCAAACACACGACCGAACGTGTCATGCGAGGGCACCCCGTGCGGTAACTCGATGTACTGCCGGAACCATTCCCACTTCGACTTGGCGAACCGCTCGACATCGACCCAGCCGTCCGCTCCGCAAATGGTCGCGGTCAACGCCATAAACACCATCTCCAGCAGATCGTGATTGTGCCCCCGATCAACTCGCGGGTCTGTCACGTTTACAAAATGCCGTTGTACATTTCTCGCCGGTCCCACCATGCTGCTCTCCTCCGTGCGAAAAACCAACACTGGCCACCACAGCCAGTTGACTTCCACACCGAAGATGCAATCCTGAGACCAAACACAAACTCAACGTGCGATTGCCGTGGGGGCTTGCCGCGATTGTCACGTTCATGATTCCCAATGTCGAGCCGAGCATCTTTCAGTCGCACCGGACACATCGATATGGAATGATGATGGCATCGGACTCGAACTGCTTGACCGGATTCCAGGATGACTTCATCTGTCTCTGAAAAACAGGAGAATCAGCAGTCGGTCGGAGCATTGTTGGCCCTGACCGGCATCATCTGCCAGCAATTGAGTGGGAGCTTTGGCGGGTTATTCATACTCGGACTTCGTTACCAGTTCACAGTCGATCCGGTATCTGCTCCCTCAGATTGGGAGTCCGTTTAATGTTAATGGTAAACTGAAGTGACCTTCTGGTAGCCACCCACTCCGCCTCTTCGGTGAGTGATTACTTCCATCTCTCCAAAGCATCACGGGATCGTGACGAACGCTATGTCGCATGTATCCCCACCATTGCGTGGCTCTTGGCAACAGATGGTGGCGATCAACAGGTTTGGCAAATGGGGCTGAATTGGGCCGGAACATCTGCCCGACCTGTCAGGATAAACCTTACACGAGTGTGGCCAAAAATACTGAGATTCTGCGCGTAGTGGTGTTCGTCGATCGAAGCTATTCTTGGGGAAATGAGATGTGATTGAGCTTAGCCTCCAACAACGATCGATCGATTCACGACATGTCCAAAGCACCGATTGTCATTGCCATTGACGACGACCGTTCTGTTCTGATGCTCGTCGAACGGGCACTCGGCGAAGAAGGGTATGAAGTCGCCACCTACGAAACGGCCTCTGAAGGGCTTGCTGCGATCCAGGACCAGCGACCGGCTGTTGTGCTGCTGGACATTATGCTTCAGGAAACAAATGGCCTGGAGCTGTTTTCTTCGATTCGCGAGATCGATGTGAAGTTGCCGGTCGTGTTCATCACAGCAACTGCTGACAGTGAGACAGCCATTGATGCGATTCAACTGGGAGGATTTGACTACATCCCGAAGCCGCTTGACCTGGCACACCTCCGAACTGTCACTGCAAGAGCCATCAAGACTCGACAGCTGATGAGTGTTCCGGTTGCGTTGGGTTCTGAGCCACTGACGCGCGAAAATGGCGATCAACTTGCCTTCATTGGACGCAGTCCGGCCATGTTGGAAGTCTTTAAGGCGATCGGTCGGGTCGCACGACAGGATGTGCCTGTGCTTATTCGTGGAGAGAGCGGAACCGGAAAGGAGCTTGTTGCTCGCGCAATCTACCAGCACAGCCAGCGGGAAGAACAGTGCTTCATGGAGGTCAATTGTGCGGCCCTGCCAGACTCGCTTTTAGAGAGTGAATTGTTTGGCCATGAGAAAGGAGCCTTCACCGGAGCGGAGCAGAGACGGATCGGAAAGTTCGAGCAGTGCAACGACGGGACGATCTTCCTCGATGAGGTTGGGGACATGGCCCCTGTCGTTCAGGCGAAGGTTCTGAGGCTGCTTCAGGAGCAACGATTCGAACGTGTTGGTGGGAACGAAACGATCGAGACAAACGTCAGGATCATTTCAGCAACGAATCAACCATTGGAGTCGATGGTTAAGGAAGGGACGTTTCGTGCCGATTTGATCTACCGTTTGAATGGAGTGACGATTGACCTGCCGCCTCTCCGCGAACGCGGTGACGATCTGCGGCTCTTGGCACAGCACTTTTTGGCGGGAGCCGTTCGTGACCTGAAGAAACCACAGATTGAAGGGCTGGCGCCGGAAACACTCGAGATGCTGCTGCTTCACGCCTGGCCGGGCAATGTTCGGGAACTCCGTGCTGTGATTCGACAAGCGGTCCTGAATACGACCGGGCCAGTGATTGTTCCGGATTTCCTCCCGCCGGAGATTCGTGGTGAAGCAAAACGGTCGCGTCCTGAACCAGATGAGCATCGCCAGCGAAATCGATCGGGGGAAAATCTGGCGGAAGTTGTCGAACCCGCTTTGAGTTCTGGGGACACAGATCTTTATGCCAAGACCCTGGAATTTATGGAGCGGTATCTGATCACACGCGTATTGCAGGAGACCGCGGGCAACCAGTCAAAGGCAGCTGTGATCCTGGGGATTACACGAGGTAAGATTCGCGATCGCATTGCTGCTTTTGGCATCTCGTTGGATACGAATGTCGAAATCGAGCCGGACAATCACCGCTAATTTAGGAATGTGCTCTCCGCCCGAGATTGAACTCTGAGCGACCAAACTGACTGGAAGCTCATCTACCATCGGAATGGTTCAACCTCTCGAAGGTCTGGTATCCGCTGCCAGGATGTCGGGAAACCCAGTTCAGATTCTGACGAATCTTTTTGGAGCTTTGGCACGGTGGCTGCTCGGGGACGGAAAGATAACTGATGCTTCTTTGCTTTCAGGATCTCCAATGACCAGGTGCACTTTTATTTCAATCGGTCGACAATTGGCTGTTGTGGCTATGATAACACTTTCTCTCTGCGGCCTTTTCAGCTGCGAACAGGCGCGCGAGGAGAGGGTGCTGGACATCGAAGCGCCCGGCGTCGACATCGAGGTCAATAAGACGAACGGCGAGGACGGGATTGACTCCGTAGAGATCGAAGCGGGGTCCACGGAGTAACAAAGGGTGAGCACCTGTTCGTGGTTTCCGACTATGGACGAATCACACAGACTGATTCGGATTCAAGTGAGTCATGCGAACTAGAGTGAGTTGCGTTCGGGATGGATTGTTGATGGCAAAAGCACGGCCCGCCTGAAGCCTCAATGTCCTCCCGAGCGCATTCTGTGATTTTTTAGGCCTGAGATTTCTGACTTCTGGTATCCGGACAATCGACCTGAAATGCGATATTCTCCCTGCGACCACAAGGACCAATACGGTTGGCTATACTTGACGTCGAGGGGAGTGAGTCATTGATGGCTGCGCAAATGCATCCCGACGACGGGACCTCAAGCTCGGAGACTTTGGGGATTTCTGGTGATGCCTTCATTATCGCTGATCAGCAGGGGCGCGTCGCAGATTGGTCCCCTCAAGCGCGACGCTTATTTGGCTGGACGAAACAGGAAGCTGTTGGTCAACTGCTCGGCAACCTCATTATTCCGGAGGAGCAACGACATGCCCATTGGAATGGACTGGCGAGATATCAGCAGACTGGCGAAGGGCGTATCGTCAATCGATGTGTGGAACTGACTGCTCTCCATCGCAATGGCGAGCTTTTTCCCGTTGAATTGACTGTGACCCCGACTCGCATCGGCGAGCAGATGTTGTTCTGCGGTGTTGTTCGTCCCATCGAGCAACGTCAGAGCCACTCTACAAGCAGCCGACAACGTGTCATTGAGTCTCGACTGTTTCAACAGGCAACGACACGATGGGCGAACGCTGAAGACTTTGAAGAGGCCCTGAAGGATTGTGTGGAAATCATGTGCACGGTCGCCGGTTGGCCTGTGGGACATGCATTGGTGCGAGACCAGAGTCGAAAACAGTTGATCTCAGCGGATGTCTGGCACTTCCAAAATGCCGATGACCACTCGGCAATTCGTGAAGCTTCCCGATTACAATCGTTCAGCGAGTTGGAGGGATTTCCCGGCCGGATCTGGGCAGAGGGAGAGACGATCTGGAGTGCAGACATCGGCGAAGACCCGCGATTCACCCAGGATGACCTTGCGAAACTCGGACTGTACGGCGTGTTCGGCTTTCCAGTCATCGCCGACGGGGAGACCGTCAGCGTTCTGGAGTTCTTCACGCATGGAGAGATTGCCCCCGATCCGCAACTGTTGATGCATGTCGGCAGCTTGAGTTCACAATTGGCTCGGACGATGGAGAAACGTAAGTGGGAAAAGGAACGTCTCCGTCTCGCTGCCATCGTGGATTCATCTTATGACGCCATCATCAGCAAAGATGTCGACGGTATGATCCTCACGTGGAACGCGGGTGCCGAGCATGTCTACGGCTACGCAGAGGAGGAAGCGGTCGGCCGGAATATCTCAATGATCTTCCCGGAAGGGATGACGGCGCCCGAACCGGAGATTCAAGATGCCATCAGAACGGGTCGTCGACTTGTGATGTTTGACACGAAGCGTCGCTGCAGAGACGGTCGAATCATCCCCATCTCGCTGACTGTCTCTCCCTTAAAAGACTCTCACGGTCGCGTCGTCGGGGCATCGACCATTGAACGAGACATCTCTGAGAGACAGCGACGGGAGCGGGAACTTGAGCAGGCAACGCGTCAGGCGGAGACTGCCAATCGGATGAAGAGTGAGTTTCTGGCAAACATCAGCCATGAACTCCGCACTCCGATGAACGCCATTATCGGGATGCTCGATCTTGCTTTGGGCGAGCAACTGGAGCCCGGCATCGAAGACTACCTCCAGACTGCCCGCGATTCTGCCGACACGCTTCTGCATCTGTTGAGTGATCTGCTCGATTTCTCACGCATGGAGGCTGGACGATTCGAGTTGGAAGAGGAACCGTTCTCGATTCGAGACATCGTCGACGGCACGATGAAAACGATGTCACTGCGGGCTCATGAGAAGGGCCTCGAACTCGTCGGGCGAGTCGGACAGCACATCCCGGACCGGGTCTCCGGTGACGGGCAACGGTTGCGGCAAATTCTGACTAATCTCGTCAGCAACGCCGTCAAATTTACGGAGCAAGGCGAAGTTGCCCTGACGGTAGATTCCGAAAGCAAGACCGAAGATCAGGTCCGGATGAGATTCTCTGTGCGTGATACGGGAATCGGAATTGCAGCGGAGGATCGTGAAAGAGTTTTTCAACCCTTCACGCAATTGGATGCCACGACGACGCGTCGGTACAGCGGCACCGGGTTGGGGCTGGCCATCTGTCAGGAGTTGATCCAAAAAATGGGTGGCGAGTTGTCTCTGGAAAGTCAGGTGGGACAGGGGAGTCTGTTCTCGTTTGAGATCGCCCTGCCAATCTTGCAGGTCCCGCCACCATCAACGGCTATTGTTCCTGACCTCACCGACTTGCCGGTCCTGGTCGTCGATGACAATGAATCAAATCGCACGATTCTTCAGGAGACGTTAGCCGCATGGAACATGCGTCCGACTGTGCTTGCGAGTGCGAAACAGGCACTGGAAAAAATTCGAGAAACGAAAGCCAAAGGCGACCGTTATGAGTTGGTCATCGTCGATGCACTGATGCCTGAAATGGACGGTTTCACGTTGATCGAAAAATTGCAGGAAGAAGGCATCGGTGAAACTGCTGCCGTGCTGATGTTGTCGTCAGCGGATCGTCAAACCTTTCGTGAACGATGTGAGAACATCGCCGTTGACGGTTTTTTGGAGAAGCCTGTTTCTCAATCCGATATGCTCGATGCAGTCGTCTCTGTCCTCAAGGGCGTGTCCAATGTCCGCGAAATTGCTGAACGGATTGAGACAACTCCGCGGGCACTCCGCATCCTGCTCGCCGAGGACACGCCTGCCAACCAGAAGGTTGTCAAAGCCATCCTGACAAAAAGAGGACATCAGGTCGATATCGCAGATAACGGACGGGAGGCAATGGACCTCCATCAACAGCAAGATTACGACCTGATCCTGATGGACGTTCAGATGCCGACGATGGACGGACTCCAAGCCACCGAAGCGATTCGTCAGCTTGCGTCCACAAACAAAGCGAACATTCCGATTATCGCCATGACGGCACATGCCCGGCGGGAGGACCGACAGAAATGCTTCAATGCGGGAATGGATGCTTACATCGCCAAACCGATCGATGCACGGGGGCTACTGAAGCTGATCGAATCGTCTCATCGGAAGAAAGTGAGAACTGGATTCGACTCCTCATCCAAGCCAACACCGCGCTCAAAGCAAAAGCTGATGAATCGAGAGGCGGCACTGGCCCGCCTGGATGGCAATCGGGAATTACTCAAGGACCTCATTCGGTATTTCCTTGAGGACGCCCCGCAATTGCTGGAGGCAGCAGATTCTGCAATCGAAAACCACAATGCTCCCGAGGCCGAGCGAGCAGCACACAGCCTCAAGGGACTGGCAGCCAACTTTGATGCCGAGGCCTGTGTGGCAGTTGCCAAACAACTCGAAGACATCGCCCGTTCGGGCAAACTCGATCAGGCTGCTGGGATCCTCGCCGCGTTGAAGACATCCGTGCAGAACCTTTCTGTTGAGTTGAAGGCCGAATTGTAAGTCAACGACTGATTTTCGTCATCCACGACCATTGATCACTTCCTGTTTTGTCCAGGTGCTCTCGTAGATAGGCAAGTCTGAAATGGCAAACATCCTGCTTGTCGATGTCGACCCGGAACGCAGTCAGGAGATCCAGCAGAGTTTTCAGACCCACAAGGACTGGAAACTGATTGAGACATCCAGTGGGGAGGTCGGTCGCAGGGCCTTCCAGGAAAACACCATTGAAGTCGTGATCATTGATATAGGCGCTGCTGGATCGCCCGCTAAAGATCTGTTCGAATGGATCCGGGACGATCAATTTCGGGTGCCCGTGATCTTGCTCACGTCTGACGAGATGGACGATGAGGCACGCGTCAAAGCCCTGGTGATGGGGGCAGCGAGCTACGTTCCGCAGTCGTACGTTGCGAAGGACCTGATCGTCACAGTCGAACGAATCCTCGGTCTCTCTGGCTGTCGGAGGCGGCACCCCAAGCTGATCGACAGCCTCGTCGCGACCGAGACGTCGTATCGGATTGAAGAGAACGATCTGTCCATGATGTCAGTTTTGATCGGCCACCTCGTTGATACCGCTGAGGAGTTCAGCGTGGTGACCTCGCGAAATCGCATGCAGATTTCCGTCGCTTTGGAGGAGGCGATGACCAACAGTATTGTGCACGGTAATCTCGAAGTCCCATCAAGCCTCAAAGACACGAATACGGCTGACTTCTACCGACTCATGGAGCAACGACGCAAATCCTCTCCATTTTGTGAGCGAAAACTGTTCGTCCGAGGCGAGTTCGAGCCGGGTTTCTGTCGATTTTCCATTCTCGATGAAGGGAGCGGGTTCGATCCAGCCAGCGTGGATGATCCAACCGCCATCGAGAATCTTGACCGTTCGCATGGACGAGGGCTCTTTCTGATTCGCGCCTTTATGGATGCGGTGGAATTCAACGAGACCGGCAACGAGATCCGTCTGACGAAACGAAGGGCAGAGTCGTGATTCAGACTCTCCTGGTCGGTCATCCGTCACCGTGACGGCCCATCGTTCGATCGAAAAGGTGCCGAGAGTGATCTTATGCATCAGCTCATAGATTTCCCTACGGCACGCATCTTGCATGGAAGTCAAAAGGCTTAGGTTGAACTCATCACCACAATGAGGAAGACGAGTCACCTGAGTGACCTTGGTTGTTTCCTCGTACGGTGGGCTGAGTCTGAGAGATCATGGCAACGGATTCGACGTATGATTTGTTTATCCAGGCGATGAACGTCACCAACGCTGCGATGGAAGCGAATTCCGAATCCATCGCTTTGAATCCCATGCTCACTGCATGTTCTCAGGAACTTGCCAATGAAGATTTCGGGGTGGCGATTTATGACAACGATCCGGCCAATCCAGTAGATCATTTCACGATTCGGCTCAAAGGGGTGTCATTCGTGCTCGTCTCACATGATTCGCCGGCGGATACCGACCCGACTTGGAAGGTCTCAAAAATGTATCTCCGTGATGTGATCTCGAATCCGCGGAAATATATCGATCACCCCTCGCTGCTTGCATTTGACTGGCTTCGTCGGCGTCTCGGTCAGACAGCTTGACGAGTTCTCCTCCTGCGTAAGTGTCGGTTCAGCGACCATCAGGAACGCTGGATGACCACAAGATGGCTTCTCAATGCAACAGTCGAGAAATCGTCCTGTTTTTTATGTTCCATAACTGGCGTGATTACAGTTGGTTATAGGTATCACTGTTTCTGTCGCATGGTTGGTCTCGCATTTGCAATGAAGAGAAGTGGAATGTGGAACTCATCCATTCAGACAGACAACAACTTACAAGGAGTCAGACATGATTACTCGGCAGGAAATTGAAGGACAGTGGAATCAAGTCAAGGGTCAGGTTCAGGAGCGGTGGGGTGAGTTAACGGATGACGATCTCTACAAAGCTCGCGGTAGTGCGGACCAACTTGTGGGCGTGATTCAGCAGAAGACAGGCGAGTCTCGCCGAGCAATCGAGGACTTCCTTGAGCAGACGATCGAAGACGGCGGCACAATTCTTCAGCACTTCCAGGACACCGCACGAGCATACGCTGACCAAGCTGGCGACACGTACCGGGAACAGTTCGATCATGTCTCTGATACGGTCCGCGCTGGATACGAGCAAGCCGAAAGCATGGTGCAACGCAAACCTGTTGAGTCCGTCGCGGTCGCCTTCGGTGCCGGCATCATCACAGGTGTCGTCGTCGGTCTCGTGTTGAAGTCACGATGATCTGCATTAGCGCGGTATTAAGGTCAACACTTACTCAAGGAGTTCGCCATGTCGACTCACCAGATTAATCGAATCCACAATGGCCGGACCGGCGTAGACGGTGCGTCGGACTGGCAAGGACAAATGGAACAGTGTCAGCAGGCGGTCGTTGATACATTTCAAAAGAATCCCGTCGCGGCGACGCTGGTCGTCTTTGGGGTTGGTTTCACGATCGGAACCGCGATCGGCAGCATGCTGACTGACTCACACGACATGAGAAGCCAGCATCTGGCGAAATCCCTTGGTCGTCGAATGCTGAACTCCGTCAACGATTACCTACCTGACGGGATGCAGATCTCGTGAACCTGACCAACACCACTTCTGTACGGTCAACCATGACAGCTGACTCGAGAACTCCTGATGAGATCCGTCGACAGATGGATATCATCCGTGCCAATCTCGGAGGTGAAGTTGACGGATTGGTCTCGAACGCTCAGCAGCTTGTTGATTGGCGACACTACGTGCGGGCTTTTCCCTGGGGCAGTCTCGGAGTTGCGGCCGCACTTGGGTACTTCGCGGTCCCTCGTCGGCTGGAGATCACAAGTCCCGATGCAGACACGCTGGAACGGTTGGCGAAAAACAACCGCCTGGTGGTAAAGCACACGCCTCGTGGTGAGGAGAAGCGAGGCCTGTTGATGTCGGTCGCGAATCTCACGGGAAACATGCTACTGCGAGCAGGACTCGCATACGTTGGACAACAAATCGGGAAGATCGTTGGCGACCATGCCGCTCAGCCTTCTCCCGAAGGAGTACATGTCGCGTGATCGATCAAATCACCAAACAACAACGTTGGGATTTCCAATCCCGAGACAGGGCCGAACGACAGCGGAGCTCTGCTCCTGCCGAGTACGACCCGCAACAGATGATCAACGTGGCCGGGCGTTGGATCGGCAAGCATCCGATCCTGTGCGTCAGTGCTGCGATGGCAATGGGAATGGTGGCTGGATGTCTCATCAAACGACGATGAACGGTCGAAAACCGAGTGAGTCACCTGCATCGCAAGTCGGCTCGAATCTCGCTGGACTCACACACGATTTAATTACCCTCGGTGAGTTACAGCTTCAGTTGATCGGCGTCGACCTGCGTGAGGGACTTTCGAGGGGGATGCTCCCTGGATTCGTCATCTTCGCTGCCGTCTTGCTAGCGTTGGGGACGATGCCTGTCATCCTTCTTGGAATCGGGTGGTCACTCCATAACTTGGCCGGCTTCTCGATTGGCGCGACATTCCTCATGGTCAGTATAGTGGCTCTGGCGGTCTCAGGACTCTCCGCCTGGTGGGGATTCCGAACGCTGATGAGTTGCTTCGCCACGATGAAGCGTTCGCAAAGCGAGCTGGCCGAGAATCTGCGCTGGGTCAAGGCAGCCTTGACGCAGCAGAATACCCGCAGCGAACTCTATCGACAACGCCTCTAACCCTCGGCACTTCCCAATCAAACCTTATCAACAGGAGAACATCATGAGTTCAGGAACTTCCACAATTCAGGAGCGAAAGAGTTCAGCCGTTTCGAGCGGAGAAGACCTGCAACCTTCCAAGGACCTTGTTCAGTACATGAAAGACTACGCACGGGAGAAGCCCGACGTCGCCGCGTTGTGGTGCTTTGGAGTCGGCTTTGTGATCGGCTGGAAGTTAAAGCCGTGGTAAGCTCACCGACCTCGACCAACGATCGGCTACCTTTGCATGTACTCCGCGACCCATTTGACAGCGTAGTGCATCAAACGTGTTGACGAGTCGAGGTTCAACTTTTTACGGATTCGATCTCGGTAGGTCTCGATGGTTTTGGGACTGAGTGAGAGAGCAGTCGCGATCTCATTGACCGTTTGACCGGCACCGATTCTCTCGAAGACTTGCAATTCGCGATTCGTCAACTGGTCGACACTGTCGCCGGTCTGCTCTTCTTCCCGAATGGCACGACGCATCAGGCGGTCGTTCATCTCATCGCTGAGATACAATTTTCCGCGAACAACCTGCCTGATGGCTTCCACGATTCTTGTCGATGCCTCTTGCTTATGGACATATCCCATGGCACCCGCCTTCACGACGCGTTCTGCATAGATGTTTTCATCGTGCATGGACGCGACGATCACTCTGACGTTGGATTTCTTCTCGCTCAACCGGGTGATCAAGTCGAGTCCGTTTCCCGATTTGAGAGAGAGATCAACGATCGCCACGTCGGGCGATTGATCACCGATTGCGGTGATCGCACTGGGCACGTCCTCAGCCTCGCCACAGACCTCCATATCTTCCTGACGATCGATTCGCGACCGCAGTCCGTCCCTGACGAAAGGATGATCCTCAACGAGGAATACGCGGGTTTTTTCTGCGGTTGTCATGGGTGGAAACGTTATCGACAAGTGGAGGAGGCCGGGCGGATGGATGATAACATTCTACGTAAAGCCGGAAACCATTCGCGTGGGACTTTGCGCACCTGACCCCCCGGGCATCGCCCTGAGTGGCTTGTCAGGGATAGTCTGACACGAGTGCAAGGAGTTTCTGGATGACATTGTCTCGACGAACGGGTAGCGTGACAATTGGGTCATATCGTGCTCATCTTAATTCTGTCTGCCGATGAAAGGCTGGAACCATGTCGGTCACACTCACCCAACCAAATTCTCGAACCGGGACGAAACCGGCTCAGATACTGATTGTTGATGACCATCCGATTGTTCGCGAGGGGTACGAACAAATGATCTCACGACATGCCGACTTGGAGGTGTGCGCGGTCGCTGCGGACACAATGGATGCCCTCAGACTCTGCGAACGTGCGGAGCCCGACCTGGCGATTATCGATCTTTCGCTGAAGGGGGGAAGTGGTCTCGAACTCTGTAAGCAGGTGAAATCCCGGTTCCCCCGGATCACCACGCTCGTGATCTCCATGCACGATGAGCAGTTGTACGCAGAGCGAGCCCTCCGCGCTGGGGCGCTTGGGTACGTCAACAAGGCTGACTCAACTCGACACTTGATCAACGCGATTCGGCATGTCCTGAAGGGTAAGTTGTTCCTCAGTGAGGCCATGAACGACCGGCTGCTCAACCGAATGGTTGGTCATGAAGGCCGACCGGAGATGTCCGCCATCGAGTCACTCTCGGACCGTGAGTTACAGGTCTTTGAGTTGCTCGGCGAAGGGAAGACAGTCAGGGACATTGCGGCCCAACTCAAGCTTAGCCCCAAGACGATCGAGTCGTACCGTGAGAATCTCAAAACGAAACTCGGGATCGCCGGCGGGACACAATTGTTGAGGCACGCCGTCCAGTGGGTGTTGGAAAATCGCTGATCGCGTTCCCGGTCTCAGGCGAGGTCCCCATCATCGGGGATCTCAGAGATCGGCAACACACAAGAGACGCATGTGCCGCCCTCGGCGGGGGAAGTGAACTCGAGAGCGGCACCAACAACCCCCGCTCGATATCGCATGATGCGACGTCCCATTCCGTCCATTTCTGTCTGGTCAATGTTCATGCCGGTGCCGTTGTCCTTGACGCTGAGCACCAGTTCTTCATTTCGTCGTTCGATCGAGATCAGAATCTCAGTGGCTCCCGAGTGCTTAATCGCGTTGTGGACAGACTCCTGCGCGATGTGATAAAGGTTGGTCGCTGTCACACTTTCGCTGATCGTGAAATCCGATTTATCCACGAACTTCACATCGATTTCGTGTCGTTGTGAAGTGCGGTCTGCAAGCAACTCCAACGCTCTCGACAGCCCTCCCGCTTCAACTTCGACGGGCATTAATCCTCTGCTGATGACTCGCAGCTGTTCCTGCATGACGTGCAACGACTCGTTGATTCGCATGGCGTCTGAAAGCAGGGGTGAGTCTGCTTCGGACAGATCCTGCATCAACGATTCCATCAACAGACTGGAGCCAGCCAACTGTTGGAGAGCCGTATCGTGCAACTCGCGTCCGATTCGCCTTTGCTCACGCAGTGTTGCCAGGGCGGCTTGCTTTTCGAGGTTCTTGCGCTCGATGATTCGACCCAGTTGAGTGCCCACCGACTGCATGGCCTCAATGAGATCGTCCTGCGGCTCAAGGATCTCGTCGCTGAAGAACTCCATCACGGCGACGACCCGCTTTTCCACCATGACGGGAAAGGCGATGGCGGTGCCGATGTCGATCATCGTTTCTATGTCGAGTTCACGCTCGAGCCAGTCGTCATTGACGTCCGCCAGCCAGCCGGCTTTGGCCAATTCATAGACTTTGCCGGGGAGCGAAGAACCCTTTTTGACACGCTTGCCGACGGCTGCCTCCCAGAACTTGGCAAAGCGACCCTCCTCATGCTCGTAACGCATGTCCGCGACGACTAATTCGTCCGAGTGCTCGGCATCTGGGACAAGGATGTAACCAAAAACCCAGCCGTTATAGTCACAGACTCGTTGAAGCACGTATATCACTGCCTGCTTGACGGTGTCCGCCTCGTTGGCGGCCGAAGCGACATCGAACAGCATTTGAATCGCGCCGGTCCGCTCTTCGATCTGATGTTCCAACTCCTCGATGGTCTTCTGCCGATCCCGAAGCGACATTCTCAGTTCGGTGATATCGGTGAACGACACCACCACGCCATCGATGCGATTGTCATGAGTTCGGAATGGAAAGACCCGCCTCAAGTACCAGACATCGTCATCAGTGCAGACCTGTCGTTCGATGGGCGTCAGTTCACTCAGCACTGACTGGCAATCTTCGACGAGACGCTCATCCTCAAACTTGAGTGACACCTCAGCGACCGGTTGCCCGAGTCTACCTTCGGGGAGTTCGAAGAGCTTTGTCGCGCTGGGAGTAACGCGTTGGAGATGTAACGCGGTATCGATGATCACGGTTACTGAGTCAAAGCTACTCAGCAGGTCATCTTCCGATGGCATTGGACGGTCGGATTTGTCGCCCGATCCACCCAAGTTGTGTGCACTTCTCTTGTTCATTGGCGTCACTTCCAACCCTGCCACGACAGTCGCAGGATCGTAGCAGGTTCAGGAGCAACCGGGCACGCCCGGCAGACTGAATTGTTGGAGGAACGGAGAATGATTTAAGAAAAGTGCGCAGGTGTAAGGCGATGACTTACTCGGACGTGTGGACCACTTAGAGATGCGTCCCCTTCTTCGCCCAGGAGATGTAGAGGGCAAGTGACAACGCGGCTCCCAAGCTTGAGAGTATCCAGCCTGACGGTTGCAGCCAGTCACCCCCAGTGAACAGATAGGCCACGAACCCACCAACGTACGAACCGGCCACGCCAAGGAGCATCGTCATCAGCAACCCGATCGGCTGACGTCCGGGAACGAGTAGCCTTCCGATCGCTCCCGCGATGAGCCCCAAAACCATCCAACCAATCAATGCAGTAATCATCTTCTCTTCCTTCGTATGATCGAGATTTATTCAGTTTCGATAAAAAAACCGGACATTGACTTCATCACAAGGCGTGAAGCCAGTGTCCGGTATTCCTTCGGATCTCCGCCATTCGACGGACGTCAGACAGTGGGTCGACGCCCCATCACCAGAGACACGATGAACAGGACAAGAAAGACTGCAAACAGAATTTTGGCGAAGCCCGCTGCCGCTCCAGCGACACCTCCGAAACCGAGGACTGCTGCGATAAGTGCGATGACCAGGAATGTGATTGCCCAGCTCAACATGGGAAACTCCTCTTAGGTTGCGGATCCGCAATTCTCCACTGAATGCGATCCTGAAGGTGATTGTTTTCTGCCGACGGGGCAGATCACTTATTTTCGATCTGCCGAACTCGTTTTCGACAGAAGGGAAATAAGCAACCCCCGTGCCAGAGGCGGTGTCAGTTCGTTCTGGAGATTCAAATCGCCTTGGAATCCACCATTTGTCGCTGAGAAATGCCCATCTTTTCACGAACCGAGCAAGCTGGCGTCAGGTGTGGTTGGTCGGTAAACGGACAGCATGACTCGGCTGCTGCCAAGTGCCTGGGAATTAATCGACGACAGTCGCCCGTTTGTGCTTGCAACGCGACTATTCCATTTGACTGGTCGGTCTCTGGGGGGGAGTCAATTCCGACGTACAGTGCGGACAGCGGATGGCCTTGAAGTGACTGGTCGAGCGACAGTACTCACACTTCTTGTCGGCCGGCTCCTCAGGGGGAGGCGGTTCCTCCCCGAATGCCTCATCCAGTTCCTGATCGAGTTTGTTGACGCTTCTGATGATGGCGAACATGGCAATCGCCACAATCAGCAGCGTGATACAACTGTTGAAGAACTGGCCGTAGTAGAGCGTGACGGCTCCTGCCTCCTGCGCCGCCTGGAGCGTTTGGAAGCCCGTCTCCGGCACGGTCAATTGACTTCCTCAATCGAAGAGTTGTTTTCGGAGATGATCGGTTATGCTTCGCCGGATGATGTTACTCAGCCGTCCAGACATGTGCCCGCTACTGACCAAGCTGCCAACGTGATTGTCGGCGAGAATCGAGACGGATATGCACAGACTCTTGATGATGGCGGACTGCTCGAAATCGCCACTGAGAATGACCTGGTGATTCAGCTGCACTTTCGTCCGGGTGACTTCATCCATCGTGATCAGGTCGGTTTCTCGGTCTAGCCGCGAGAGTCGGTGGATGACGAGCTGTCTCAGCAGTTGCAGGATTGCATCGCCCTCGGAGTCGCCCGGACTCCGCATCAGAATCTGTTGTTCATTGTCGATCAACTTGTGGAGTCGGCAGCGAGAGCACTCTCTCCCGGCGTGAACGATCCATATACGGCCATCATCTGCATGCGATGGCTGGGGAGTGGATTGATCGTGATGACGCACCGGCAGGACCCTGAACCGTACCGTTACGACAGCGACGAGAACCTCCGAGTCGTTGCGAAGTCCGTCACGTTTCGCGATGTCTGCTCCGCTATCATTGATCAACTGCGACCGTACTACGCGACCGATCGAAACGCTGCCATTCAGATGATGCAAACGATCGCAACTGTTCGCAGCTGCACGAGAAACGAAGATCGACGCGCGCTCCTGAACGAACACGCTGACAAGCTTCTTACTTCTGCCCAGATGATCCCACTGTCGGAGTATGACATCACACACCTCCGCGATGCTGACCAGCGTGTGAGTTCGGATGGATCGGGTGACGATCAAGGGCAACGCGAACCCGAATGGACAAACGGATGATCGAAGGCACGTTCTCCGACTTCAGACTGCCAACCGCTTGTTGAGTTCAGCAACGAGCAATCGCAACAGTCTCGACGACCGGACGAGAGAGAGATTCTGCTAATCGAGCCCCGAGCCAATGAGAAAGTGGCTTAAGGCTCGTGAAAGACAACTTACCCAGACGTTACGTTAAACGCGAACAGTTGTAAGACAATTCCCGACGCACGATTCGGCCGAAATCGGTAAGAAAACGACCGCTTTCACCTTGTTTTCCAGAATCGCGTTGATGACAATTCTGCTACCAGCGATGTTGAATCGGAGCTATTCGAGCCTGAGGACATCTGCCTGAGCGTGCCGCATGATTGCGGGCATCGACTGGGGACACGGTTGCCCTTCCTGTTGAGGGGTGATGGATCGTAGATCGTCGCGATGAACGCGATGGTACAGTAACCGTTCTCAAGGATCAGGAGTCCTCAGACATGCTCGTTCTCTCTCGCAAGCCGGAGCAAGATTTCCGGTTCCCCAGTCTTGGCGTCGTTGTGCGTCTGTTGTCGGTCAAAGGGCGTGCTGCCCGCATCGGCATCGAAGCTCCTGATGATATCTCCATCATTCGGGGCGAAGTCGCTCCGACGATTGACAACCTGCCCGTCAAGCCGAACGACCTCACCACTCATGAGTGGAAGAATCGGTTGAATGAAATCAAGCTGGGCCTGACCTTGGCTCAGCGAAACTTTGAACTCGGCAATCTCGACGAGGGGCAGGAGACGCTCGTACAAGCGATTCACGCACTGTCACAAGTTGAAGCTGCGAACTCTCAACGGAACAGTGTAGAAAGCGAACAACTCTCGACTGAGCGTGAGAATCGAATTCTCCTCGTCGAAGATGACCCCAACGAACTTCGACTGCTTGCCGGTCTGCTGCGTCTGGAAGGGTACGACGTCTCCACCGCCCGCGATGGCGACGAAGCCATTGACCACCTCAGCAATTTCGAATCGATCCCCGACTATGTCCTCCTGGATATGAGAATGCCTCATCGTAACGGTCCGGAGACGGTCCGCTGGATTCGAGCTCAGCAGGCATTGCATTCGTTGCCGATCTACTCGGTCAGCGCGACGTCGCCGGATGAAATGGGAATTGAGGTTGGACCCGACGGCGTGAATGAATGGTTTCCGAAACCACTCGATCCGGTCGAACTCATCAATCGACTGCATGGCGCTCAGACGACAGTCGCTTGAGGCGTGGCGCGTCGACTGTACCATCTCGTTGCGAGTCTCGTTTATTCCTGACAGGTTCGCCCCGCTGAAAGCTCGACCAGCAGGCTCGCGATCTCCGTGGTTGTGCCGACGAAATCGATGTCGACGGCTTTGATCGCGTTCAACGGCATGTCATCATACGATGCGTCTCTGGGATTCTGCACAATGCACTTCCCACCCGCTTCGTGGATCGCCTGCAATCCGGCGACGCCGTCGAAGAGAGTTCCGGACAGGATCACACCGACTGCGTTTTCACCGGCATGCTTTGCTGCCGAGATAAACAGTTCATCAATTCTTTGTAGTCGTTCCAGATGACTGGAGACTTCGTCGATGTGAATACTTCGACCGTCAATGAGAACTGATTCCGCCGGTTTTCCGACGTAAAGTGTCGTGCACTGCAACTTCTCTCCCTCGACCGGCTCACGAACGGCGATGCGAGCATCGCGATCAAGAATCTCGACCAAGTTGTTTGAAGGTAACTTGGGGTCACGATGGGTTGCTACGATGACCACTCCCTGGAATTCCTGGGGTAACAATCCAATGATTTCGCGAATTGGCTTGAGACCTCCAGCGGAGGCACCTAAGACGATGAGCAGGTTCGGAAATCGTTTTGATTCAGTGGCCACGTGGGCCTCACTTTCCCGTTCACGAAATAGATCCTGTTGCAGTTTCGCGAAGCAATGTGTTGAGGCTGCCAAATCCATCGCCTCAGTTTGCATGACTCCTTAGACGGACTCATTGACTTCTGTACTCCTCCGGCTGTGGAGCTTGAGAATTTTCGACAGCTTTTCGAGGTCAAGTGGTTTCACGAGATGGTCATCGAAGCCGGCGTTCATTGCAGCCTCGACATCATCCTGTTGACCATACCCCGTGAGTGCGACCAGATAGGTATGGTTGTTCCCGAGGTTCTGACGAAGCTGGCGTGCTAGTTCGTATCCGTCGATTCCAGGCAATCCGATGTCGATGAGAGCCACTTCGGGGCGAATGCGCTCGATCGCTGTGAGCCCTTTCGTTCCGTTGTCAGCCACATGCACCTCGTAACCTTCCAACTCGAGGAGCCGTCGCAGCATCAACCGAGCGTCCTGTTGATCCTCAACGAGGACCACACGGCCACCACTGAAGAGTGTCGACGTATCCTCCTGGCTTTGAGGCTCTTTCACTGATTCGTCAAACTTGGGGTTGTAGGAAGGAATGCGAATTTCAAAGCAGCTGCCCCTTCCCAGCCCCTCGCTCGTCACCGTCACTTCGCCGTCATGCATCTCAACAATCGAGCGCACCAATGTCAGACCGATGCCCATCCCGCTTTGGGCTCGATGCAGCGATCGATCGGACTGAACGAACAACTCGAAAATCGAGTCCAAGTCTTCGGCGGGGATTCCCATTCCATTGTCGATCACCCGGAGGATGACCTCCTCGCTTTCGGATGTGGCGATCAGTTTGACTTCTCCCTCAACGGGTGTGTACCGGGCTGCGTTCGCGAGCAAATTGGAGAGTGCCTGTTGAAGCCGCGATTCATCGCCGAACACAATCAGTTGCTGGTCGGCGATTTCCGTCGTCAACGTTAACCCACCTGCATCGATCATTGGTTTCACAGCATCGATGGCATTCTCGACAATCGCACTCACGTCGACTGGCTTCATATGCAACTCGATCTTGTTGTGTGTCACACGAGAGACATCCAGCAGATCGTCCAACAGCCGTGACATCTGACGCCCTTGACGACGAACAACCTTGAATGCGTCAAGGACAACATCATTATTGACATCGACTCGATCGATGACATGAGTTGCATTCAGGATTGCACCAAGTGGATTTCGTAGTTCATGCGAGAGCATCGCCAGAAACTCATCACGACGACGGACGGCCATTGCAAGTTGTTCCTGCGCATGCTTGACCTGAGTGATGTCGATGACCGTCATCACGACTCCATCGACCTGTTTCCCCTTGGTGAGATAGGGCAGGATTCGGAGATACGACCATTTCCCCTGACTATCCTGAACCTCTCTCTCGAATGGCTGCTCGCTGAGCACGACTGACGCCAAGTCATCCATCAGATCTGGGTGCATCAGGTTGTGTGAAAAGCTGCTGATGGGCCGACCCAAATCCTGTGGGAGCAAATGAAACTTCGCCCCAATCTGCGGCGTAAACTTTCGAATATTCAACTCTCGGTCAAGAAAGATCGTGCCAACATCCGTGCTTTCCAGGAGGTTATCCATATCACTTGTCAACTGCGAAAGCTCCGCGATTTTCTTCTGATATTCGGCGTTGACGGTGTAGAGCTCTTCGTTGACCGATTGAAGTTCCTCGTTGGTGCTCTGCAACTCTTCGTTTGATGCAACGAGTTCTTCATTGGTTGCCTGCATTTCCTCATTACTGGTTTCAAGTTCTTCGATCGTCGCCTGGAGATTCTCTTTGGAGTACCGAAGCTCATCCTCAAGATCCTCAATCCGATCAGCAGTCATCTGCCGCATGTCTTTGTCGACCCTCTTTTCTCCGTTCTCTCGGGGCGTCGTCGATGCAGGTTCAATCTCATCGATCCGAATCAGTAACTGCGTCGATTGAGAACGTCGGTTCTCCAACGGATCGACCGTGACGCGAAGTTTCTGCTCGGCTGGTCCGTTTTGGCGTCGGATCCCCGTATAGCTCACGGAGGAGTTATCTCTCAGGGCTCGCTGGACGGCGCCGGTGACCGCGTTTCGCAGTTCGCGATCGAACAGACTGAGGACATCACTCGACGGCCGCCCGGAGGCGACTTTCAAGTATTTCTCGGCGCCGCCGAATGTGTGCAGCAGTTCTCGTTTGTCGTTAATCAGAATGCCGGGTGGCATGAACTTCTCCAGCATCTCATCATAGGCGGCAACTAATGTCAGATCGGGCTGTCCGGTCGCTGTGACAGGAGCTGTGCTGTACCGACTACGGATCGGTCGAAGCGTTTTCCCCAGTGGCAAGTCCATGTCGTTCGGAAGTCGAACGTCACGGCTCTTGCGGTAGAGCTTCCAATGCATGTCGACAACGTCGAGCTCGTCGAGCAGTTCGTTGGGAGATTCACTGGGCCCCAGGAACAACCATCCTCCTGTCTTTAGTCCGAAGTGGAACAGAGACAACGCTTTCTTCTGAGCGGTCGTCTGGAAGTAGATGAGAAGGTTGCGGCAGGTGATCAGATCAAGTTTGGTAAATGGTGCATCGCACATCACATTGTGAGTTGCGAACACGATCATCTGACGGAGATCAGGGATGACGTGATAGCCGTCTTTCTGCTTGTTGAAGTATCGCGACAGAAGCTCAGGTTCGACGTCGGCTAATGCTTCCTCGCTGTAGATACCGGTGCCGGCGTAATCCAGCGAAGCGCGGTGAACATCGGTCGCGAAGATCTTCACATTGATCGGCTTCCCAGCATTCGACAGCCCTTCGTGGAGCATAATTGCCACTGAATAGGCCTCTTCACCTGTCGCACAGCCGGCAACCCAGATTCGCAGTTCTTCTTCAGTCGAAGCACGTTCGACTAAGTCAGGAATCACCTCAGATTGGAGTTTCTCGAACGCCTCGCGATCACGGAAGAATCGCGTCACGCCGATCAGCAGATCTTTATAGAGCGCATTCAGTTCGTCCTGATCCGATTTCAACCGTTCCGGGTAGTCCTCCAACGAGTGAACGCCCACCAGCGACAGCCGGCGTTGGATGCGACGGCTGACCGTGTTCGGCTTGTAATGCGAGAAGTCGATCCCGAATTCGTCATTCAACAACTTGAACACTTGATCGATCGCCTCAGCAGGAACGTCCTGCACGCCGTTCGACATCTCTCCGAGTGAAACTCGTAACTGGTGCTTCGTTAACACAGACGGAATCAAATCAGGCGACATCACTTGGTCCACAACACCCGTTTCGAGTGCTGCGTTCGGCATGCCATCGAATGTGGCAGTCTCTTTCGATTCACAGATCACCAAGCCTCCGGCAGCATGGATCTCCTGCACACCTCGTGAGCCGTCGCTTCCTGTGCCAGAGAGGATGATGCCGATCGATTGCTTGCCACAATCTTGAGCTAATGACCGAAAGAAGCGGTCGATCGGCATGGTGAGCGATTGTTTGGGATCCTTATCTGTCAACAACAATCGTCCATCAGAGATCATCATTTCCTTCTTGGGAGGGATCAGGTAGACAGAGTTCGCGGCGACCCTCATCCCATCCTCGGCACGATGGATTGGTAAGTCGGTGTGTCGTGCCAACAACTCATCCATCAAGCTCTTGAAATCTGGAGACAGATGTTGGATGACGACAAACGCCATTCCTGTGTTGTCGGGCATACTTCCAAACAGCCGCTCCAACGATTCCAAGCCGCCAGCCGATGCGCCGATCCCGACGATGTACTCAGGCGCGATTTGTCGGCCGAACTGGTCATTCTTGGTCTCAGATTCGTCGTCATTGGCTGAGGTGTGAACAGCATGATTTTGATGGACATTTTGAGTGGTCATCGTGCCCTCCGAATTGTGCGTCTGTAGTCAAGTTTCAACCGACCAGTTGCGGTCGGTTGTTCACTGGAAAACGCCTGCAGACGCAAGGAGTGTGCCGAATCAGAGAAAAGGCACTAGAGGGATTGTCGGGCAGAATCTGACGACGATTTCCCCTCAGACTGAAATGAGCTGGTCGGTTTTCGACCACCACGGGGGCTACCTGACCAAGGGAACTTCCGGACCGAAGCAAATAAAGGCGCTGGGTTTCCTGCTCATCGGGACAACCCAGCGCCTCGTCTGCTTTCGTCAATTCAGGTGCTCACCTTTGACGATTTGGTGGTTCAGAATCGACACCCTCAATCGGTCATCGACTGCGTCCTCCGCCTCCTCGACCGCCATTGCCGGAACCACCTCCTCGGTTCCCGCTACCACCTCCGCGATTGCCACTGCCGCGTCCGTTGAACGCTGGTGAAACACCACCTCGGTTGCTGGGAGCGAATGACCTATCACCTTGTTGAGGTGCTTGCAGTTGTCCACGGGGCTGAGCGCGGTTCGCCCCTGCGGGACTCTGGGGGCGCGGTGGGACATTCACTTGTCGACCCTGCTGAGGGACTTGAAGTTGTCCGCGAGATCGGGAACCGTTTGCTCCCTCGGGAATCTGCCGCTGCTGCGGAGCGTTCAACTGCCGTCCCTGTTGAGGAGCTTTATTGGACGAACTTCTCAACCGCGGTTGCTCCGACGGGTTCGACTGTTGTGGCGGAGTGCGCTGTGGAAGCTCAAAACGTCCGAGAGACTGGCGTGCAGAGTTACCTCGCTCATTTGCTCCTTGAACCGGTCGCAAGGTTTCTCGCTGAACGTCACTCACATTCGGGCCACCGTTCTGGTTCTCACGGGGCTGAGTGTTCCTGTTCGAGCCCACGTTACTCCCATCGAGATTTGATCTGAGTTGCGATTCAGACTGTTCCCGGCGGCGACGCAAATCGGAAAGTTCGTTCGTCGTTTGCTCGCGAACCTGCTGACGTTCGTTCTCACTCAGTCGGCGGAATTGCGAGACCTGCGTGTCGGCGACCCGGTTGTCAGAATTCGGTCCGCCCGGGCGTTGATCTCGACTTCGAGTTGCCAATTCGTTCATCTGCCTCACGAACTGCGGTCGACCGTCGCGATCCTGGTCTCCTTGCCGAGGACCGCCATCCTGGTCAAACACAGATTGATCACGACTGGCGCGACCATTTCCGTTTGGGGGACCCTCTTGCCCGGCAACACGCTCGCCGTTCGGTCGATCATCGCCATTGGGCCGACCTTGGCCATCGCGGTCAACTATATCATTCCCCGGAATTCGATCTCGATTTTGCCCTCCAGGACCATCGAATCGACGATAATCGTTCTGGAGATCTCTGATCCACCCACGGTTACTTTGTCCGCGTTGCCATGACGTGTATGCGAAGAGCGGATCATAACCGAACCGTCGGTTGTGATATCCGTACCAGGGATAGAATCCTCGCGACGCATAACCGGCACCGTAGTAATTGCCAAAGTAGTAGTGACGATATCGCGGCGAGACAAACAAGCCTCGCGTTAGCAGGTCGACATTGATCCACTGTCGTGGTGTGAAGACGTACCCAGCCCGTCGATAGATTGGACGTCGATACCGCACCGGAGCGAACAGTAATCCACGTCGCTGGAACGGATAGTCCCAGTAGCCATTCAGAAAGACGTACCCACGAGGCGTGTAGACGCATCGTGATGGTACCCAAAGCCAGTTGTCATGCCCCACCGACCAGTAACCCGGCCGCCATGAGTAATCAGTCGTTTGCCATTCCCAGCAACCAGGAACCCAGAACGAAGTCTCTCCCGGCGCAGGCGACGTCGGGCCCGCCTCAAGACTTTGTGGAGGCTCAGGCAGGTACGATAACTCGTCGGCGGCAGTCCAGAAACCGGCCGTCCATTGATATCCCCCTTCGACTTCTGACCAGTAGCCGGGGATCCACTGTTGTCGAGGAGGAGCATCCCGCCAGAGTCCGCTCACCCAGACGAAGTCTTCCTCATCGTCGAGCCAATGCCAGTAGCCCGGCACCCAGAGGACATTCGTTCCATCCGATTTGACCTCGGGCGGCAACTCATCGATCGTCTCCGGCGGTTCTTTCGGAACAACGATGGTTTCCTCTGTATCGAGCACAACCGGCTCGGCAAAAGCTTCGTGAATCGGACCGCGATCTAGTGGCTCGACGGCGTCAACTTCAATGTCGTCGGAGATTCTCTCATCCGTTTGTGGGAGATCATTGAGGGGCGTCTCAACTTGATCACGGGAAGTATCGTCCTGAGCACATACGCGACTTGATGACAGGCCACCTGCCAAGGTGACTGCCAGGCAACCGGAAACCACTCCCGGCCAATGAAACGTCTTGAAACATGGCATCTGCTATCGTCTCCTGAATCCAGGGGGGGAATACGAAAGTGAGTCGTATCGTCAGGTAACGCAAACATCATGCCGTTGAATCAAGACGGGGCAGTCAGACTTCCACCCACTCATCATTCCCGAAAACAACCCATCAGAACTTGCCAGCTGACCGTTATCAGTTCACCTCAAAAGCCACCTGAGGAATTCGTGGAACACAGGACGTAAACGGGCCTCAGAACAACGGGGCGTGTGCTGTCCTTGATAGATCGCAGTGATAACATCGACAACCGAATTAACTGACCCTCATCTCAATTCTCACGCTGCAGGAGTCGACTGAAGAAGAGCGATCGAAGTTCAACGAAGGCCGGCTGAATCGTTCACAGGTGCCGATGATGCGTTATCGAAGAATTTTCGGTTGTCTATTCTTTTCGTTTGCTGCGACATGAGTAGCACCTGAAGCACCTCACTTGCCACAATTGCCGACCAACAATTCCAGCTCTATAGCAACGATTGGCTGACCCTTCCCGGCAGCATTCGTCGTCCAACTGATGGCGCGAGAGTTTGCGCTCCGGCAGCTCTACTCGTTCTCACTCACTCTCTCTAATCGAACCAAGCGGGATCACTTCCAGTCAACCCTTGGGTACACAGGACATTTCGACATTAGCGTCGATGCTGAAACCAGCTTCGGTCACATCGTCGAATGGCACGTAGTTGCTTGCAAGTTCTCAACAGAGAATGAGATAGGCAAACGCGGCCTCGGTTCTGTTGATTCGCAGATTTGTCAGTCCAGCTGTTGGGCTTTGTGCGAATTGGAGATAATGCTTGGAAATGTCGAACGCCGAAGATTCGGCGGCTAACGAGATTCACCACCTCTGTATTTTGAAGTCAGTCGGTAGGACCAAGTGGTCAGCTGAGTGAGTTCACCCTGTGGGCTGGACTGCTGGCTCGATGACACCACACAATCTGGGGTAGAGCTCAGAGAATGGCAGCGTCTACTCATGTGAAATGAATGCCTGTGGTCGAGGGTCAGTCAGACATGTCCAATTTGCTTCCTTCACGTTCCCTTTGTGGTGTCGTCACGTGGATCGTCTGGGGAATGATTGCACAGACGGTTTCTGCCCAGCAGTCACCCTCTGAATCGGCGGGCGTTCTCCTCCAGGGCTATTGTTTCGATTGCCATAGCGAGCAACATGCAGAGGCCGGCGTCGATCTGGAAGAGATGCTGAGGGAGTCTTCCTTTGCTATTAAATTCCGCGATTGGCGGAAGGTAATGAAGCAGTTGGACACTGGCGAAATGCCGCCTGCTTCGGCGGAGCAACTCAGTCCATCGCAGCGGCGAGAGTTGACATCGTTCGTTCGACACGAGCTGCGCAGTGTTGCCGAGAAGCATGCCGGTGACCCGGGACCGTCGATCATCCGTCGACTCACCAGTGCAGAGTATGCCCATACGATCCATGACCTCACCGGTCTCAACATTGGCCTCACGAATGGAACGGTCAGCGATGCTGTCGGAGGTGAGGGGTTCACGAACGCAGGTGTCGCACAGTTTGTGCAGGATTCGACGCTTGAACTCTATCTCGAAACAGCGAACCACATTGCCGAGCATGCCGTCATCGGCACGGGGCCGATTCGGTTCTATCAAGATCCGGGGCAGACCGGACTCGAACTATCAGCGATCAATCGGATTCAGGACATCTATCGCAGGCATGGTTTCAGGCAAGCCGCGGGTGAGGGAGCCATTGCCTATGGCCTTGAACGATACCCACAAGCATTCTACGCGATGTGGCGGTTTCGCTTTCGTGGTCAACTGGGGCTTGAAGAGAGGACGCTCGCGGAATTGGCTGCTGCCGAAGGAGTCGAGGAGCGATTTGCGGAGTATCTCTGGTCTGTGTTCAACAGCGATGTCCAGTCGTTTCCAACATCGGAGATCATTTCCGCCTGGAAAGAATTACCGGCTCCTGCTTCTGATGACATCGAATTTCAGAAGAACGTCCGCAAGAAGTGTCAGGAACTGTTCCAGAAACTCGACGACTGGCATAGCCGACTCGGAATCAATTCCGACAACAAGGAGGATGCCCCCGTCATCAGGACCGAGACATTCACCCTGTCACCCACGCAGGCGTTCGATATGAACATCAACTGGCCCGAAGGGACGCAAACGGCTCACATTCAGTTGTTGGTCGAATCCGCGAATGGCGACGAGAACACGAACCCCGGTGTCATCTGGCACAAGCCGACGCTCTCGTTCAACACACCCGATGCACCTGCCAAGCCAGCTGAGTTGCTCCGTCGAGTTCTTTCGCAGGAGGATCTCGATCGACTCGGATTCGGCACACATCCGCACGGCGGAACCATTGGCCCCGACGACTTTGTCACCCTGGCAAATGAACCTCGGACATTTCGCTTGCAAATCCCGGAAGGTGCGCGATCCGCTCGTCTCTCTCTGACTGCCGAACTCGATGACACATTCGGAGAAGACTCGATCGTTCGTTGCTCGATCACACAGAGAGAAGAAACGGACCAGGGGAAGTCGCTCTCGGCTTTACTGGCCAACTCGGAGAGACCGGGGTTTGATCGCTGGAGAGCAGGTGTGCTCGAATTCGCGAAGTTGCTCCCTCCGATTTCTCACCGAGAACCGGCACCTTCTGACCGAGACCCGATCCCGCCACCGTTCGATGGCTCATACAACAATCCGGAGCGGAATCACTTTCACGTGCGGATCAAGTATCACCGTGATGACCAGTTTCTGGTGGACAACATCCTGGACAACAAGACGCGTGAAGAATTGGATCATGCGTGGTCTGACCTGCTGGGCTCATTCGAGTATCACGACGCCTGGTTGCAATTCGTCTCGGACAAATTCGGCTTGGACCTGAACGGTCGCCGTGTTGCCACTCTCGATCCTGCATGGATTGAGAATCTCCCGCAGGAGCCGCGAGAATACGTGCAAAACCTGCATCGTGAATACAAAGTCATCCAGAAGTCGTTTCGGAGTGCAGAGGTGGGGCACGTCGAGGACATGCTGGAGTTTGCCAGCCGTGCCTGGCGCCGTCAGCTCAAGGATGAGGAGAAAGTCCGTCTGCGATCGTTTTACGATGAGTTGCGGACCGATTCTGAGCTTCAGCACGATGCGGCAATCCGCGTCCTGCTGACCCGCATCCTGTTGGCTCCGGACTTTCTCTATCGAGCCGAACGCTCAAGCGAATCGGATGATGAGGTGCCTCTTTCGGATTGGGAACTGGCAAGCCGCTTGAGCTATTTCCTGTGGTCATCCCTTCCCGACACGGAACTCCGTAACATTGCTGCTTCCGGTGAGCTGACAGATCCGGACGTGCTGGTGGCCCAGACTAGACGAATGCTCAGTGACAATAAGTCACGCCGATTCGCGACGGAATTCTTCGGTCAATGGTTCGGCTTCTACCGCTTTAACAACTATAGCGGGATCGATCCACAGAGGTTTCCCGAATTCACAGAGACCCTCAAGTCGGCAATGTACGATGAAGCAATCCTGTTCTTCGATCATATTGTGCGCGAGGATCGACCTGTGCAGGAGATCCTCTCTGCCGATTACTCGTTTCTGAATCAAGACTTGGCGGAGCATTACGGAGTGGACATCGACGTTGCACTCTCCGATCGTTTTGAGCGAGTCGAACGCGCTAACCATTTCGATCGCGGCGGAGTCTTGAGCCTGGGGGCCGTTCTGACTCTGACATCCGCGCCGCTCCGGACGAGTCCTGTGAAACGTGGGGACTGGGTCCTCCGCAGAGTGCTGGGAACACCTGTCCCGCCTCCACCGCCGGATGTGGGCTCGATCTCGTCAGATGACCAGCCCGGCGACGGTCTCTCTGTGAGAGAGCGGCTCGAAGCCCATCGACGTGAGGAGTCTTGCGCCAACTGTCATTCACGGATCGATCCGCTGGGATTTGCGTTGGAACAGTTTGATCCTATCGGCCGCCTGCGAAGGGAGTATCGAAACGGAACAGAAATTGATACCTCCGGAATCCTCCGGGACGGAACGGAAATTGATGATTTCGCGGCATTGAATGAGTACGTCGTATCCCAGCGGGACCTGTTCTATGAGAATCTGTGCACGAAACTGCTCGGTTACGCGCTGGGGCGGAGTGTCATGATTGGAGATACCTTTTTGATTGAAGAGATGATGGCCGACCTGAAAAGTGGTGCCGGGATGTCAAAACTTGTGGAAAGAATCGTGAACAGTCGCCAATTCCGATATTGTGGAACCAGAGATTGACGCACCGAGCTGACGGCCTGTAGAAGCAAGGACATCAACACTGATGCAGCACGATCAGAACTCCGACAGAACACCGCCTGTCTCCCGCCGTGGATTTCTGTGTGGGGCAGGTATGACGCTCGCGTTGCCCTGGCTGGAATCACTCCCGGTTCGTGCTGAGTCGGGCAAACTGATTAGTGCCGCGAATCAACCGTCCTCTCCGCCGATCCGCTTTGGCTGTGTTTACTTCTCCAACGGCGTTGAACCCGCTCACTGGTGGGCGAAAGGCAGTGGTTCGGAGATGGAGTTTGGTCCGGTCCTCGAACCTCTGCGTCCGTTTCGTGAAGAATTGGTTGTCCTCGATGGTCTGTTCAATCAGCAGGCCGCCGATAACCCCAGTGCACATCTCGGCCGCATGCCGAACCTTCTCTCCGGTGCCTGGGTCAGCCTCGATCAGAATGACATCCGTGTCGGCCGCACCATGGACCAGGTGCTCGCCGACCAAATCGGTCGCGAAACCGCGATCCCGAGTCTGGTGTTGGGAGTCGAACCGACCGAACTGCGGCTCGAAGACGGCCTCTCCATGATCTATGGCTCATGCATTTCATGGACATCCGACACTCGTCCGGCCACGAAGGAAATCTATCCCTCACGCGCGTTCGATCAAATCGTCGGCACAGGAGGATCGCGGCAACTTGACCGAACGATCCTGGACGAGGTGTTGGAAGATGCCACATCGCTGCGAAACCAGATTGCCCAAAGTGATCGCACAAAACTGGATGAATACCTGGAATCAATCCGCGATATTGAGAACCGGATTGATCGAGCAACTCGCGAACAACGCCTGGAAGGCTGGCGACCGACGCTCAACAGTCCAAACATGCCGCGACCGGATGAACAACTGCCGCAAGATGTTCCGAATCACATGCGACTGATGTTGGATATGATCGTGCTGGCGTTTCAGATGGACAAGACCCGGATCGCCACTTGCATGCTCAACAACGATCTCTCGCAAATGAACTTTGGATTTCTGGAGGGGGTCCAGGGCAGCCTGCACCTGGACCTGACGCACAACGGACGTGACGAGGAATTGGAGGCGATGTACCTCAAGACCAATCAGTTCCACTTCCAGCAGTTCGGATACCTCCTGCAACGACTCAGCGAGATCGATGAAGGCGGCCAAACTCTGCTGGACAACTCTCTGCTGATCGGTTGCTCAAATCTGTTCGATGGTGACAAGCATCAGGCGGATCGAATGCCATTTGTCATCGCCGGACGTGGTGGTGGTTCGCTCGAAACCGGCCGCGTCCTCAATTACCTCGACCAGCAAGACGACGATCGCCGTGCATGCAGCCTGTATCTGTCTCTGATGGATCGCATGGGAGTGCAGTTGCCGCGTTTTGGTGACTCTGATCGTCGTCTGGATCGCCTGTGAGTCTGGTCGGGCGATCACCAACACTTTCAATATTCTCAGACTGAGTCACCGCTGCATTATCGATTTGAATCCGCTCCTGGTGTGCTGTTAGTCGACTGAAACACGCTGATGAGATCCGAGGACAAATCGTCAGTGAGCTGATGTAATCAACGCTTTTGCGCTTGTACCCTTCGTAGTTTGTTCTGTTGGGTTCTCTAAATGTGTGTTCCGATCAAATTGGCTGCCTAAGAACGCGTTTGAAAAGTGGTGTTGAGGTGATTTGATGTTCACGTTACATCTCTGGCATGGCAAGGAAGCGATACCC
>JAGQQG010000109.1 GCA_020426325.1 Planctomycetaceae bacterium | reverse complement strand
ACGCGACGCACAAACATCCGAAAGTGCAGGCGTGGCTCAAGAAACATCCTCGGTTCCACATGCACTTCACCCCCACCAGCAGTTCCTGGCTGAACGTGATCGAGCGGTGGTTCAAAGAGTTGACCGACAAGCAACTGCGTCGCGGCGTGTTCCGCAGTGTCGCGGAGCTCATCGAAACGATCGAACAGTTCGTCGCCCACCACAACGCCGAACCGCACGGCTTCGTGTGGACCAAGAAAGCCGAAGACATCCTCGCCAAAGTCACCCGAGCCCGTGCAGCCCTCGATAAGACCCCATCTGCGTGAGACACTACACTAGGCTGACGTGGACGCAATGCTTCCCCACGCCTCTTCTCAGATCCGAGCGATGATTGAATTGCAAGGACTTACCGGCATGCGTCCCGGCGAGATTCTCATCTTGCGCCCCGGCGACATGACGATGGACGAGGTCTGGAAGTACCGCCCAGAATCCCACAAGATGGAACACCACGGCAAGGAGCGGATAATCTTTCTGGGTGAGAAGGCACAGGCCATCTTGCGCCCATGGCTCGACCGTCACTCGGAGAGCTATTGCTTTCAGCCGGCGCAGTCTGATCGGTCCAAGAACCGCAGCGCCAATGCGGGTAAGCCGTACCGCAGAGACTCCTATACCCTGGCCATCCGCAGGGCCTGCAAAAAGGCTGGCATCAGTCCTTGGTCACCCAATCAACTCCGTCACACACATGCGACTCTCGTGCGTGAGCAGTTCGGCCTGGAAGCAGACCAGGTGGTTCTGGGGCACTCGCGGGCAGACGTGAATCAAGTCTACGCCGAACGGAATCACAAGCTGGCTGCGGAGGTCCAAAAGCTGATCGGCTGACCTTCACGGGATGGGCGATGAATTGTTCCGGAAACCTGGTCGGCTCTCTCGAGCTGCTGGCATCTTGTCCTTGAAGATGTTGGCAGCGTTGATTCCCCTCTCGATCAGATCGAATCTGCCTCATGGATCTTGGTCCGGAAGGAACAGGCAACTCTTGTTGATGACACAGGTGTGCTCGTCATTCGTCCTTTTCAGTTTATGTATCTGTCACTTCGTCCATAGCTACCCTGGAATGTTGGTCCAGACGAGCTTGATGAGCACTCGTTGCGCGCTCATGAGACGCCCACACTTGTCGTGATGTGCGCAACCGGATTAGAGCTTCAAAATTGGGTCGCAGTTGTCTTTGAAGTACTCTTGCAGTTGCATCTGTCACCATCAGCGTTTCCAAGATTGACTTTGGAAGTGCATCGAAGTAAATCCGAAATCTGCAAGTCAGACTTAGTGAGTGATCAGAATCGAATCGAACGATGATCTCACTACTCACTGAATTTAAAGTGAATTGGTGTGGTGTATAGTCGGATAACTCGATGCCGAACGTTGAGCGTTGGGATGTTGCCAGACAACAACGGCCATCAAATACAGCAGCCATGAAAAACAAGCGAGAAACCGAACGGGAGATCAGTCAGGCGATTATTCGCTTTGAGAAGGAATTCATGGGGCGTGGACCCCTCGAAGCCAAAACATACCTCATCGATGATCTGGTGTTGGTCCGATTGAAGAACGTACTGACCCCTGCCGAAATGAAGCTCGCAGATTCGGACGAACCGAAAAGAGGACGATACCTGATCAAGCAGGTCAGGCAGGAACTGATTGAGCAAGGTCGACCATTACTGGATGCAGTGATTCAGGGGATCCTTGCCGTGAAGGTCGTGAGTCTGCATACGGACATCAACGCTCGAACAGGCGAACGGGTGATCGTCTTTACCTTGGAACAGCGGCCGAAATTCGCGGAGGAATGAATTCTGGAAAATCTTTCAATCCAGGTCTTGACGAGATGTCAAGTCAGGTCTAGATTCATGACGATACAGGTTTTGGCTGCGTCAGATTCCAACTCAGGAAGTTGAACAGCCAGATGAGTTCGGTTTCGTTGCATGAGATAGAATGCTCGTGTGAAAAGGCCGGAAGATTGCCAACAACAATCTTCCGGCCTTTTTTTGTCCGGCGGAATTGAGGCAGGGCTCTGAGGTCAAAGTTAAATGAATCGTTTTACCCCGCCTCTCGCGTTCATCATTCATCTCGTGCAATCACAAAAGATTGTCATCAGGAATTCACTCGCCCAACTGGTGTGATACGAACGTGCGAGCCGAAATCGTGGTGATCTGAGCGGCGTCTTTTAAGCGATCGTAAGCGGTGTGTAGCTGGAACGGCCAGCATCGATACAGGAATTCAATAGTCCCAAGCTGAAGCCAGGGCGGTGACAACAGCCGTCCGGACAAGCCGGGTGACAGGCATCGAGTGCCTGCATCCGGCTTTTTTTATGCCAAGAAACTCGACAAAAGGATCAAGAAGGAATTCGACCATGGAATCATTGATTGCGATCACATTTGTTGTGTTGATCGGATTGTTCCTCTTGGCCTGCGTGCCGAGCGGAATTGCCAATGCCAACGCTCAGTTCATTCGTCGGTTGGTGACAAGTCTTCTCTACGCAGAATTCATTCTCTCGTTGACTCTGTTTGCGACATATCAACTTGTTGGAGCGACGCCACTTTCGGTCCACATTGCCGAAGTCTTTCCGAGATCCGAGATCAATGTCGGAGTCTACTACGACGGATCGACGAGCCTGATGCTGTTGCTGGTAGCGTTTGTCGGGTTTGTGGTGAGCCGGTTCTCCATTCGGTATCTCGACGGGGAAGCTGCTCAAGGTCGTTATTACCGCTGGTTGAGCTTTACCATAGGGGCCGTCTCGCTGATGGTGGTCGCAGGAAACCTGCTGCTGTTCTTCGTCGCCTGGGTGATGACGAGTCTCGGCTTGCATCAACTGTTGCTCCACTATCGTCACCGCCCCGCTGCTCATCGTGCTGCGTGGACTAAGTTTGCTATCAGTCGATTCGGTGATGCCCTCTTGATGACCGCCCTGTTTTTGACCTGGAAGATGTTCGGAACATTTGATCTCTCAGAGTTATTCCTTAGGGCGGAGACATTGTCGGGCAAGTTAGAGCTGGAATCTGGCCACGTGGCCATCGCATGGCTTCTGATGCTGGGGGCCATGACAAAGTCGGCTCAGTTTCCTTTCCATATCTGGTTGCCGGACACGATGGAATCGCCCACTCCGGTCTCTGCACTCATGCACGCGGGAATTGTCAACGCGGGGGGCTATCTCGTGATTCGGATGAGTCCTCTGATCTCCCTTGCACCGAATTCATTGCTGACGTTGGCGATGATTGGAGGGTTTACGGCCTGTTTTGCGGGAGTGATCATGATGACGCAGCCCAGCATCAAACGTGCGCTGGCCTACTCAACGATCGCTCAAATGGGTTTCATGATGTTGCAGTGCGGGCTGGGAGCGTTCTCAGCTGCGATGCTGCACATCGTTGCTCATTCGCTATACAAAGCTCATGCCTTTCTCTCCTCTGGCAGTGTCTTAGCAAAGTCAGGCCTCACCGCACCCTTGAGTTCCCGGTCAGTGGTGCGGACCTCTCAGCTTTGGGCCTTGGTTTGGTCAGCGGCAATTACGACGGTCGCCTATGCCGCAACACTTTCGGCCTTTGATGTGAATCCTGCCGAGAAACCTGGAGGGTTCGTGCTTGGCTTCATCCTGTGTGTGGCGTTGACGACATGGGGCTGGAAGATCTTCACCGCTGGTCGACTTGAGGTATCGATGATGGGAGCACTTGGAATTGCCGCTCTCAGCGTTGTCTACGTCGCGAGTTATACGGCAGTGGACCGACTGGTGAGCCCACTCATTCTGCCACCAAACCTGTTTCCTGTCGCTCAAGTGATACTGGCAGCAGCGTTTGCCTCGCTCGTTTTATTGCACTCCGTCTTGTTGTTCCGCTCCCAGCCGACATGGCTGGCAAACCTTCATGTTCACGCTGCCAATGGCTTTTACATTGAGGCTGTTTACCAACGTCTGTTCTCATCTCTGGTGAAATCTTGAATCATCGCATCGAGTTGATTGCCAAAATTCTCTGAAGCTTAACCTGAACTGACTTCGAAGGAGCCGTGACCTGATGTCCATTCCGCAAACTCAACAGCTACTCACCAGTGACTTCCATGATGCAATTGAGTCGACAACTCAAGGCCAACTTCGAGCGAGAAAAGATTCAACCGCGGTCATCGATGTTGTCAAAAAAGTTGCTGAGAAGATCTCACCGGTTTGGCCGCTGACCGACTACGTCGCGGTCAATCCCTACTTGGGATTTTCAGACCAGGAGTTCCTGACGGCACGTCAGAAGCTTCGTAGCGTTTCGGATCTGGAGACCCTGATGCCGGTCGACTACTACCGTGAGCTATTCGCTGCCGGACTGCTGAGTCGGGCTGACATCGACGCTGCTGTCGATGAACTCGTGGCAGATGGCATTGAAGGTGCTGAACGGATCGACGTTAATCAGGTCCTTGCTTTGCTGGGGCAGCCCGGTCCGGGCATCCCGACGGCTGACAGCGAGTTCACAACTTGCAGCAACCCAAGCCGGAGCCTACGTCCCCTGTCGGAGACTCTTGATCGCTATACCGGCTCCCATTGGTCTCGGCTGATCTTGGAAGAGATCGCCAAGCATTGCGCGCCTCACTACGACTGTGGACAGGCCATCTGGTCAAGTCCTTGGCGAGAGTTGCCACTTTATCTCGCTTGGCGATCAGCGGCTCAGCACGATCGTCACTTTGAGATTCTCGGAGTGGGTGCGTTCAGAAAACTCGTCAAGAGTTTGCCACACGAAGCGTACGCGGCCTTAGAAACGCTGCTCAAGCGACTGAATGTTCCCGTGGATCTGTGGGACGACTTTCTGCTGTGCGAAGCCCTGACCATGCCGGGCTGGAGTGCCTGGGTGAAATATCAGTGCCGCGAGGCTGACAGAAAAGGTGAGGAGAGCAGCGATTTCGCTGGTCTGCTGGCGATGCGGCTGGCCTACGAGGTTGCTCTGGCAGAGCAATTCAGCTTTCGAATCGATTGGGTCTCGATTGGGAAACATCATCAATCCATCGTTCAAGGTGATTCCCCGCCTACGGACGAAGAACTCCTCAGGTATGCACTACTCAAGGCGAGCGAAGACGCGTACCGCCGTCAACTTCTCAATCAGCTGGCCCACTCTCACGAAGTCATCCAGCATGAAGAGGGAGTTGATCGACCGCTGGCTCAAATCGTGTTCTGTATCGACGTGCGATCGGAACGCATTCGCCGCCACCTCGAAGCTGTGTCCCCCCAGATTGAGACATTCGGCTTCGCGGGATTCTTCGGAATGCCAATCGAGTTCGTGGGGCTTGGCGAAACCGCTGGCAGCTCGCACGTCCCAGCACTGATTTCGCCCCAATTCAGAGTCCATGAAGAAATCGATGTTGAAGATCCAAGTGCCACTCAGGCAGCGGTCAAGCGTCAATCTCAGTTGCGCTTCCTGCAAAAAACTTGGAAGGAGTTCCAAACGTCGGCGGCGAGTTGCTTTGCCTTTGTCGAGACGACAGGGTTGATTTACTGTCTTGGCCTGCTGTTACGGTCGCTCGGAAAGGGTTCAGCCTGGGTCAGTCGCTTGAATGCGATCTCCGAGCGCGATCAGGCAAGACTCTCGCCATCGCTACGGGGCCTCGAACATCAAGGCGTAGGATTGACGCGTCAAGCGGAGATGGCTGAGTCCGCACTCCGCGGGATCGGGATCGTGAAGAACTTTGGACGACTAATCGTGTTCTGTGGACACGGCAGCCAGACGGAAAATAATCCTTTGCAGGCCGGTCTGGATTGTGGAGCGTGCTGCGGCCATTCAGGAGAGCCAAACGCCCGGTTTGTAGCGAAATTGCTGAACAGCAAGGACGTTCGTGATTCGCTGGCTCAGAACGGCATCCAGATCCCTCAGGACACCCATTTCGTGCCGGCGTTGCACAACACGACGACGGATGAGATCAAGTTCTTCGATATGCATCATGTTCCGGAATCGCATCTTGACGACCTTCGAGAGTTGCAGACCATCGTGGAGTCAGCCTCTCAAGAAAACCGTCATGAGCGGCTGGACCTGTTGCCCGGTCAAACAACAGATGACCTCATCCGCAGAAGTCGCGACTGGTCGGAAGTTCGACCGGAATGGGGACTGGCCGGCAATGCCGCATTTATTGCTGCTCCACGCCAGTTGACGGAAACCGTTTCTCTCGGCGGTCGGTCTTTTCTGCACAGCTACGACTATCACGAGGACCCGGAGTTTCGGGTACTGGAACAGATTATGACCGCGCCACTGGTGGTCGCCAACTGGATCAACATGCAGTACTACGCCTCGACGGTTGATCCGCTGCACTTTGGCAGCGGAAACAAAACCCTGCACAACGTGGTTGGACGATTCGGTGTCTTCTCCGGAAACGGCGGAGACCTGATGACTGGTTTGCCCTGGCAGTCGGTGCACGACGGTCAACGATACCAGCACCATCCACTCCGATTGCTGGCCGTCGTCGCTGCTCCGCGCGACGCGATTGACGGGATCATCTGTAAGCACGAACTGCTTACGAATCTGTTGACCAATGGTTGGATGCATCTAGTCGCTCACGACGATGGTGCGTTCTATCGCTACACCGAAAAGTGTACCTGGGATCAACTGACAACGTCGTCCTCGGCGACCATTCCCAGTGGATCTTCAAAAATTGCAGGCTGAACCTTTCATTTCTCACACTCAGGAGATTCTCTGATGTCATCAATGCTTTCAAACTCATCAACCAATGAGCACATCATCGCAATCGAGTCAGCGTTTGACCGAGCAGATTCACCGGTGCGTTGGCTCGTGATTACCCATCATGATTTACGCCTGATCAGCAAGCTCTCCACAGCTTTGATGGGTCAGTCGGCTGCGATGCTGCAAATCTCACAGGATGCCTGGGACTTCAAGCGTACGGAGTTCGTGGAGACCGTCGAGTGGGCATTGCTTCAGGGCGAGGTTGAGAACTTGGTGCTTCTCGGTACGTCGCAGGCAGTGGGCAGTTCGATGCGAATTGGTTTGACCGATTCGAAGATGGGCAGCGGTTACGATGCCGGTGAAGGGAAACTGGTCACAAAAGTGATGCAAAACATCGATCGCACACGACGCGCTCTGGACGTGTTCTCAGATCACCTTCAAAACCTGATGCAGATTCCAGTTGTCAACAGTGCTTGGCGCGACGGCGAGTTGAATGTGTACGGCTTGTTCTACCGAGCAGAGAGCGGGTCATTTCTGCGATATGATGCTGACCTCGATGGGTTTCAACCCCTGTCCCCGGATCGAAACCTCGATAACAAGACCACGGCAATCTAATCACCACGAAATCGGGAGAGAGCAATTCGGAACAACCACGATCAGAGGGAGCACATTGTTGTATCGTGCAGCGTGCCATCTCTGTTGAACCCAGGAAGACAAGGGCCCTTGAACGATCGTAAGAATGCATAACTCCGGTTTGTGCATTCAATAGAGTCATCGACGCTCGTAAACGCGATTCGCGAGGCCGCGTGCATCGAGAAATTGCGGCTGATCCGGGAATCGTTCCGTGTTTGTGATCTGTTCCGTTTTTCGGCATTCCCGTCAGATCGAAAGCCTCGATAGCGATCTTGTTGCACTTCGCGAACCTGCAAATCTTGAATGGCGTGCTGGGACAATCTCTCGCGACAGCGAAAGTTCGTTAAAGTGATGATGCGGCGTTGGCCACTTCGGTGCTGTTCGCCGATAACCTGTTTCGCGAGAAAATCAACGAGGCGACAGCGGTAGTGAGACAATCTGCGATGACGAAGTGGCTGGCATTGGTTGTTGCGTTCGTGGTCACGTTCGCGTTCAGTGCAATCGGAGCCCAGTTCTCTCCGGGGGAGTGGTATCGCACGCTTGAGAAGCCGGCTTTGAATCCTCCGAACTGGATCTTCGGTCCGGTCTGGACGGCCTTGTACGCGACGATGGCGGTTGCGGTCTGGATGGTCTGGTGCAAAAGTGACCGAAGGCAAGTACGGTGGGCTCTCACCGCCTACGGGATTCAGCTGGTGCTCAATGCTGCTTGGTCATGGCTGTTCTTCGGACGTCATCAAATCGGCGTCGCCTTGTTGGATATCGTAGTGCTGTGGGCCGCCATTCTGTGGACGATCGTCTTGTTCTGGCGTATCAAACGCTCGGCGGCAATGCTGCTGGTTCCCTACCTTCTCTGGGTCAGCTTTGCGGCGTTCCTGAACCTGCGGTTCTGGCAACTCAATAGCTGACCTCCCTGCGAGACAAACCCAATGCGATTTCTCCTGGCGTTAATCTTCATGGGCATTTTTGCGGTCATGTTGATTGCAACGGTGAACGCGTCACTTGTGCGGCCCGTATGGGACAACAGCGAGTTGCTCGATGACCCCTGGTTCATCGCGACCCTCTGCGACGCGTACTGCGGTTTCCTGACATTCTACGTCTGGGTTGCCTATCGAGAGCGATCGACGACATCACGCTTGTTGTGGTTCGTAGCGATCATGCTCTTCGGAAATCTCGCGATGGCTTGCTATGTCCTGCTTCAGCTCTTCCGACTTGAAACCAGCCAATCGTTAAGTGACATACTGTTGCGGTCATCGGCCAGTTGACTTTTGTGTGGGTTCGGGTCGCGGCTTTTCGAATTCCTGTCGAATCGCCGTTGTCGTGTTTCCCGCCGCGTCTAGAACAACGACAAAGGGACGGCATCAGCGCGAATGGCCGTCACAAACGTTCGTTCAAGACTCACCACCTGACTCAAGGAGACTCGTCATGACCAAGCAGATCGTTACGATCACACTGGCTCTAGGAACTCTTACTGCGACAGCACACTCCGCAGACATTGTCGACACTGCGGTTCAGAACGGATCTTTTAGGACACTCATCACCGCCGTACAGGCTGCGGGCCTGGTGGAAACTCTGAAGGTAGTAGGGCCGTTCACTGTCTTTGCACCGACTGACGAGGCATTTGCCAAGCTGCCGTCAGGGACAGTGGAAAACCTGCTGAAACCTGAAAATAAGGATCAACTCGTCGCCATCCTGACCTACCACGTGATCCCCGGTCGCGTCCCTGCCAATCAAGTGGTCACCATGTCAGGGGCAACCACTGTAAACGGCCAACGAATTGACATCTCAACGGAAGAGGGTGTTCATGTCGACGGGGCAAAAGTCATCGCGACTGATGTTGACTGCAGTAACGGCATTATTCATGTCATCGACTCAGTGATTCTGCCAGCGACCGATGCGATTCCGACGGTAGCGGTAAATGCAGGTCAGTTCACAACGCTGCTCGCGGCGGTCGAGGCAGCGGGACTCGCTGAAATCTTGGGGACTGAAGGCCCTTTCACTGTGTTCGCTCCGACTGACGAAGCTTTCGCCTAGCTTCCGAATGGCACGGTCGAGTCACTGCTGAAAGCCGAGAACAAGAAGAAACTCATCGATATCCTCAAATATCACGTCATCGCCGGTCGCATCTATTCTGACCAGGCGCTCGCCACAAAGCAGGCGAAGACACTCGAAGGTCGACCAATAGAAATTGGCATCGTGAACAACTCCGCGAAGGTGAACAATGCCGGCCTGATCGCCACAGACATCGACGCTTCGAATGGGGTCATTCACGTGATCGATTCCGTTCTGCTGCCACCCGAGGAGGAGGGTCAAGCTCAGTTGCCTCCGAATGGCACGACGCTGCAGAAGCACGTCACGGAGCAAAGCGGCCACGTGAGGCCTGGCGCTGCGCCCTTCCGACACCATGTTTACCATACTCGTCAGGTTCGCCGTATGCAGCCGGTGTTCTTTGTCTCACGTCGATGTGGGCGCTGATTGACCATATCTCCCCTCGACTCCCGAGGTACGTCAGCCGCATATGGACGCTTCCGCGTCCTTGTGCGGCTGTGCCAATTCTTCCAATCCGGTGCTACGACCATCCAATCAACGGTGAAACCTACTGAGATGGAGACTCAACGAAGAATCCTGGTGACGGGGGGCACCGGTTACGTCGGTGGTCGACTCATTCCGCTTTTGGCGGAGCGTGGAGAGAATCTACGATTGATGGCGAGGCGACCCGCCTATCTTCGCTCACGTGTCGGAGATGAGATTGAGATCGTCGAGGCGGACGTGAATGATCGGGATTCACTGAACGTCGCACTTCGAGACGTCGATACCGCATACTACCTCATACATTCGATGGGAAGTGGCTCTGATTTCGAGCAACAGGATCGTGAGGCTGCTCGAAACTTCGCGATGGCAGCACGACAGAATGGAGTGCGGCGGATCATTTATCTTGGAGGTCTGGGAAACGAGTCCGAGAACCTCTCCAAGCATCTCCGGAGTCGGCAGGAAGTTGGTGAAGTCCTCAAAGAATCAGGGGCCGAGGTCGTCGAGTTCCGGGCCTCCATCATCATCGGCTCCGGTAGTCTGTCGTTTGAGCTGATTCGTTCACTTGTGCAGAAGCTGCCCATCATGATCTGCCCACGTTGGGTGGGAACCAAAGCGCAGCCAATTGCGATCGAGGATGTCCTCAGCTACCTCGTCAGTGCGTTGGATCTCGATTCGAAGGGCAGTCGAGTCTACGAGATCGGCGGTCCGGATCAGGTTTCCTATGGCGAGATCATGCAGGAGTATGCGCGGCAGCGTCAGCTGAAGCGTTTGATGATTCCGGTGCCATTCCTCTCACCTCGCTTGTCGAGTCTGTGGCTTGGCCTCGTGACACCCGTCTATGCGCAGATCGGTCGTAAGCTGATCGATAGTCTGCGAAACCCGACCCTCGTCACAAACGAATCCGCTCAGCAAGATTTCGATCTCTTCCCAATGGGACTGAGCGACGCAATTCGTCGAGCCTTGGTGAAAGAAGATCAGCAATTCGCTCAAACACGCTGGCAGGATGCCGTCTCGTCATCTCGTAAGCCAGAGCGATACGGGGGTGAACGGTTCGGAAATCGGTTAGTTGATTCAAGGTCGACCTGTGTGAATACGCCACCGGACAAGGCCTTCGCCCCCATTCAACGCATTGGTGGGAAAAGCGGTTGGTATTATGCGACCTTTCTCTGGAAGATTCGCGGCTTTCTCGACCTGCTGGTCGGCGGTGTGGGGCTGCGTCGGGGTCGGCGGCATCCCGTTGAGTTAGTGATTGGAGACACGGTGGACTGTTGGAGAGTCGAGGCGATTGATCCACAACGAAGACTCCGGCTGTTCGCGGAGATGCGGCTCCCGGGCCGGGCTTGGCTTGAGTTCGAGGTGTCGGAGCACGGAAAGGGCTCCAAGATCACTCAGACGGCCATCTATGATCCGGTGGGACTCTTTGGACTTTTATACTGGTTTGGAGTATATCCGCTCCATCAGTTGGTCTTCGCTGGCATGCTGCGGAACGTGGCTGAGGCTGCGGAAGATGGCCGCTTTGATCACACCTCGAAGAATGACAAGAGTCATTCATCGCGGTCCAGCACGGCTCAGAACCCGAAAGTTCAAGTATGACGGCTACGAATCCAGGGCACACTCAAGCGGACATCTCTGAACAACGCATGGAGTGTATGGAGCTGTGGGGCGGCAGTCGCGAGACAGATACACTGCTGAAAATGTCAGGACTGGAAGCACAGGTCTTCAGTCGGGCCTACGGGTCATCCGAACACGGAGGCGATGTGTATTACTTCAGCTCGTGTGCTTCTGGCCGAATTTCGCGAGTTCTGCTAGCGGATGTGACCGGACATGGAGAATCTGTAGCAACGACAGCGTCCATGCTAAGGCATGTGATGCGGAACAACGTCAATATGATTCGGCAGACGCGGCTGATGGCAGCCATCAACCAGGAGTTCACCAGGGTCTCCGAAGATGGTGGATTCGCGACGGCATTGCTGATGACATACTTCTCGCCGACACGTTCGCTCACGTTATCGGTCGCCGGCCATCCGCCTCCGCTCTTGTATCGCCAGTCGATCGGTGAATGGGTCCTGTTCGAAGACAGTCAGGCAGAGTCGCTACCATTCAACCTGCCGTTGGGCATCACTGAAAGCACAAACTACGGGTACTATTCACTCGCTTTCGAACCGGGTGATCTCCTGCTCGCCTATACAGATGCCTTCACTGAGGCGTTCGCCGCCAACGGTGAGATCCTCGGCATCCAAGGATTATTGGCCATTGTCAACGAGGCTCCCCAAGACGACAAGAATGATTTCATTCCCTGGCTGGTCGCTCGCATGCAGGAACTAAATGAGGCCAATCTCACACACGACGACGCAACTGCGATTTCGATCCAGCCTACGGGAAACCGCATTCCCCTCCGCGACAATCTCTTCGCCCCGTGGCGATTGGTCCGTGGTGTGAGGGAATCGGGGCAGGAGACGTCTGGAACATGACGGACTCGAGAGCGCCAATCCGGGCGACAGCCAGAGGTGTGAATTGAGGATTCGGTATCTGAATGGAAGCCGCTTGCTTCGCGCGATGAGAGCGGCTGTTGAGCGGTTGATGAATTCGCAATCGCTACTGGATCAGATCAACGTCTTTCCCGTTCCGGATGGTGACACAGGTGCGAATCTCGTCGGGACATTTCGAGGGATCGCAGACATTCCCGTGCCTCAGCGCGTGACTCGCCTCGACACGGTCCTGAACCTCCTTGCAGAAAGCGTTCTGACCGAGGCGCGAGGCAACTCGGGGGCCATCATGGCGGAGTTCGCCTGTCGCCTCTGTGATGAGTGGAAATCGCGAGTTCGGATTAACACACGGGAGTTCGCATCAGGGCTCGTCGTCGCAGCGAGCGGAGCCAAATCGGCGGTGGGTCAGCCTCGAGAAGGAACCATCCTGACGGTCCTTCAGCGTTGGGCGGATTGGATTGAGGAACAGGCTGCTTTCGAGTCGGACTTCGAGCCACTTTTGTTGAGTTCTCTGATGGCAGCTCGTCAGTTTCTCAGAGAGACGACAGATCAACTCGATGTCCTTCAGGAAGCCGGTGTCGTGGATGCGGGTGCTCTCGGGTTCGTTCGGCTTCTCGAAGGTGTCTGCGAACTCATCCGTGAAGGTCGCGTCGCAACAGTTGACACCGAAACCTCTGAGACGCCGACAATCGCTTCTCATCATCATCCGATTGAGGTCGACTCAACGTACCGTTATTGCACGGAATGTCTCGTCACCGGGAAAGAGCTGTCGCGTTCACGACTCAAGGGGGCGATCGATGGTCTGGGAGATTCGCTGATCGTCTCAGGAGCCGGCACCCGCGCTCGGATTCACATTCACACCGATGAGCCTGGAGCAGTCTTCCGTGTCGCTTCGCAGTTTGGAGAGGTTCTTCGAACGAAGGCTGACGACATGGTCCGGCAACAGGAATCGACGAGGAGGGGTGACCGCATCGCGATTGTTACCGATTCTGCCTGCGATTTGCCGGCGAAGGTTTTCGACGATGACAACATTCATGTCGTGCCGCTGCGTCTCCGTATCGGCTCGGAAGACCACATCGCCCGCATGACATTATCGACCTCGGACTTCTATCGCATGCTTGACGAAGAGTCCGCTGAATCGCCGAAGACGTCGCAACCATCACCAGCTGACTTTCAGCGCATTTACGAGTTTGTCGCCCACCATCATGAAGCTGTGATTTCGATCCATCTCTCCGGAGGTGTCAGTGGCACCTTCCACATGGCCCAACGGATCGCGCGCAGTGTTTCCGAAAGGATTCATGTGATTGACTCGCGATCCGCTTCGGTCGGTCTGGGTTTTCTGGTCGAGCAAGCTGCGCGATGGGCTGAAAAGTCAGTTCCTGCAACGGATATCGTTAAGCGACTTCATGCTGCCGTTGCCCAAGTTCAGTCGCTGTTCTGTGTGGAGCGATTGGACTATCTGATTCGCGGCGGACGTGTTTCGCGTGCAAAGGGCATCGTGGGAAAACTCCTGGGAATGAAGCCTATCTTCCAGTATGACGAAACCGGCACACCTCAACTCGTCGGTAAGGCACTGCGAGGACAAAGCGTTCATGAAGTACTCTTGCAGAAGGTTCTGACCCTTGCCCGGAGCATGCCAACTGTTCGCCTCGGCATCGCACATGCTGAAGATCCGGATCGTGCCCACTGGTATGCCGAACGCCTCGCATCGACAATTGAACCTGCCTCGATACTTGTTACCGAACTGTCTCCGGTCATCGCGATCCACGGTGGACGAGGGACTATCGGAATCACGATGATTCCTTCAGAGATTTCAAACCCGTGATTCTCAGAATGCTGTGTTCACAATGGGCAGCACATGAGCGGCATTCATGAGCTGCAATTGCCGAGTGCAGATTGGCACCCTATCAGTGGTCGATCCCTTCTCCAACTCCAGCGCTGACAACCATCGAACTTTGGACAAAGCATCAATAATGCCGGCTGCTTTCTTTCCATAAAGATCAACCGCGAAGAATTCGACGATCACCCATTGAGGATGAATCTCTCCCGGCCATTCGACCGGTGCCTGATAGTGAGCACGGGCGAGTCCGCTGATGAGATAATCCGCCTGACGCCTGAGGCCAAGAGTTGTCTCGAGTGCTTCATCGAGGCATGAACGGAACGTTTCAGCCTTTCCTCGCGCAGCCTGGGGAAGTTCGAACACTCCCCCATCTGTGTTCTCGACTCCTAGCCACTGTTCTGCATCATTGACGAATCGCCTCACAAGGGCAATCGATCCAATAAACGGAGGAGTTGGTTGTTGAGGCGTCACGATCACATCCATCGGGCAAAGCTTTTCACCGCTGCAACGAAGTGCGCTGACGCTGGAGAACGCTGCTCAAGCCTCCGTCGATTCCGATGATTTGCCCAGTGATCCAATCATTCGCAGGATCAATCAGCCAGACGATGAGCGAGGCGACATCCCTTGGTTCTCCGAGCTTTCCGAGTGCATGCATCTCACGTAATGCGGCAGCGGCAGGCTCATTGTCCCAAATTTTACGGGACATCTCTGACTTCACCAGTCCGGGAGCCACAACGTTAATACGGATTCCTGCATTCGCATACGTCACCGCAGCAGATCGGGCGAGCCCTTCCACCCCTGCTTTGGGGGCGATTCTCTACACGCTGGTGACGGGCCGCCCTCCATTCCAGTCCGCACATATTCTTGAGACGCTGCGGCAAGTCATCGATGATGTTCCTGCAGAGCCGCGCGTTCTCAATCCTCAGGTCGATCAGGACCTGGAAACGATCTGCTTGAAGTGTTTGGAGAAAGAGCCGAATCAACGGTATCAGCAGGCACGAGAACTGAGTGAGGAACTGGAACGATACCTTGATGGTCGCCCGATTCATGCACGCTCGATCACCCGCCGCGAACGAGCAATTCGCTGGTGCAAACGAAACCCGCTGATTGCGGGGTCGACCTTCGCTGTGGTTGCCAGTCTCTTGATTGGCGCGGGAGTCTCCCTTTATTTCGCGGTGCTGGCTCATCAGCGGGCCATCCATGCTGAGGAAGGGACACGCGTCGCATTGACGGCCCTCGAGACCATGATTGACGAGGTGCAGAATAATCTGCGAAACATTCCGGGTGCGCAGGAGATTCGCCGCAAGCTGCTGAAGAATGCCCTGACAAGTCTGCAGAAAGTCTCTGGAGAAATCCGCACACAGTCTCGTGTGGACCGTGACACGGCAGTTGCACTGGTTGATCTGGCGTTACTGTTTGATGAGTTCGGTGATGACGAAGGTCTCAATTCGACAGCCATGGCGGAGTCTAACTTCCGGGCAGCCACGGAGATCTTTGAACAGATCGTGACTCCGAATGAGACCGATGTGGCATTGCTGCGAGATCAGGCCTGGGCCTGGAGTCAGTTTGCCAACTTCTATCTCAACAACAACCGGGCTTCCTCTGCCGAGGAGCCGTTGGAGAGAGCGCTGTCGATTCGTCGTCGACTGGCCAACGAGTCGCCTGATGACATTGAACATCAGTTTCGACTCTCGCTGAGTCTATCTGACTGGGGAGATTATCTGGCGATGACAAGAGAGTTTGGTCTCTCGCTCGAAGCGTTTCAGGAGGCGGTGCACCTCGCTGAGATGACAGTCGACGCCAAGCCGGACGATCTCCAGGTGTTGAGTCAACTGACAGCCTGCTACGAGAAGATCGGCGATGCCTATCACGACCAGCGGAAGAATGACGAAGCTTTTCAGTACTTCCAACGTGAACACGAAGCGGCGGAAAAAATGCTTCAGCTCGACCCGACGTCGCCACGGTCTCTCGATGCGATGTCATTGAGCTATGAACGTCTTGGGAATCACTGGCTTCAGGTAGGGGACGCTGAGAAGAGTCTGGCGATGTACGAGAAGATGCGAGATCTGTTGAAAGAGGCGATCGCCATTGATCCGGCCAATCGACTGTTGCGGGACGGTTTGTCGGTGGCCTTTCAGAAGTTGGCTCAGTCACATTCCCGGTTGGGGCAGAATGACCTGGCAAGTGAATGTCGTCGAGAGGCAGCACTGATTCAGCAGGAATTATCCAAGCAGGGGGAGCAACCCTCGGAGTGACGGCTCGCTCTTCTGTCAAACGACATCAGACCGGACGACTCTGTGTGAGTCGCCCGGTCTGACGTTCCGGAACTCGATGTTGAGCTGGTATCAGTACGCCCTACCGCCGCCGGTGTACCCACCGTTGCCACCATACGGCTTGCCGGGGAGGTTCGACGGACCGTAAACATAGACGGGGGTGTCAAGGCGAGTGGGGTAGTCGCGGGGAGGATTGTAGCTGCCACGGATGGGGTACTCGACGGTGCCGGTGACGCACTTCGGCCCGTAACCATTGGAGTGATGGTGGTGCGGACGTCCATACCCTTGTGATGGCTGCGGATAATTCTGCGGCGGCACTGACACATATGGCTTGGGATGGTGAGGACGATATCCTTGTGGCTGATAGCCAGGAGTCGAATACGATCCATAACCTTGCGTTGAGTAAGATCCGTACCCCTGACGTCCGTAGGCTCCGTCATAGTCGCCTGCGGAGGCTGGAGACAGGCAGCAGGTCAGGGCGATAAGGCTCAGCGTGGTCGTTGCGATGGAGAGGCGTGACATGATTTGATTCCTTGTGAGTTGAAGTCAGGTTTGACTTTGGCTTGCAAAACGGTCGTGATTGAGGACATTCTCTTTCGTGTTTGCGTTCCGTTTCCCCTAGCTCGCAAGGGACTGTGAATTGACGCCACGGTATTTCCAGAAATCTCAAAAAAGCTGAAATCCCACAGAACAGGGCCACTTATGGCTGACAACTTCGAGAAATCTGTCACGCTCTGGATCAAGGATCTGAAGTCCGGAAGCGAGGATGCGGCTGCCCAACTGTGGCACCGGTATTTCGATCAACTCGTCCGGGTTTCCTCTCGCAAGCTGGGAAATGCGGCACGTCGCATCGCTGACGAGGAGGACGTTGCCGTCAGCGTCTTCAACGGACTCTGTCAGGGGGCTGCGGCAGGGCGGTTTGACCAGCTGCAGAACCGTGACGACCTGTGGTCACTCCTGGTTGCGATTGCCGGCAAAAAGGCGGTCGACCAGGTTCGCCGCCAGACCAGTCAGAAACGGGGTGGGACCGGTCTCCGGGGAGAGTCCGTCTTTCAAAACCTGACAGACGACCATGCGGGCTTCGATCAGTTTTTGAACGTTGAGCCGACTCCAGAGTTTCTCGCGACCATGGAGGAAGAGAACCACCGGCTCTTTGATTTGTTGCGAGACGAGACTCAGCGGGAGATTGCCCGGTACCGGATGGAGGGCTATTCCAATGACGAAATTGCCGAGAAAGTCGGTATCTCGCCTCGTTCTGTGGTCCGTAAGTTGAGCGTGATCCGCGAAATCTGGTCGAAGGAGTTGCCCGAGCTTGGTGAGCAGCCTGCGTGAGTCGTGAACTGACGAGTTCCATCCGGTCACAGTCGACTGAGACTTTGATTCAACAGATTGGTACTTCAGGAACAAAGTGTCGTCACAATAATTGAGCTGCTAATGGGGCCGAGGACCTCATTCAAGGTTCGACTCTCCGTAACCCAGCGGCTTGTGCCGCGATCTGTGGGTCCTCATATGGCAGGGATTTGAGGAACGCGACGAGATCGTCAACTTGGTCTGCGGCGAGTTGGCTCGTCTTGCCGTGCAGATCGTTCGGGTTCTGGGTCGTGAGGACATCTTCCAGCGTGGTGGCCATGCCATGATGAAGATACGGAGCCGTGCGATAGATGCCGAGCAGCGTGGGCGTGTCATAGGCCGGTGCCATCTTTTCACTCTCATCCGCATTCCCCGTCCCCACATCGTGCAGTTGCTTCGTCGTCGAGTCGGTGAAAAAAGGTCCACTATGACAAGTGGCGCACCTGGTTTCCTCCGAGAAGAAAAGTTCGCGACCACGCTCGGCCGCCTCACTCAAACCGGTCTTGGCATACGGACTCAGCGTGAACTCATGCGTGTTGGAATACGCAGCTAATGCGTCGAGAGCTGCTGAGAGTCCGGAGTTCGGTTCTTCCAGAGAAGCATGAACCTCTCCGTTGATCAAACCTCGCCCCTGCATCAGATCGCCGCGGATGGTGTGTTCGAAGTCCTGCACTTCGTCCCGGTCGGCCGACCAGTGGATGGGGTGCGTCCATGCCATGCCGAACAGGGCCTGCGTGTTCCGTAACCCTTCCGGGTTCTGCCATGTCCGACCATCCGGGTCTCCGTCGGGATGGCAACTCGAACAGGAAATCCAGTGCCGTCCGGACATGGGTTGCAGAGCTGCATAGAACAGCCGTTTGCCGGTCAGGACTTCATCGCTGAGCTTACTCTCGCAGACACCGATCGTCGCGATCGGTTCAATCGTCTCAGCATCGTACGCCACCACGTTGAAGTCCAACGCGTTATAGACGTAAAACGTCTTACTGTCCGGAGCCACCCGAACCGCTCGAGGGTTGTGCCCGAGTCGCACATGACGTTCGAATTCAATCTCCCAGTAATCGTCATCAAGGATCTTGCTGACGTAGAGATCATTCGTTCCTGAGAATACGACGTACAGTCGGCTCCCGTCCGGCGAGACCGCGATCTCCCACGGATTCGACGTCACCTGAGCGCCGTTGAAGGAATCCATCTTGATCCTTCGCCGGCGTCGTTCAGCCCCTTCACCCGTGTTGACAACAGCCACATAGGGGAAGATTGAACCGGCCCCATGTGCGATCGTGGTCCGTGATTGGAGATGGGGCAGGTAAGCCTTCTCTCGATGCGGGTTGAGGACGACTTGGCGGCAAAGGTTGTCGTAACTCGTTCCCGTCCATTCGTCGATTTGGTCGCCCGTTTCCAGATCAATCGCGAGGAGTTGTGCTGTGTAATAGTTGGTGACGTACAGTCGTCGAGCGTCCTCAGCGATCGCGATCCCTCGCGCGAATGCACCCGCGTCGAACGTGCGGTTGATCTGACGCGACTCAGCATCGATTTCAACGATCTGACCGGGATAATCGAGCGTGACGTACACATGCGAGCCGCTTCGATTGCTGACGACACCATAGGGCTCATCGAAAACATCCGTGCTCCCGACCAGTTGGCCCGTGTTGGTGTCCACAAAGTCAACTCGGTCTTCCGCATAGACAGCAACGGCGACCGTGTGCGTATCACCAAGAAACGAAACTCCCTCCGGGAGATGACCGACGTTGACCTCGCGTGTCTTCTGGTGGCGTGTCAGGTCGATGACGCTGATCGATCCGTTATCTCGATTGGAACAGACGAGCAGGGTGCCGTCGGTCGAAATATCCATCAGGCTGTTCGATGTGCCTGCCATCACGGCTGATGCACACATCACACAGAAAACGAGCGGTCCAGTCACAGCCTCGAGGAAACGACGGAAGAGATACACTCATGACTCCTTTTTTTCGAATGTCTTACTGCGACAACGGACACCAAGATCTCACTCAGGGGCCTTCAGTTTTGCACTCAGCGTGAATTGATGCTGAGCAGCCTCCGAAACAATCTTTGTTCCCTGGCAGAATTCGTTGGTCATTGGATTCCAGGTGCGAACTTGAATCTGCTGCATCTGTGGATCAAATCGCATCACACGCAGGCCGTTGCTTCCATAATCAGAGAGTAACTCGTGGACCGTATTCCCATGCACTCCCTGAGACTCCTGTCGCAACGCCTGAGACCGGCTCTGATCCCCACAACAGATCATCAGTAGATTGGCATGATGCTGAAAGCACTTCTCCCACATCTGTTGAGGCGAGTTGCCTCGCTCCTGATGTCGTTTTGTCCATGTCATCCGTCCCTTGGGGGCATCGAAATAATCACTTGACTGCTTCGGTTTGTCGCGAGGCCCAAGGTCCATGTGCGTCGTTACGATTGCCAGTCGGTCCGCATGTGAATCCATCACGGTGTCGGCCCAGGCGAGCACGTCATCCGGTGCATTGCATTCGAGATGCAGGAATACGAACGGCAAACCTTCCGCTTCGAAGAGCTGGTAGCTGTTCGCATTGTTGCCCGAGACGTCCGGACTGCCATCCAAACCAGCGTAGTAGCCGCCATACCATTCAAAGTCTGCAAACCGAGATGCCGGGAAGAACTCCTGAAACAGCGACGAGTCGCCATTGCCTTGCATGTCATGGTTCCCCACGGAGATTCCATATGGCACATGGCCATGCAATCGATCCATGCAGGCACGAGCGACCCGCCACTGAGGTCGTTCGTTGACATCGACAATGTCCCCCACATGGCTTACGAACGCGATCCGCTGATTCTCAAGGTTTTCGACCGTCCAATCGACGTACGACTCGAAGACCGGATTCTCCCAAACCTGCTCGTTCTCCTCATTCGACAACAGCCGATAGTGCTGAGTGTCCGGGATCACGACGATGCTGAAAGTTCCCTCCGGAGCATTGGGAAACTCATCAGCCCAAGAAACATCGCCGCCAATGCACCTCAAGAACACTATGAAACCAAGGAGAAATGCCCTGGTTCCCCTGACATTTCGCTGAGTCTGCATGACATCTTCCATCAACTTCTCTGTGAAACAACGACTGGGAAAACCCCTGTCATGGCAATGATCATCGTCAACCAAGGACTGTGACACCAGGCGGCGGAAAAGTCCAGAAAGCTGACGATGGCTTTCATGGGTTGTTTCTCCCTTCTCTTGGAATGTTCGTCGTGAGAGATTTTACTCGCCATTCTGAAGAATGTGAGTTTTTTCGTGTAAGGGTTTTTCTTCTCGATCGTATTGGTGTTGAGCGAACGGTGTTCGCTGTTGGATTAGAGGCACATGGGCATGCCCGTGTGCCTCACGCTGAGGACTTGTGGC
>JAGQQG010000108.1 GCA_020426325.1 Planctomycetaceae bacterium | reverse complement strand
CGACCCGATGCCGATCGCCAGCAAGTCGAGGTCTCCCTGGGCAATGATCGTCAGACGATGAAGACTGTGGAACTGAACCAGGCCGGGGCCACGCATGTGGAGTTCGATCTCACTGATGGCACCGAAATCAGCAGTGGCACGCATCCGTTGAGGAAACAGATCTTCCAGAGTGCCAGACGGACACGTTCTCCCCCCACTCGTAGCGATCACTCCGCGATCTGGTTTCATTCTGCAGACCATGTCCATTTTGTGCTGTACCACGCCGGTTTCTTGCAAACCGGTCTGAGCTACTCCGAATACGCGGATACGCGACACAGCTCAGCGCTGTGGAAGTTCAATGGAAACGTCAACGCGCTCAGTGGACGGCACATCGTTGATTCAGCCATTCAGGCCGGCGAGCCGGTCCAGGATGTCGAATGGACACACAAGCGGGCGATCCCCATTCGCTTTGAGTATCGTCCTCCAGAGCTGACCCTCACGATCGATGGCGACCAGTTCGATCTCACATCCGGTCGTGTGTTCGTCATCCCTGTCGAGGGAGCAATCCGTCAACTCGACATGGATCCTCCATCCGTCGATGAGCACTCCAGCATCGACCAGGTGGCATCGCGAATCCAAAAATCGCTCTCTGAAAGTGCCGAGAGTCAGGATGAGCGAGAAGACCCGCCACACGATGCCCGAAATTCAACGACTGAAGAGAAAGAGCCCGATCAAGACGAGCCGAATCCAGGGGACGAGTCAACGACTGCATCGCCGCCTGCGGAAGAGCCGGCAGCTGACACCGGCTCTGAACTCTTGCGTCGAATTCGGGCCGCCTCGGCACCGGTTCTGGCCGACATGTCGGAGAATCACGGCTACGGACTGAAACCATCGCAAGCAGTCCAACGTGTGGCCCCACCGTTTCCTGACGTCAGGATGGACTACTATCTCATCAGCCATCCGTCACAAGCCGAAGCCATCCCCGATGGCCCATCAGGAATGGTGTTTCGCTGGGAGAATGACAAACTCCGCAACTGGAGTATGACGTTCGGCGGTCGGGACGGCTACAGCATGACCGAGGTGTTCGATGCTCTCCTTGGCATCAAATCCCAGGAAATCGAAGGGGAGGCTGATCTCCTTAATCAGGGACTGCCTGGCGATTGGATCGTACGAACGGACGCTGCCAAAGAGGACGTTCTCGAACAGCTCACATCAATTCTCCGTGATGAACTCAATCTGAATGTGCGACTGGAATTCCGCACCGTCAAGCGAGACGTGTATGTGGCGACAGATCGATATGAATTCACTCCACTCGCTGGGCAGAAGGGCGAGGGCGAACTCCAGTTGACCGATGAGAAAATCCAGACCGACCGGGTTCAGATTTTCGGTAAAGAATTGAAGCCCAATAGTGGCGCAGGTGGTGGAACCGGCGAGTTCGACGAATTTCTTGGCTGGTTGGGGCGATGGATCGACGCACCAATCGTCAGCGAGGTGACAGAGCGACCAAGCCGTCAGATCAGTTGGCGACTCCACGAGAATTCATTCAAAACCCATCCATCTCGCCGGGATGCCCATGAGGCAGAACGCAGGGAAGCCCATGATGCAGACCTTGTTCTGAAAAACATCACGAAACAGACCAACCTCCGCTTCACCAAGGAGACTCGCCCGATTCCGATTCTGTTCGTCGAGCGAAGGTGAGGCATTGAGCGAAGCTGATTCCGACTCGCAGAACTGTTCGGACGGACTTTCGCTTCCTAAATCTTCGGCGTGAGTTCTGGCAAACGTGGCCCGGTCCAATCGACGTACCTTGCTCAAGTATCGCACGAGGAGTTCCACAACCGAGTGGTTGATGGGAATCCGTGAGGAGCAGCACGACTGTCTCGCCAACGGACACTTGTGGCGATGGTGAACATGCCGCTTTCTGACCGTCCACGACATTGTTCCATCAACTCGTTGATCGTGGTACTGTCAGCCCAATCGAGCGAAAGACGGGACTGGAAATGAGTGCCATTAACTCGTGCCTCTGAGCAAGTGGGCAGTTCTAAGCTTAGCTGTCAAAACTCTACCTGTAGTACTCCCGCAACTGTGTTTTGTCGGACCCGTGAGTTTGTGGGATGGATCTAAGTCACCATTTTCGAACGAGCGGACTTTGTCAAATTGCGCACCGAGATCGCAAGATCGAGTCTCGTTTGTTTGTTCACGATTTTTCCTATCGGCATGAAAGCGCAATTCGTTCGGCTCGTGCCAGTCGTCCCTCGGCAGCTTCGAGACAAGCTTGTCTCATCGGAAGTGATTTCGGAGAGACCTTGATTGCACAGAGTTGTTTGGCCATCTTGGCCACCTTACCGCTTCCCTGGACGCTGCTGAGCACCTCGCGAGCCTTGGGTGACAACTCGTGTTCCAGACTCGCGAGCAACTCCACCTGCAAACTCAACACATGATGCCCATCTCGCGGCAGCGACTCCCACGATGCGATCAACTGATCTAGAATCTCACCCACTACTCGCTCCGCCAACACCGATGTCCGCGTTACCTCCCGCAGCGCCTCGGCCAATCGATTGAGCTTCATCCATCCGCCACCCGCGAGATGAGTTAGTGTTTCACCCAAACATCCTCCATCGGCCCGACCATCGGTGATGCCATCGATGAGCACGTCGATGGCGATCCCCCTCGCCTGCTCGTCACGTGACAGCATCCCCAAACACAATGCCACGCGGCCAATTTCGGCCCAGGGCCGATCCAGACTGAGTAGCGGCGACATGTATCCGTTCACCGGCTCGAACGAAGAACTCTTGGCGTCGATGCGAGCCAAAAGCTGACAGGTCGCGTATGCCAAGGTTGCATTCGTGTTTAGCGGAGTCATTGAAGCGAGTTGGTACTCTTTGCGGTCGTCGACCCACCCGATCACATTGGCTTGGAGGACACGCGCTGCCAGTGCAACGCTGGGGCGAGACTTGACGGCATCTTGCCCAGGCTGATTCGGTGTGATTTCAAGGCACTGGTGATACTGCTCCATCGCCCAACGATGGTGTCGTGTGATACTCGGGTCGATCTCATGGACGAATCGGTAACTTGCGGGAATGAGTCCGTCCGGTTCGTCGGTATTGAGGTTGAGCACGTCTAGTTCCGGAAGCGGTTCGTTTGGTTTCCGTGCTCTCCCAGCGGCTAGCCATTCGTCAGCGTGGTTGCGATCCTTCTCGGTTGGAAGCTCACCGCCGCCGAGGGCATACCGGACGATCCGTCCATGTGGATCGTGAATCTGATAGGAACTTTCGAGTGCCTCATTGCGATGATCCGGAGACAGTCGCAACAGTCCACCAATGAACTCCCGTTGGCCGACCGTTACGCGGCTGTTCTGCAGGACATGGAGACGTTCCACGAACACGCGTGGGTCGATCCAACCTGTTTTGTGTGTCGGCGTCGAAAGGACCGGACCCAACTCATTTCGGTCAAGTCGATGAAAGATTTCCGTCATCAGCCAATCCAGTGGAGTCATTCGACTGCGGGCAGATGACTCCGCCGACCGGACCATTCTCGTCAGTTCCTCCTTGCCAAAGATGTCTTGGAATTCCGCAGGAATCCGGTCCGATTCAGACGTGGTCACTGCTATTTGCACCTCCGGCATGTCGAGCCACCGTCCGACGATCAATGGCAACGGATCCGTCTCCCAGGACACAGTTCCCATCCATCCGCTGGCAGTTTCAAGCCGATCGAGAATCGCCTTTCGCAGACCTTCCGTCTTTTCCTGAAGTTTGTTGGTCGCCGCCTGCCGGAACTGAAAAATGCCTTCGACGACTCGTTCCTCGTCTTCAGGATCACCATTGCCTGCTAGTGTACGGATGCAAACGTCGATCAACTCGTCCGCATCCTTGATCGGCTCGATTGGCTCGACACCGCTGAGCACAGGGCACTCTGTAGGTGGGTCAAACGGGGGCGGCAGTTCGCCGCTGGCCAGTGCGTCGGGGATGCCGTCGAGGCATGTCACGGTGCGAATCCATTCGGGGAGTGCAGCCAGGCGTTCGTGAATTTCCTGTTCGTGGGCGTCGAGATCAGACGGTGTGCTGTCTTGTGTTGCCCCTTGACCTCCACTTGGAGATGACGAGGTGCCTGCCATTTCCTCCAGCGTCTTCCGATGTTGCGGTGCGATCATTGTCGCGTCTTTGAGGACATCGGTTAGGTCGAGCGACGGGTCGGCTGCGTGCCATTGTGACAGTAGTGTGACCGCCTGTTCCTGGATGTCGGCGTGCTCATGATTGAGGGCAGCAGTCATCGCCAGCAGTGCGACAACGCGATGCTCAGCAGCCTTCTTCGCGATGCGGTCGATCAAATTCAGCGCACTTTTCGGCTGTGACTTCTGCGAAATGTTGAAAACATTGGGCACCTCATCGAAAAAGGCGGCCACATCAAGCCGCTTCGCCTTCTGCAACCGACCGAGCGCCTTGATCGCCAGCGCCACAACAGTCCCCGTCTCATTCCGCAGCAACTTCCGATACGCAGCCTCACGGTTAACGATCTCACCATCCGTCGGTGACAACACACCGTAGAAACGTTGGAGTCCGGTCCGCATTCCACCGCGAAAGTCTCTCCAGAACGCTGCCAGCGTTGCGTCAATCAGACGTCCTCGTCCTATGACACCTCGTTCCGAAAGGTAGAAGAGTATCCGGGGCCAGCCACCATAGACTTCGGCTAGGGCCCCCTGCTGCACGTTACTCCGCATGGCATTCGCCCAATTCTTGCGATCAATCTCTTTCAGTGGAGGCATCCAGGAGAAGGCATCGGTCTCCACCTCAAACAGTCGCCAGATGTCGTATTCAAGCAATGCATGGTCTCGCTCTGGGTCGAACGAGCCCCGACCTTGAATCGCCAAGGCACGATAGTAGCCGTCACATTCGGGCAGTTCGCAGACGCCTTCTTCCATCCAGTCCCGAACGTCTCTCCAACTAAAACCAATTGCTCCGACACCCCATTCATCCCGATCAAGTTGTAGGCTGATCCACTGGGTGGCCCAGTCTGGACGTCGGTCGCTGATGATCTGCCGAAGTGCGTCATACCAGTTATCATCGGATTTGATCTCAAACGAGGCCTGAATTCGACGTGCATGGCTCCACGGACAGCAGGCCATTACGGCTAGCCTCGCTCGTGAGGATGCTGGAGTTGGCTGGTTCCAATTCGCCTGTTCCTCCTTCCGAGACTCACGATAGGCCTCTTGTGCTGCCTTCGACAAGCGCTTGCGATCTGCTTCGTCGAGATCGCTGAACGCCTCTGCCAACTCGGTCGACTTAGAATTCGACTGGCACAGGTCACGCAGTTCGTCGGGAGTCATGTTTGTTCTCGATTCAATCGGAAGATGCTCTTTGAGCCTGTCGTAGGTAGCGGTCGATTCGTTCGGCCCGGGCCAGTCGCCCCTCGGCGGCTTCGATGGCGGCCTGTTTCATGGGGACTGATGCGGGCGAGGATTGCATCGCACAGAGTTGTTTGGCCAGCTTGACTGCCTTGCCGCTGCCTTTGACGCCGCTGAGCACCTCACGAGCCTGCGGCGACAACTCATGTTCCAGACTCGCGAGCAACTCGACCTGCAGACTCAATACATGATGCCCATCGCGCGGCAGCGACTCCCACGACGCGATCAACCGATCCAGAATCTCCCCCACCACCCGCTCCGCCAAAACCGATGTCCGTACCACCTCCCGCAATGCATCCGTAAGACGGTTAAGCTTCATCCACCCGCCACTCGCCACATGCACCAACGTCGCCCCCAACCGCAACGCATCCGCACGGCCATCCGTGATGCCATCGATAAGTGCATCCACTGCACCTCCAGTTGTTTGGCTGTTCTTGGAAACCAATCCGAGGCAGATTGCGACGTACACCAAGTCGGACCAGCGTTGGTCGACTCTAAGCAACGGGTCCATGACAGCGTTCAACGGTGCATGTGTCACGACATCGTCATTGAGATGTACCGTCAACATCCGGCAAGCGACAGCCATTGTTGTCTCCGGGTTTCCCGGCCAATGTGAGGCTGCAAGCAACTGGACCCAATCCACATACGTCAGACGCACTGTCGAGACAAGAAGCGTCATGATGAGGGCAACCGTCGGCCGTTCGACCATGTCGGTGCGGTTGATCGCATCGGGCTCAAAAGAGACGACTCCTCTCGCATTCAGCCAAGGGATGAGATATCCGGCGAATGCATCTCGTTTTCTCCCGATGGTTCTTGCGGCTTGGTCCGGCTGCCAAGTGAACTCCGCGGGTCGGATATTGTTTGGCTCATCGTCGCGAATCATTTCGGACTGGAGTGCTTCCAGTTCGCTCAGTCGACCCATCGGGTCACGCGAACGACCAGCTGCCAACCACTCAGTAACATGATCATTATCCGCTTCAGTGGGATACTCTGCGGCCCCCAGTGCAAACCTGACAATTCGGCGATATGGTTCTTTAAGTTGTTCCACCTTTTGCAACGACTCGGCTCGAAAGTCTGGCGCCAACCGAAGCAGTGCGCAGATGAAATCAAGACGTCCCAGGGGTCGATCGGACTGTGTGCGTCTTTGGAGTCGATCAACAAACACGCGCGGATCGATCCATCCTTTAGAGTGCGTGGGGAATGATAACATCTCGCCGAAATCTCTTGTTTTCACACGTCCATACAGCTCGACATACCTTGCTTGGAACGGTGAAGCTGACGAAATGAAACTTGGGCTGGAGGCATGCTCGTCACCGTGTCCAGGACTTGCGAACTCGCCGATCATCGCAAGGACACTGGGATACATCGTGTTGAGATCGCTGAACGAACTCGGTCCGTCTGATTGAGTTTCTGGTTTGCATGCCCGGATTGCCGCCGTTTTTTCTTCGAAGTTCCCTGACGTCTCGCCTCCTAACCTGAGGATACCGTCGACGACCCGTTCAATTTCATCCGCCGATTCAATGTGCTCCTGAAGGCGACCGGCTGCCTCAATCAAGGCATCCACATCCTTGATCGGTTCGATTGGCTCGACGCCGCTGAGGACTGGACATTCTGGTGGGGGATCAAATGGGGGTGGCAGTTCGCCGTTGGACAGTGCGTCGGGGATGCCGTTGAGGCATGTTACGGTGCGAATCCATTCGGGGAGTGCCGCCAGTCGCTCGTGAATCGCCTGTTCACGGGCAGCGAGATCGGATGGGGGGGTATCTTGGAGCGACTCTTGACCTGCCGCAGGAGTTGGCGACGTGCCTGACATGTCCTCCAGCGTCTTGCGGTGTTGTGGAGCGATCATCGTTGCGGCTTCGAGGACGCCGGTCAGGTCGATCGTCGGGTCGGCTGTGTGCCATTTGGACAGGAGTGTGACCGCCTGTTCCTGAATGTCAGCATGCTCATGGTTGAGGGCAGCCGTCATTGCCGGCAGCGCAGCCATGCGATGCTCTGCATCCTTCTTCGTGATGCGGTCGATTAAGCTCATCGCACTCTTGGGCTGTGCCTTCTGCGAGATGTTGAAGACACCGGGCACCTCATTGAGAAAGGCCGGCACATCAAGCCGCTTTACTTTTTGCAACCGGCCCAGCGCCTTGATCGCCAACGCTACCACTGTCCCCGTCTCATTCCGCAGCAACTCGCGATACGCAGCCTCGTGCACAACAATCTCATCATCCGTCGGAGCCAGCAGGTCATGGAAGCGAAGTAAGCCACAGACAATCGGAATTCCAAAGCCCCGCCAGAACGCAGCGAGCGTGCAATCGATCAATCGCGCCCGATCGATGATGCCTTGCTCGGAAAGAAAGAACAGGGTTCGAGGCCAACCTTCGTTGCTGTAAGGATGACTGAACCAACGGTCCTCACTCTCCGTTGGCTCGATCGATGACGCCCAGCACTCGCGATCGATCTCCTTTAACGACGGCACAGTGTGAAAGGCCCATGTGTCGACTTCAAACAATCGCCAAATGTCATGTTCGAGAATGTCAGCATTGCATTTAGACTCGTAGGTCGTTCCTGGGAGAAACCCCAACATATTGATGTAACCGTCCGACGTTGGTCGTTCAATCACGTTTGCCTGCATCAGATCGCGGACATGCCAGAGTTGCAGCAGTGGGTTCCAGCCTTCCTGATTATCGAGTACATGATTCACCCACTCATCGGACCAGTCGGGCCGACGGCCGGTCAGCATGATGACGATCGCCTCGGGTAGCTTCTCATTTCGCGCATCATTGGAGCCAAGGGAACGATGGTAGTTCTTGACGGCAGACAGAGGTCCGACGGCAAACAGCGAAAGTTGGCTCAGTCGAAGTGCTTTTTGAAGAGCAACGTGCTCTGCGACTAGTTCGGGATCCTCCTTGACGCCAGACTGGTACGTGAACTGTGCCTCAGTCTCCCGCATCGATGCCTTGGACTCTTTGACCATCTCCTGAGCCGTCGTCGACAGCTTCTTGCGAGTCGCCTCGTCGAGGTCGCGGAGGGCGGCTGCGAATTCGAGAGGGGGCTTGCCGGAGTTGCACAGGTCGCGGAGTTCGTCGGGCGTCATGTTGGTTTGAGATTTCAGATCTGAGATTTGAGATGCACAATCGTGGTGGAAGTGACTCGCGTCAGGACGTGGCGTCTGATTGGCTCTCGTGGCCAATGGTGACGTTGTCGATGCCTTCGATTTTCATGCGGGTGGCGAGGATGTGTTTGCAGGGGCCGCGCTGGCCCTGGTATCTCGCGTGCCAGCGGCAGGTGCATTTGTGGCCGGTGAGTCGCAGGCGGACGTAGTGTGTGAAGTCGCTGCCCGGCACGGTCGCATCGACGTCCGGGCCGTCCTGACTGAGTACCTCGACCTGCTCGACCAGTTTGCGGGCGTTCTTCAGGCGAGGCTGGAGTTGCTCGACCTTCTCTAGATCGAACGGCAACACACGATGGAAGTATTGCCCTGACGTCACATCGAACCCGGCCAGGCCCCTGGCTCCAAGAATGGCCAGGGCCGCTTCGACCTCCCGCTCTCTGACCTCGGCTGTCTTCGCGACATCCGACGGGGCGATGTGTGACTGCCAGTTGAGCGAGTCGGCCACACGCGGCAGTGCATCCTGCCAGTCGCCGACGGCGAGGCGTTCGAGCATCTGCCCTTCGCCGGAGAAGCCCCGGTTGAGTTCCGGGCTGATGAGAGCGAACAGCCGTCCGATATCGGTGTCGATCTCCCAGCCACTCGTCTGAGCATCCTCGTCGTACCAGACGCGGACCGACTTTGCGACAGGCAGCAGCGGCTCCAGCGCACGCACGCGGTCGGCTCCTTCGACACGCACGCTCCCCGGCTTCTGTCGGGGTGACGCCCGATACGCGCGGCCTGTTTTGGTGATGAACGACCCGGTCCGTGCGTTCCCCTTGGGCAGCGACTTCATCACGTCACGAGCTTCGGTCGGCGTGAGTTCGAGTTGCGGCACGAGTCGCGGCTGATACGCCTGCACCTCACAGAACCCCTTCACCCAACGCACAGGTAGCTTGACCTTCCGCTCGATGATCTGCTGTTCGCCCGTCGTGAGCGTGACCCCTTCGCCGCCGACCTGAAAGCTCGCCTCATCCCGTTCGGTCAGCCGACGCAGAGCGGCCCGCATGGGGTCGTTGAAGTCGACATTGGTCGTCCCCTTGCCTCGCAGGTCGACGTCGAACGCAGCCGGCGGCAGATCGACGCGGGCATACACGCCGCAACAACTGCTGAACCCCTCAAACCGCAGCATGCCTCCGCCGCTGGTCACCACCGGGTCGAGCACGAGAGGGTCGAACCGTTGATGGAACCTCGTCCGCACAATGTCGCACAGCACCGTCAGCATCTTGCCGACAACCGCCGGCTGACGCAGCTGTCCATCGAAGAACAGATCGTCCGACGTCTCGTCCAGCGATGTCGCCAGCCTCAACTGTGGAGTCGCAGCCTCTGATTCGACGGAAGACTCAAATGGGTAACGATACGTGTAAGTCACAGCAGTCGTGGCCATCACAATCTCCCAGAAGGAAACGCACGAGAGTAGTCACTTTAACTCGCCCCAGTTGACGCGTCATCAATTCTCTTCGCATATGTCGCAATGTCCATTGACTTGTTTTGAAGTCGACATCTGAACAAACATCTGGTCATGCGAAGATCCTTGACGACATGCTTTGATCGCTCCAGACGATACTTTGCACTCTCTAATTCGTCGCATCCGGAAAGAACCACGTTGCGGCACTGAGAATTGCAACGAGATTGAGTGAACAGGCAACTTTCAAATGTGAGAGCGGTCAGGCAATCCGTTGACTGGAACTGCAACGGTCGCCAATCGTTCGCATTCTGCGGCGGCTTGTGATCGGTGAAATCATCGAAGTCGGACAGTGTTCGTGAGTCACCCCATTCGCCGGTGATAATCTGCTGGCTTAGAGTCCGGTAAGCGGCTGTACTCGTTCTATCTTGTGAGGAACGAGAAATGACAGACCCCATCTCCACAATTCGCAACCGCAGCTTCGGCTATGCTCGTGTCAGTACTGATGACCAAGACCTCAGCCTGCAAATTGATGCCTTGCTTCGATTTGGTGTGGCTCAGGATGACATTTTCACGGATAGGATGTCAGGTGCCAAAGAGGATCGTCCGGGACTGACGAAGTGCCTCACGAATCTGCGGCCTGGAGATACCCTCGTCGTATGGAGACTCGATCGACTTGGTCGCTCCATGCGTCATCTGGTGACTCTTGTCGAAGATCTCCGTGAGAGCCGGATTGGCTTCAAATCGATCAGCGACGGCGCCATCGACACGACGAGTGCCTCAGGTGAGCTGATCTTCAATATCTTTTCAGCGCTCGCTCAATTCGAGCGACGGCTCATCCAAGAGCGGACCAAGGCCGGTCTGGCGGCGGCGCGGGCACGAGGTCGTGTTGGGGGGCGAAAACATCTTCCCACTGACACTCCTCGCGTCGTCTTGGCAAAGAAGCTGCACCGTGACAAATCCATCGGGATCAAGCAGATTTGCGACACCCTTCGCATCTCGAAGACAATATTCTACCGTTATCTCAAGATGCCCGACGTCATCGAGGAGTACGCCAATCATCGGGAAACCGGGAATTCATGAGGGCCGATGCGACTGTTACCAGCCAAGACAACTGTATCGCTGGCGAACGGGTGTCCGTTCACCATGGTCAAGGAAGTGTGCCACCTACTCGTTGATTGTGGTACTGTCTGCTCAATCGAGCGAAAGACGGAACTGGATCGCAGTCTCAATAATCGGTGGGTAGAGGAAAGTGGCACGGGTTCGTTCGGATTGGCTTAACCAGGGTTCCGCAGAGCATGGATTCGGTCACTCACTCTTTCGGCACTGGCGAGTTGTTTGGAGTACTGTTGAGCATTTTAGTGCCTAGAATTCCAATCATAAGACCGGCAAATCCGGTAGCGATGCTGATGATCAGGGAGTACTGCTTGAGCATGTCTAGGACGGGATTGTCAAACAGATTGGTCGACACGTGCAGGCTGGCCAGTTGCCATTGGCCGGCATCACCTTTGACGAGCGTTGCACTCCAGCGGGTGTTGAGTGTGAATTGCGAATCGTCACGGAGTGTGTACTGATCAGTCGAATGGCCGTAGGCGATTCCCGTGTCGTCACCGTGGAGGATTGTGAGTTCATCGACGACTGGATCAACTGTCATGTCCTTGACTCCGGCGTCGGGACCGGTGAGCAAGCGGTTGACATAGTCACGCACGCCTTCGCGACCACGAATCGTGGCGAGTTCCTCGCCGTCTTGTGCGGTCAGGACGAACTCTTCATGGAGCAGGCTCAGCAGGGTCTCCACATCTCTGTTGTTGACCGCGTCGATCAAAGAGTCACGCAATTCGCGGATCGCATCGTGTATCGCTTCGTCACTCGCAGAGACGGATTCGCGTGTGTCTTGACCGAATGAAGCGACCGGTACCAGGCTCAGCAGCACAGCCGCACATACGACGAAACGTTGAGTCTTGCTTCGTTCCATAACATCACGTTTCCCACGGTTACAGGTTGAGATCCAGTCGATACTCCTGGTCTGACTGTGGAAGTTCGCCCGTGCGGAGCCATGTGTCAATCCATCCTCGCAGCAGGTCGCCTTCCCAGGATTGAAAGTGCGGACCGTCGTGTCTGCGAATGTTCTGCTGTTGAAGTCTCAGGATGTGTTGATCCTGCCGCAAAACTCTGCGAAAGAACGGTGTGACCAACATCCGCTTGAGGAACATCGGAATCAGCGAACGGCGAAGATAGATCGCCGAGTGGACCTGCAGTTGATTGGAGTCGATTGGCGTAAAGTAGCTGTTGAGGACGAACTCCGTTCCCCGTGTTGACGTGTATTCCAGTTCGGCAAGGCAGGGTGGGATAAATCGTCCAAAGCTGCTGGATCGATTTCGCTCGAACAACCTTGAGATCCAACCCGCTTGCTTTCCTTCGTTAAGATATTCAGCCTCGGCCATGTTGTCACGGACACGCACAATCACTGAGAAGACCTGCGACTTTCCCTGGCTGCGTACCAACCCGCTGTGGACAAATGGAGTGTGCGTGCCATCAAGCAGATTCTCCATTGCGTCTGCAAAGGATGCGTCGACCGAATCACTCCAGCGAAACGAACCGAATGATGGGTCGGCAGACCAGGGTCGCCGGGGTGGTTGACCCTCTGGGTCGTGATTCAAACAAACCCAGACAGCTCCGTCCTGCACCATCGTGCGGAACGATTTAACGATCGTTTCTTGCGTCGTCGCTTGGTTCACTCCGGGACGGACAACGCAACGTCCGTTGGCATCAAACCTCCAGCCGTGATAGGGACATTGCAAACAGCCTTCGATCACTCGGCCAGCCGAGAGCGGTGCATTGCGATGCGGACAACAATCGCTGAGTGCAACGACGGTTCGGCCATCGCGGAACAACGCCAAAGGACAACCGAGGACGGTTCTGGCAATCGGGGCGTGTTTCAAGTCATGTTCGTGACAGGCGACGTACCACTGCCGGCGAAGCACATCACCGCCCGTGCGTGCAAAGTCTTTGGATTCATCCCCGTCACTCAAAGTTCGTACCGCCTTAAGACTGGTCCGCCGATCCCCTTCAATAACTTCGCCAATGCCGTCCACGCGACCCTTTGGCGAGTCGGGAGATGACGACAATAGACAGCGGAGTATTCGAGTTCTCCCTGTCCCCCACGCAATCGCTTGAACGAAGCTGCTCCCGCACTCAGGTTGAGCATTAGTCTTTCCTCGGCCGCTTGTCGCAATACATGGGCCATCAGCAAACGGTACAGGCCCAGATTCTGAGGTTGCAAGGTATCGTAGCCGACCAGCGGGGCGGTCAGGACTCCATTCATGACAAATGTCCCGACGACACCGTCCAAGCGTCCTCCGCAATTGGCCAGTCCGAACAGGCTCATCATCTTCGAATCATGCCAGATTCGCATGAGCCGCGAGGTGAACTGCGGATTATGAAACGAATACTTGTGCAGATAGAGCAGGTCGTATAGTTCCTGCACACGTTCAAAGTCGTCAATCCCGCCGTGCGAGACAGGTGTGAAGTGAGTCGTTTCGGCAAGAAGTCTCAAGTCGCGTTTGCAGTTGGGACGTTCCAGATATCCCGGCTGACGACCATCATACAAATAGACCTGTCGGCTGGGAGCGAATTGATAGCCTGTCTGTTGAAGAGACGCCATCAATTGATTGTTCGTCGCCTCATTGAGTGACCGGAACAGGATGGCATGCCGAGGGAACAGGTCCTTTAGCATCATGGTCAGCTGTTCAATCTGGCTGCGGTCGATCTCCAGATACAGATTTGTCGAGAGTAACCAGTTGTTGACGCAGACAACGCGATTGATGCACGCCGCCCTGAGAATCGGAGCAACGGTGTGAAGCATGCCGGCTAAGGCCCGTCTGAGGGCTAGTGACGGAAGGTGACGCAGTTCCTCCAGTGGATAGGTGACCGCCGCGTTGTAAGGCGAGCAGACCCAGGCGTTCTCGTACTCGGTCTCGTTCACCGTCACCGGAAGCACATGCGAGCCGATTCGGACGAGCTTTGTTGTCGTCCTGACGTTGCAAACCAAGGAGGACAACGAATCGTTGTTGCCGCTGGCCATCGCTTCCAGAAAAGGAACCGAACGAACGGTATCCTCGCAAAGCGACAAGCTGCGGAGTTCGTCTCGGCCGACCAACGCAACATCGGAGGTCACATCGGGCCTCCGTTCCATTCGATGTCGAAGGTCGATGCCTGCTGGAGCGTCCGCCCCTCCTTCCACGCAATGGCTGCGATCTCCACCAGTGCCGGCAGTAGCCCAATTGTCGGCCATGGGTCTCGAGCAGAGAATGCGGTGAACCGTGACCGTAACATGTCTGCGATCATCCGATGCAGACGCCGCTCACGAATGGCGTCGCACAAACCCCAGAATGGCATCGCCAATTCGACCATCGCGGGCTGCATCGTTGACGGGCGAAGCAATCCGTCAGCATTGCCAATCAGAACGTCCACCAACGAGTCTTCCTGTGCAAAGAGATGGACTCCACTCGTCGCACGTGGGTTTGCCTCCAGCACCCAGAACCGGCCATCGTCATCTCGCATGAAGTCGAAGCCAATCTGGCCGGTGTAACGCCGCGAAGCGACAAACGTCGCGACGAAGTCATCAATCACCTGCAACTGAACCGGCTGGAAGAGAATCCCCGATCCCCGTCCAGCGCGATACAGAGACTCATACGTGACGTGCGCCTTCATGCGGCCTACCTGTGCCACACTGTAGGTCGAATACTCCTTGCCACGAATACGCCGCTGAGCGACCCACGGTTCGTCCTGTCCGATGCCCGCCGTCTGCAGCTGATCGATTGTCGGACCAATCAACGTTCGTGATGCAAATCGTGAGTAGACAGGCTTGAACACCCAGTCAGCGGGTGTATCGTGACTCGGCAAACCGCGAGCCAGATTGGAGCCGACGCAACAATCGACAAGCCCCGTCTCCGGTGGGGATGCATGCTCATTTCCAGCCGACTGAGAGAACGACCACTTGTTGTGGATCTCCGCGAGTTTTTCAAAGTCGTCAACCAACACTTGGCAGTTCAGCAACGCCCGGTGAGCCGCAATGAAGAACACTTCTTCACAGGTGGGAATGAGCAAGTCCACGCGATGTTCCTCGACGATCGCAGCAAGCGCCTCGACATATTGTCGAGGGGAATTCACCGGTCGAGGAACGTGAAACACTCTCGCGACAGAGTTGGACCACATGCCGATGCCGTTCCGTAAGCTGTCGGCGTGAAAGACCATGTGCCCCGCGCGGTGGAATCGCCGCGACAGGTCCAGTGCCACCGGAGCACGAGAGCCAGTGATCAGGATTCGCATTTCAACGCCTCACTCCACGGCTCCTTCAGATCGGATGACCTCGTTCACTTGAGCGTCGAAGCGGTAACGGGCCGCCACCTCCGGACAATGCGTTGGGAGAATCTCAATATCCGGAAACTGTCGATGCAGGTCATGCAGCCGTTGTTGCGTGTCGATTACGTCGGCAGTCGAGTCAGCGAGGAGTCGAAACGGCAGCGTCGGTTTCAGATTTTCTCGAACGGTCTGGCTGGTCCATACGGCGTCGGCTGCGAAAAAGACACGGGAATCTGAGTCTCGCTGGACGAGCATTCCCATCTGACCGGCCGCATGTCCGGGAAGATCAAACAGGCGGACACTGCCATCGGCAAACAGGTCATGGCAATGTTCAAACGGACCGAATCCTGGACCGTGAAGTCGATCGATCAGGAAGAGCCGGTCCTCAAAACCTTGCGGAAGTAACTCAGGCAGAAAGGCTCGCCGGACAGCGTTCATCCCCGTGCATCCTCGAACGGCATTCCAACAAGAGCTGCGTGCAATCACATCTGCATGGGGAAAGTCGATCAGACCACACATGTGATCGGCATGAAAGTGCGACAACACGATGCGGCGCACTTCCCCGGGAGCGATCCCATTGGCTTTGAGGATTTTCACCGCTGCCAATCGGTCATGTGTTACGACGGGAGTCATCTGCCGATACAGGCGATAGGGCCATCGACGGGTCACCGAAAAGAAGAGTGGTGAGTATCCGGTGTCAAACAGAGTCAGGCCATGCACCGGATGGTCGAGCAGGGCGACCATTGCATGGAATCGTATCGTCTCCGACCGGGAGGCCCCTCGTTCGGCATGATGGGCCTTCGCTGAAGTGTAACCTGTTGTGAAGCAGCGGACGCCGACCGAGATTTGCGACGGTGTCTCCTCGCAATGTTTGAGAGCCTCGATGGTTCGCAGCGTCCCCGTCTCCATCGAAACTATCGGTTGGTAGCCCAAGTCCTTCCGGGCGGCGGTGATGTCGAACGTCTTGCTCGTCGAAAGCAAACCCGCTGAATAGCGAGTAATTACCGGCTCGCCATGTGCACTCCGCCATCGGTGCAATCGCTCTGCAACACCAGCGAGACCTAAGGCAAGCTGCTTGGAAACCGTCCGAAGTTCCGCGCTGCGACCCGTCTGACGAAGCACATCTTTCACGAATGGCCACAGCAGGACCGGTTCCCCGTTTGTTATGGAATAGACGCTGCCGGAACGACCTCGTTCGCCAGATTGAATGAGTGCCAACACAAGATTATCAATAAATGTCAGGTCCAGCCTTGTCTGCCCGGAGCCAATCTGACGCAGACGTTTTTGGTCGGCCGCCTCCAGCAATCGTGGCAGCAAACTGTTGTCACCCAGCCCGAAGACCGCCCGAGCACGAATGATGACCGCGTCCAACCCCGCGTCGACTGCCTGCTGGACCACCCTTTCGGCTTCTGCCTTCGACTCGGCATAGTCACAGGCAAAGGGCCTCGCGAGCGGGGCTGACTCGGTCAGGTCGAAACCATCTCGGAAATCAAAATGAATGGCCGTCGACGAGACATGTACCATCCGCTTCACTCCCTGTTTTCGGCAGGCATCTGTAACGTTTTGTGTGCCTTCGACATTGACACGTGTGAACTGACTTCGATGCCCCCACGGCGAGGAGAGCGCCCCGACATGATAGACAAGATCTTGGTCGCGACAGACCTCGTTGATTTGGTCAGAATCCGTGAAATCAACACGGGCGAATCTCGTCCCATCGGCGGCAAACGGAACACGATACGGATTGCGACCGCACGCCGTCACTTGATGTCCTCCGGCCGTCAGCACATGAACGAGGTGCGAACCGACAAAGCCAGATGCACCAGTCACGAGAATTCGCCGAGGTGACAGTTCGCGGGCAGCGGCGATAAGATCGGGATTCACCATCGAAACAAACCGGCTCCAATCGAAACTCCGGCAGCCGTCCCGAGAAAGAGAATCCGATCCCCCCGCTTGATACGTCCTTCAGTGTCAGCGACCGCTAAAGCCATCGGCATCGATGCTGCAACGCAGTTGCCATAGTCCGCGATGATGTTAACGACTCGATCTTCAGGAAATCCCCATCGTGTGAGCAACCGGAGTCCTGGTCCGGAGGGTTGATGCGGTACGACCAGATCGACGTCGCTTGCCGCGATACCGGCTTCTCTGAGGAAGTCGTCCAGGAATCGTCGCAGATGAGGCACGGTCAGGCGGAGCAGTGCCTCGCCATCCATGTGGAAGAGGTGATCCGCTGGAGTCACGTCCGGGGCATCAGGCGGTCGCCACGTTCCTCCCCCACGGACTCCCGTCAACTCGACTCCTTCCGACCAGGTTTGCATTCGATAAGCATCAAATCCTGCCCCCCGATCATCGGTCGCTTCGACCATGACCGCTGCGGCACCATCACCCAACAACGCGGCCGATTCCGGCTCCTCAAAGTTGCGTCCGCGACTGGCCAACTCCGCACAGCAAATTAGAATTCGCCTGAAGTCTCCACTGCCGATCAACGCCTCACTGGTCTTCAAGGCTGTGAGAAACGAAAGGCAGACAGAATTAACCGAGAAAGAGGGAGTTCCGCTTAGACCCAGCTCGCGATGGACGAACAGCGACGTCTCCGGAAGCATCTGTCGCGGAATGGCACCCGCATAGAGCAAGAGGTCAGGCTCTCCATGTCTTTCCACGACTGGCCGGGCTGCGGCTGCGGCGAGAATCGCCGGATCCTTAAGAGTTCCCGCTACATGTCGGGTGTGAACCCCGGTGCGTTCGTGAACCCAATCGGTGGAGCGGCCAAGTCGTAATGCCACCTCCTCCGAAGTCTCCACTTGAGGTGGCACAGCAAAACTTGATGCAATGATTCGGATGCACATCACGAAGATCGATGTGAGATGTGTGGAGTCAGATTCCGCGGTGGCAATCAACGGCACAAGTATATCCAGACCGTCCAACTTTGACCCACCCAGTGCACTCCTTTGAAACGGATTCGTTCACGTGTTGTCGTCTGGAGACTCGACCGGCTCGGTCGCTCCATGCGTCATTTGGTGACACTGGTCGAAGATCTCCGAGAGAACAGACTCGGCTTTAAGTCGATCAGCGACGGAGCTATCGACACAACCAGCGCCTCGGGCGAACTGATCTTCAACATCTTCTAGGCATTGGCCCAGTTTGAGCGGCGTCTCATTCAAAAACGGACCAAGGCTGGCTTGGCAGCCGCACGAGCACGTGGTCGCAAGGGAGGACGAAAGCACCTACCGCCAGATACGCCCCGTGTTGTTCTGGCCAAAAAACTGCACAGGGACAAGTCCATCGGGATCAATCAGATTTGCCAAACCCTGCGCATTTCCAAGACAACATTCTACCGTTATCTCAAGATGCCAGACGCCATCGATGAGTTCCGTAATCAGACGGTATCCGAAAATCACGGAACGAAGTGCTTCAAGCCGTGAAACTCGCACTCGATGAAGCCGGGATAGAGATTCCGTTCCCGCAGCGGACGTTGTGGTTCAAAGACTCGTTGACTATGAAAATCGTGGAGACTTGAGATCAGATGCTGGAATCTCCCCCCAAGAGAGTGCCGATCGCCTTCGTTCGTTCAAACTGATCGAAGGAGACCTTCAGAACGGCGAGAATAGGAACGGCAAGTAACGCACCCCCGACACCCCACATCCAGCCCCACACACTCAAAGATAGGAATACCATGATTGGATTCAGGCTCATCGACCGACCGATGATGTGAGGTGTGATGAAGTTGCCCTCGATCGCGGTCAGGCACCAGTAGATGGTTGCAGGTAGAAACGCATAAAAGATCGAGTCAAAACTGAGAATGGATACAAGCAGGATGACGCCTGTCCCAACGAGAGCTCCAAGGAAAGGCACAAAATTCAACAAGGTCGCCATCGCTCCCCACAGAATTGGATTCGGTACTCCCAGCAGCCACATCGCAATCGCCTCTGCAATCCCCAGACAAACGTTGATCGCCGTCACGGTCAGCAGATAAGACGAGATCCCTCTCTCGACCGTATGGACCAATTCGACAGTTGTCCGTTTCTCCTTCCGTGACGGCAGAATTCGCAAAACATTGTTAATCAGCACATCCCCGGATGCGAGCAGAAAGTATGTCAGCACCAGCATGAGGAAAATCTCCGCCAGTAATCCTCCAACGTAACTGCCTGTTGAGGTGAGCATCTGAAGGCCTGACAACAAACGGGGCTGCTGAATCTCGACGGGTACCGGCTTGTCGACTTCAAACTGCCGACTTGCTGCATTTTCCAGGTTATTTTGCTGAGCAGTTGCCTGCGAATTTGAAGTCTCGGTTCTTGTCTGAGCAGGTTCTCTCTCGGGCAGGTCTATTTTGAGTTCCGGAGCAAAAGGAAAAGGCGCGTCGGGAGGCTTCTCGTCCGTATGATTGCCCTCAGCAAGATCCTTGACCGCCTCAGTCGCCTCATTGATCCCCTCCACCTGTTCACGAATTACCTTGAGTTTTTTTCCGACATCTCGAAACTTCTCAGGGGCGTCGCTCAACCAACTCTGTGCCGGACCAATCAGATTCGCGAACATCGCAGACACGATCACAACCACCAAAAACAAAATGCCAGCGGAGCTGATGGCATCGGAGACGCGATACCGTCGGCAAGCCCTCACTGCTGGACGCAAGAGCAAAGTCAGAATGACCGCTGCAACAATTGGCATGAGGATTGTCCGAGCAAAGTACACCGTGTACATGATCAGCAAAACACAGACGGTCACCATCGCGATGGAGGTTCGCCGTGTTCGCCTCTCCTGCGGCACGAGTGGTGCATTCAACTCGTTCTCAGACGGAGCCTCGGATGCCGTCTGATCGATGGATTCAGATGGCGATTCCTGCTCAGTTTTCGACTCTACAGATGCGGTTGACATGGGGCACTTTCGAAGTCGTCAGATTGAATACCGCCACGCGACACTTTCTTGCTGATGGACACGGGTGCGGCTCTTGCACATATTCTGATCGGCAACTCTCAGGTTGTCACCTGTCGATTCAAAGGTAACTGTCGTAGGACTTTCACCGACAGGCAGATCAGAGTGTCAACGATGGCGTAAGGGACAACAATCTCTGACAGTAGGGCTGCCGGACGAGTTCAGTCTCAGCCCCGCTCCAGAGTGACAATTCAATGGCCATCGATTTGAATTATGAATGCCCTCACTGCCAAACAGTGACACCGGTCTCGACCGCCATCGTGGATGAGATGGTCGAGTGCCCAAAATGTCATCAGCAGTTTCGTGCCAAAGCCCCCATCGGGCATCCAGTTGCAAGTTCAGACCATCAGATCAAGGCGAAGCAAAAAGTCGAATTGGAGTTTGATGCGGATGAAACTCTGCGGTCTGTGAATCCCGTCTATCTGCGCAACCCTCTCGTGCAGACGTCGCTCTTCAGTCTCGTCACACTTACCGGTCTGTTCGGAATCATTCTGGGACTCACAGGACGAGTTTTCCTCGGTCAACAGGGGGGGCTCACCATTTCTGGGATCATGCTACTCGTCTGTGCAGCCATTTACTTCTTCTACCGCTGGCTGCAAGTAATTTCGACATGGCTGATCGTTACCACACATCGGACCAGCGTGGAAAGAGGCATCATCTCAATGTCAACCAATGAGGTGCAGCACGATGATGTGCGCAACATCAAGAGTGAACGCAATCTGCTGGAGCGATTGTTCAACTACGGAGACATCGCCCTCTCGAGTTCCGGACAGGACGATATGGAAATTGTCGTGCATGATGTTCCCGATCCGGATGGAATCATTGAGATCATTCGGCAACACCAATAGATATTCCTCCGATGCTCCCAATTTCCTTCTCGAACGGGAATCCTGCAGTGTCCTCACTGCATTCCAATGTTTTCCTGCAGGAATGTGCCGAAAAAGTCGTCGAATGCGATGACATGCTCAACCTTGTGACATGCATTCTCAGGGCTTACGCACCGATTGGTCGACGTAAGTGCTGATGGGAGGGTATGTTCTTGCTGGCGCGAGGTCGAGAGTGAT
>JAGQQG010000107.1 GCA_020426325.1 Planctomycetaceae bacterium | reverse complement strand
CAAACCGGACTTCAGTAACGACTTCTTCGGCAAGCACGCTGCCCTGACGGTCTCCGGGCAACTCGAAGCCGAGATCTATGCAACATCGCTCGGACCGGTTTACACGTTTGGCCCTACGTTTCGGGCAGAGAATTCCAACACGGCCAGACACCTCGCTGAGTTCTGGATGATTGAACCCGAGGTCCCATTCTGTGATCTTCAGGGGGACATGCAACTGGCAGAAGACTTCATCAAGACCATTGTTCGCGACAATCTCAATCACTGTGCAGCTGACATGGAGTTTTTCAATGAACGGATTGAAAAGACTGTTCTTGAAACGCTCAACAACATCCTGGACCACGAGTTCAAACGGATCTCTTATACGGAAGCCGTCGAGATCTTATTGTCAGTCGATCGTCAGTGGGAATACGCCGTCAAATGGGGCGACAACCTGCAGGCGGAACATGAACGCTTTCTGACCGAGGAGCACTTCAAACAGCCCATCATCGTTTTTGACTATCCACGATCCATCAAGCCTTTCTACATGTACTGCAACGACGACGGGAAGACCGTGCGGGCCATGGATGTGCTCGTCCCGCGTGTGGGTGAAATCATCGGCGGCAGTCAACGCGAGCACCGCCTCGACGTACTCGATGCCCGACTCGTTGAGTGTGGACTGAACCCGGACGACTACTGGTGGTATCGTGACCTCCGCCGCTATGGCACCGTCCCGCATGCAGGATTCGGCCTGGGCCTCGAACGTATGCTGCTCCTCCTGACCGGCATGCAAAACATCCGCGATGTCATCCCATTCCCACGAACCCCGAAGCACGCTGACTTCTGAACAGTCGCTGGAGTTGTCAGGCGAGGGTTGGATCCCTTTGATTCTGTGGTTCTTCTCTGTGAAAGGATACCCAACTGAATACTTCTGCCGAATTTGATAGCTCCTCGCTTTCGCCACTTGTGCGTCACGAAGGACACACTCCTCGCGAACGCAGTGCATGCGGTTGGCGGGACCGGCTGATCAGTCGAGAGGATGTCGTCCACTCTCCCTCTGCGTGGGTACATGCCGTCGATATTGATGGAGCCAAACTGCACTACCACAAGCGGTCAACGGAGCTGTACTACGTTCTCGAAGGAAGTGGTACTGTCATCCTTGATGGAATCGAAGAGCCGGTGTCCAAAGGCTCGCTGGTGCATATCCCGGTGGGGGTCGTCCATGGAGCCCGTGGAAAAATGCGCGTGCTCGTCGTCGGCATTCCCGACATTGCCGATGACGATTACTTCGAAGTCCCAGAGGAGTGACAGACAACAAACTATCCCGTCATTCCCGCGGAGGCGGGAATCCAGACCGGCGGTGTCGGCATATAAAACGCAAGAAACAGAATACCACGATCTCTCGATCCCCGCCTGCTCAGGGATGACATGTGAGATGGCGATGCCTTCTCGGGTGGGTGACGCTCCTTCGGAGCAGCCTTCGTTGGAGATGCGGTAACGTTGATCTACATGGCGTCGCGGCGAATGTAGTGTTACGCCCTCTTTTGGACCCCATGCTCAACTCATGTGTCTGCTGGTGGGCACGGTCCCACCGCAGGATGGCTTCTTCAAACGGACCGGCTCCCAACTTCGCACGTGAACACGTGTCGAGAAATCCGTCAGCGTGTAGAATCAACAGCCAAAGATGTACGACGTTTACGCTGAATCAATATTGGGATTCAGCTACAAACGCATCTCATTCGCATTCACGGATCATTTCTCTTGAGTTGAGTTCAAGATGCTTTCCACCAGACCACTCACCAGTCTTGGCGACATGTTGAATCTCTCCGAGGGCCGATTTGATTGGCTCACATCAAGCGATAATTTGCTGGAGGATGCGAGTCTCTTGAGAGATCGACTGCAAGAGGACGGCTACCTCTACCTTCCCGGTCTGCTTGATGCGGACCTGGTGAACGAAGCTCGTGAAGTGTTGCTCGGTCAGCTGGATGGGTTGGGAATGATCGACCGTGATTTTCCCATCGCCGAAGGAGTCGCGAAGCAGCCCTGGCAGGGCCGGCCCTGCCATCATCTCGTCAAAGACAATCCGCCACTCCAACAGCTGCTGCGATCTGGACGAATGATGGAGTTCTATGAACGACTTTTTGACTCTGCAGTGCGGTCATTCGATTTCACCTGGATGCGGGTGATCGGACCGGGACATGGCACGGCCCCGCATGCAGACTCCGTCTACATGAACCGAGGCACTCGCAACTTGTACACCAGCTGGACTCCGCTGATGGAGATCACGCCGGAGATCGGCGGCCTGACGGTGATGCCCGGATCGCATCGTCTGGACCGGCTGAAGAAATACTTCGAAGGTGATGTCGACAGCTACTGCACGAATCAGCCGAATCGCTCCCCGCAGGATGTCCATGAATGGATCGGTCCGTTGGGCGACGGCAAACTGAGCCAGCACCCGGCTCAACTGCAATCTCGGCTCGGTCTCCCCTGGCTGACCGCGGAAACGTACCGACCGGGAGATGTCGTGGTGTTCAGCATCTACACGATCCACGGCAGTCTCGACAATCACAGTAATCGCATCCGCCTTTCAACGGACACCCGCTATCAGCGAGCTGACGAACCGGCCGATGAACGATGGATCGGCGAGACGCCCGTTGGGCACGGCGGAGCTGTACGCAAAGGCATGATCTGCTGAGGGGCAGGTTTCTCGATCAGTTGTCTACTGAGCGGCCGAGCGCGACCCCTGCGGTGAGCCGGTGATCGGGATTCCCGCGGGGAGCGGACGTGCGGCGACTTCGAATCCCTGCTCATGGGCGAAGTCCTGTAAGTCACGGTGGAGAGCAAAGCTGTCGGGATGCACCCAGAACGTGAGCGTTGCGTTTCGATCCGCCCGCCTGAGGGCTGCGATGAACCGACTGTGAGGATGCAATGCCTGAGAGGCAGTCTCGGCAACAACGTCTGGCTGCGGAATGATGCGCCATTGAGACACGCCCATGCGAATAATGGCCGTGCCGTAACGCAATTCATCAATCAAGGACGAAGCCTGTCGCTCAATGAGGTATTCCATTTTGAATCCACCGACGGGACCAATCACCCCTGTGTACTGCTGAGACTTCAGGAGTTGGTTCTTCTTCCGCTGGATATTTGACTTGAGTTCTTCGGCCAACTCATTGAGCGGGACGTAGGAGACGCGGCCGCGAGTCAGCAGAAAATGTATCTCGTTGTCTTCCACCTGTCGTGCGACTGGTGTGAGTTTATGCTTGAGAACCGTCGCTTCAGGTTGGGCCGACTTCGTCTCCGCCAGCATGACCTGCAGCGTCGCCAACTCGCGGTGAGTGTCCTCGACTTTTTGATCCAGCTCAGCAATTGCCAGCGAACCGCGTGTCAGTGCGGCTCGTTCAGCTTCCAACTCTTCCTGGGAGTGTGACAGCGATTGCCGCATCTGCTGCGCCTGCCCGGTGAGGGTCTGTTCCTCAGTGACCAGCCGACTCCGTTGAGCCTTAAGTTGCTCGATCGTGGATTCGAGTTCCTCGACCTGCCGGACCAGTTCCGCAGACAACTCAGGAGGCTCGGGAGGCAACTCTGGCTCGATCAGATCGAGAATGACATCTGTTGGAGGAGTTGGTTGGGCCTCAGGAAGCAGAGTCGGAACCGGCACGATGGCCGCAGCACTGACTTTGTCAGGTGCCCGGGGAGACTTGGAAGTGGTCACGGGGGTTTTACTGACGCGCATGCCGGCCACCACGATGAGGATGATCAGAATCCCCACGATGTTTGCTAGGATGTCAAGAAACGAGTCTGATCCGAAGACGATCTCGTCGCTGTGTCGTCGCCTGCCCATGCTTTTCCCCACTCTCAACCAAAAACGATCGTCTTACTCCAACGCGTACTCGACACTGGATCGCAGCTTCCACTTCTGCACGATGACCTTCATCCGTTCGCTGTACTGGTTCCCTCCCGGGCTGACGATGAACTTGACAGCTGGCAGCCAGTAGAACCCGCGTGGCGGCTCGCCCCAGGTTTGCACATGATGATCGAGATGGACCGCGAGCAATTCCCGCAAATCGTCCGTGGAGAGTCCCGGAGTGATCGGGAATGATGTCTCGTCCGCAACCGAGATCTGGGAGGAGGTGACGCGGACGATCACGTCGCGGCTGTACCCGATGCTTCCGCCAGGCGTCCGCAGTCCCCACTGAGGCTGTTCGCTGTTGACGTTGGAGCTGCTGCGAGCGGACCGTCGGAACGACCGCTCAAACGTCGAAAGTGGAACTGCCGACTCGGGTGGGGGTGACGTTTGACCACGATCCGTGCGTGCGAATTCTGACGGCTGTCCCTGGTGACTGTCTGACTCCTCTGCCATTTCGGTCTCATCGCCAAATGGATTTGGCAGCCTGCGTGGCTCATGAGCTTGCTCAGAACTGTTTTGGGTGAGAGGTTGTTCGGCTCCGTCCATCGCTTCCGATTCAATCTCGGTCCCTTGGCCTCCGCCGCGAGGCAATGCCCCTTTACCAGTCGATCCGAATTCATCCGTTGGCCGGTTTGCCGAGTCACGCAGGCCGCCAGAACGACCGACATCGTAGCGTTCCCCTCCGAGTGATGACCCCATTGGCGTATTCGCGACCGGTTCTCGGCTGAATCGTTGTCCATTGATGGTGACTTCACGTTGCGGTTGCCGAAGTTGCTCGACTTCATCAAGGTGGAACTCTCCCGTTCCGCTACTGAAGTGGCCGAGGTCTTCCTTTGTCGCAGTCGGAATGCTGTCGATGAGTTCGTCGCGCTCAGCCAGCATGCGGTCCACGATAGAACGGCAGAGCTCGGTCGCTTCCGGATCCGACTCGGGCCAGACAAACTCCTGGTCATCGCGAACGAGTTCGTAGCCGAACGAGTCTTCGATGGAACCGAGAAGTGCTCGTGCGACATAGTAGGCCACCGTTCCCTGTGGCCGGACGATGAGGAGAATGTAGGGCTCGCCGCTGTATTCGCGATCCGCTGACCTCGCATCCTTTCGCTCCCAATACTTGGACAGCGAGCGGGACGCGTACAGTAGCGGGTTGTAGCGAGGGATAAAGCCATCGAGGTCGGTCGGACGGAGCGTGACTCCCTCGGAGACAAAGGTAATCCCTGTCGCCGTGCATTCGATGATGATGGGTCGTCTCGTTGTGCCCGTGCGGCCATCGTACGGCAGGATCGAGAACTTCGAGTCGGCATCCGCGAGACGTTCGCGGGATTCGTCGATTTGACGCCGCAACAGTGCCGCCCGCTCTGCAGATTCACTCTTCTGCTGCTGGAGCCGTTCGTACGTCTGCAGAAGGTTTTGTTTCTCAGACTCAAGTGCGTCTGCCTGTCGTTTGATTTCACGAGAGAGCAGCAGGTCGCCTTCAACGGTGGTCCGCAGCTGTTCGACAGCAGATTCCTGCAACTGCACACCGGAGGCCAGGTCGGTCTGGACGGCCCGCAGTCTGGACAGACGTTCCCGCCATTCGTCATTCGGATCGATGAGTGCAACAGGAGGCGGAGATGCGAGAAGCGGCTCTAAAGGCTGATCGTCAGGATCTGGGGCGAGCAACTGAGGAACGCCTAAGATTGTTGCCTCCTCCTCGACAGCCGGTTCCTCCAGGACGGGGACGGTCGCGTGCACCTGCTGATACCGGATGCGCCGTGTGGTCACCAGCAACAGGAGAATCAACGCCCCCATCGCACAGATGAGCACCGCCAGAAACGGGAACAGCGAAACAGTATGTTCCGTCTGTCGTGCACGTTTGCTCATCGCTGTTCACACGAGTCCTAAAGAACCGAAAACGGGGACGCACCGGCGGAAGACCAACTCCCCATCGGGTGTCTCCCCATTGACGACGAACGCCCGGTGATCAAACGACAACGAATCATTTCAGGCGGCCTTGGGTTTGGCCCGGGCGGTCAGGAGGTGAACCGCAGCTGTGAGATTGTGCAGTGTTGATTCGAAGGTCTCCGCAGCCCGCACCGCCTCCAGATTGGTCGTGAGCTGCTGTTCCACCTTGAGCAGATGTTGCTCCTGATCGGCCAGCCGGACAAGTTGTTCGGTGAGGTTCGCCAGCTGCTGCATCTGCAGGTCGACCTTCTGCGAAGAGGAATCGAGAGCCGTCAGCCAGGACTGCATGCGTTCGTCCAGATGTTCGAGAAGGTCCTCGCTCCGTGCGTCATGGGCCTGGACGACCTTTTGCAGGTCATCCCGAATGCCGGTCCACATCTCTTTCTGCTGGGTCTGAGCCTGTTCACTCTGCAAGTCACGCCGGGCCGCATCAAATTCCAGTGCCTCCTGGAACTGGCTCGATGCGCTATCGAACGCACTGAGGAAGTCCTCTCGCACCAGTTTGAGCTGCGAGGCATGTTCTGAGAGTGTCGCTTCGACCCCTTGGCTCAACTGATTTGTCAGGGCCGTCTGCTGGGATTCCAGTGTGTCTGACCACCGCTCCCGCAGGCCGTCCATTGAGTCACGCCAGAGATTGGTCTGGTCCTCGATCAGAGATTCCGTGCGGTCCAACAGCTGCCGGGCAGCAGCTGTCTGGGCCACATGCACCGGATCAGCATCGGGAGAATTCCCCACGAACAGGGGCAGCAATTGTGTGAGACTGATCTGATCAACACGCGTGAGCAGTCGACGTTCTGACCGCTTGATCCAGTCATAAGAGAAGACCAGCACCAGAGAGAAGGACATCGCAACGGTCGTCGTGTCGAACGCGACGGACAAACCGCCGGTGACAGAGTTCAGTGACGTATCGAGTTGCTCCGGTGTGACGTTGGCAATCGCCAGCGTAATGCCGATCACCGTGCCGAGGAATCCAATAATCGGCACTGCCCAGTTGATGGTGAGCAGCAGCGAGTAGGATTCATAAAGCCTGTCGACCGCTTCCTCGGACAGGTATTTGAGATGCCCTTCCAAGCCGCGCGCCGACTGATGTGTTCGCACGTAGTCACAGGCCTCACGCAGACGTGAGTTCAAAAGCGAATGTTGATGAGCCTCGGGCACATCGACAAGTGCCCGATCGACGGCGTTCAGGCAAACGGTCGTCTCGTGATGGTCCTGCTGGGGAACCGTCAGTCCATCAAGGACGTTGGCTTGCAGCGATCGCCGCTCGGACAGCAATCCCAAGGCGCGCGATATCAGGATCGCCATCCCAACAAAGAACAGCCCGACCAACAGGTACTCAAGTTCGTGACTGCAGAGGTATCTTCGTAGCGTCGCCTGCTGCCACGGGAGATAAGGAATCATCAGGTAGAAAGAGACGGTGGCAATCACGCCCCAGAACATGGGAGATTTCCACCAGGAAACCGCTCGCGAAGAGGTTGAGACGGATTCTCTCGTCGGACGGACGGGCGATTGTGACACAGACTGCACCATGGACGCGTAACCTCCGCACGGGGGCTGTGCGTTCCTCCCCCCGTACGCGAAAGCGTCACGTAGAACGGAACATCGCCCCCCAGACAATTGGTTCCGCTTCTCTCATCGTCAGAATCGTCCTGATTCGTTCACTCGAATCCGGATTGAGAAATGCGGAATGCTTCGAGAATTCGTGGCAAGTTGAACGGTCCATTGCTGTTGAGTCGAGCAAAACCGCAAATCCTGGTCATTTTTGTCGAAGTGGAACATCGAAAACTGGTGTGGATTCACTCCCCGTGAGTTGGTACGTTCCATGCTCTGGCATTCATTCACGGAGGAAGTCTGACGCTGACGATCTGACTGAGGAAGTTTTTCATGACCGGGTATACCGTCCACACAGGGGCGACAGAAAAGTTTGTTGAGGGCTGGGACAAGGTTTTTGGCGGGCCGAAGAAGAAGACCGCCAAAAAAACCGGGACCTCACAGAAACCCAAAGCCAAGACTCCACCGAAGTCGAAAAAACGCACATAACCATCCGTCCCTCTTCGTGGGGCCGACCCAATCCCGTCTCTCGCCGCCCGGCGATCACAGTGCCATTTCTGCAAGGAGGCAGCTATGTCCGATGACCTGAGCATCAATTCACAACAAGCCGATTTGTCCGTTGACGAGTTTGAGGAAATCTCCAGCGACGAGGTCGATCGCGTCGTCGAGGCTCTGGAAGGCATCCTCGCCACCGTCGAAAGCGAAAACATTCAGGCTTATCTCGAAGAGGCCATCAATCAGATCTTCACCCTCGTTTACGACGAAGAGGATCTGGAAGCAATCGAGGACGACATTCAGGACGAAGCTGCCTGAACCAACTGACCCGCTGTAAAATCAAGACAAGGCCGTCAACTCCCGAAGTTGGCGGCCTTGTTCGCACTTCGGAGCTGCTCAGCGGCCCAGAGCGCAAGTTGCTCGCGGTTGATTTTCACGTTGTGCCGTGTGTCAACGGGGAGTGACCGATGGAAAAGGATCATTTGAATGATCGCGGTCAACTCGCTGTCTCGTGCGATCTTCAGCAACGCTTCACGGAAGCGAGCCTGCTCTTCTTCAGTGGTCGGGAAGTGTCCTTCCTCTGGTTCGACGACAATTGCGGGCTGCTGCTGGGGCGGTTTTCCCAGACCAACCAGTGCACTGCGATAGACGTGCGGATGTTCGTTGAAAATGGCTTCGCAGCAGACCGAGAACATGCGCCCCTGGTTCGTCTGGACGATGTGAGCCTTGCGTCCGCAGAACCAGAGGTGTCCCTCTTCGTCGAGATATCCGACATCTCCCATGCGATGCCAGAAAGCTGATTTCCAGTTCGTTGAATCCGGGATCTTCGCTAGTTGCGTCGCTTCCGGGCGGCGGTCGTATTCTCGTGTCGCTGAACGACTGCAAACGATGATTTCGCCGATTTCTCCGGTTGGGAGCGGTCGGGCCCTGTCGATGGTTTCAATCGGTCCCTCGGTGATCTCGATGATGCGGACGTCAACATCGGGAAACGGTCGACCCACACATGTCCCGGCTCCGTGTCGTGTCTTTGCTGCGGTCTGCAGAAGCACCTCGTCCGAACTGATCGAGGCAACAGGCAGACACTCCGTCGCTCCGTATGGAGTGTGAAGTGCAGTCCCTTCCCCACAGAACACACGACTCATCCGCTCAAGCACATGGTTGGGCACCGGTCCACCGGCTGACATCCCGCGCCGCAGGGTCGGAAACGTCACGCCCTGCTGCTCACAATGTCGTCCTACCCGGTTCCAGAACGCGGGTGAACCGAAGGCCTGAGTGATGTTCCAGTCGCGAATGTGCTGAATGATGTTCTCCGGGTTGACGTCCGCAGGACGTGTCGGGTCCATGTCGGGGATGACAGTCGTCACGCCCATCGCCGCGTTAAACAGGCCGAAAAGAGGGAACCCCGGCAGATCGATCTCTCCCGGTTCGATCCCGTAGAAGTCCCGGATCATGTCGACCTGGGCATCAAACATCCCATGCTCGTAGACGACGCCTTTTGGTGTGCCCGTACTCCCACTCGTGTAGATAATCGCCGCTGGATCAGTCGCTCGAGTGGGAACGATCTGAAGCTCTCCATGACATGCAGACAACTGTCGATAGGTGCGTCCGCCCCAGAACCACCGGCGTCCTACCGTGACGTTCAACCGCGCGTGGGGGAAGAGTCTGCGTCTCGCCAGTCGCACCGCATGGACGATGGGAATCGCAACGAACCCGTCGGGCTGCACCTCTTCCAGACAACGGAAGATACTGCTCCGCCCCATGCCGGGGTCGATCAACACAATCGTCGCTCCTGTCTTGAAGAGGGCGAATGTCAGCGACAGGAACTCCCTGCTGAACGGGACGAACAGCACCATCCGCTTGCCCGGGGTGACACCCATCTCCATCAGCCCGCGGGCGATGCGATCACTCTCGTCGTCCAGTTCGCGAAACGTCCAGACTTCGTAACGATACGCCCCGTCCGCCTGCCGCCCGCGCGGCTGGATGACGGCTTTGCGTTCCGGAAACTCTTTCGCACATTCGGTGAGACGTGCAGCGATGTTGACAACCTGAGACATGAGAAGCTGATACGTCTCAAACGAACATCGTGTCAAGGGTCACGCGCTGCCCGTGGCTCCGGATTCTGTGTCAGACGCGGCTTCATTCGACTCGCTGGCGTTCTCATCGTTGACTGTCGATTTACCGACGAACGTGCCGGGCTTGAGTTGTGGCCCGGTTTTGTAGAGGGCAAGAATCGCATCGAGTTGCTCAGCGTTCATGACTTCGACATCGATCAGTTCGCGGGTCATGTGCTCCAGAACCTCACGACGCCGGGTGAGGACGTCAGCAGCCGTCTCCATGCACTCATCGATGATGCGTTTGATTTCGAGATCGACATCGCGACGAGTGGCTTCGCTGTGAGCGTCTCCACTGGCACGCGGAGTCGCGGTGCCGAGGAAAGGAGACGTATTCGACTCACGGAGGTTCACACGTCCCATCTTCGGGCTCATGCCAAACTCGGTCACCATACGACGGGCAATGTCGGTCGCCCTTTCGAGATCGTTCTGTGCCCCTGTGGACGTTTCCTGAAAGACGATTTCCTCTGCTGCAATTCCACCGAGAAGCGTACAGATGCGGTGCTCCAGTTCGGTCTGCGTGACGAGGTGCCGATCGTCTTCCGGTCGCTGAAGTGTGTATCCCAGGGCACCGAAGCCGCGAGGGATGATTGAAATCTTGTGGACCGGGTCGGTGTTCGGCAGGCTGCAGGCGACGAGAGCGTGACCGCATTCATGATAGGCAACGCGTCGCTTCTCCTCCTCGTCGATGATGCGGGTCGGTTTCTCCAGACCGGCGACGACCCGTTCGATGCCTTCCTCAAAGTCCGACATCGTCACGGCCTTCTTGTCCTTCCGTGCCGCGAGCAGGGCTGCTTCGTTGACGAGGTTGGCAAGGTCCGCCCCGACGAAGCCGGGGGTGAGTTTGGCGATTCGACCAAGATGCACGTCCTCGCCCAGTTTGATCTTGGCAGCATGCACCTTGAGGATCTGTTCACGGCCTTTGTAGTCCGGACGATCGACGAGCACGTGTCGATCGAATCGACCCGGACGCATCAGGGCCGGGTCGAGCGTTTCCGGCCGGTTGGTGGCGCCCATGACGATGACGCTTTGATCGGAGGAGAAGCCGTCCATCTCCACGAGCAGCGCATTCAACGTCTGCTCCCGCTCATCTTGCCCACCAGGAAGTCCGCTTCCTCGAACTTTTCCCAAGGCATCCAACTCATCGATGAAGATGATGGCCGGTGCCTTTGCTGCTGCCTGCGAGAACATGTCTCGCACCCGGGCCGCACCGACACCAACGAACATTTCGACAAAGTCCGAGCCGGACAGGCTGAAGAAGGGAACCCCCGCCTCTCCTGCAACAGCCTTCGCGAGGAGTGTCTTCCCGGTTCCCGGAGGGCCGACCAGCAGCACCCCTCGCGGAATGCGTCCTCCTAAAGCCTGATACTTGGCCGGTGTTCGGAGAAACTCGACCACCTCACGCAACTCATCGACCGCTTCGTCGATCCCGGCGACATCGTCGAACGTGACTTTGACATCATCATCAGACATCAACCGTCCGCGACTGCGACCGAAGCTCATTGCAGCGCCAGCTCCAAAACGACGGAACATGGCAATGAACAGAACCGCAATCAGCATCAGCATCGCGAAGGGGAAGACGATTTGCGGCCAGTCCGGAGGACGGACGGAGCCACTGACGTCGATTTTCTTCTCCTTGAGCAGAGCCGTCAGGACTTCGAGATCGGTTTCCGGCAACCCCATGACCGGAACCGTATACCGAATCAACGGCTCACTCGAAGCCTTGCTGTCACCTTCCTCCTTGGTTTCTTCTTTCCTTCCCAAGATTTGCGACTCTTTGGGAGTCGGCTGATTCTGGAAGGTGATTTCATATAAGCCGATCTTCAGTTCGTGTACGTTCGAACGGTCGAACTTCGGTTTCTCGCCGTTCTCACCCTCCAACCCGTTGACGAATTCGGTATAGCTGAGGTCCTCCCCCTGATTGATCGACTGGAAGTAGGTCGTCATCACAACGACCAGAATCAATCCCAGAGCCAGATACAACAGCACGGGCTGCGAATTCCCCTTGTCTCCCCGTTGAGGTCCGGGGCGCTCGGGAGAAGGAGTTTCAGGATCAGACATCACGAAGCTTTCGAGAGGTTTGGTGAAAGAGGAGATGCATGGTCACCAAGAAAGGCAGGTACATCCCTCACTCTGCACGCACGTTATGTAGCCAACTGTAGGCCGCATCTCTGACATGGTCAACAAGCCTTTGTTGTGGAGAGAGTGTTCGGAGGTCGCGTCCATTTCGCATCTTGCGGGGTTTGGCGGGTCGACCTAGAATGCCTTGCGAGAATTGGGGTTACGTTCGATGGGCGGCGGTCGCCCGGATGTCATTCTTCTGATGAGTTGACTCCTCACTCTCATCGGCAAACAGACGATGCCCTTGCGCATCCATGTCGAGACTGTGGACGGAGCCAGCTGGGACCAACCTGTGTCAACAAAACACATCGCGATCCTCGGATCAACCGGTTCAATCGGAACCAGTTGCCTCGATGTCGTTCGCGCGCTGTCAGACGAGGTTCGGGTTCACGGCTTAACGGCTCACACTCGCTGGCAGCAGCTCTCGGAGCAATGCCGGGAGTTCGGACCGCGTCAAATTGCACTCGGTAATGCGGAAATATCAGCGGCTATTCACAACGGATCTTTCGGATCAGCGGAAGTAGTGTATGGGCAGGAGGGAATTGAGCGGGTTGCCACTCATCCCGATGTGAACTTTGTGGTCTCGGGAATCGTGGGAGCCGCGGGCCTGCGTGGGACGTGGGCCGCCGTTCAGGCGGGCAAGTCCATTGGCCTGGCTAATAAGGAGACGCTTGTCGTCGCCGGATCGATCATTGCAGACCAAATGCGCAAAACCGATGCGTCCCTGATTCCCATCGACAGCGAACACAGCGCGATCTTCCAGGCCCTGCAATGCGGCCGAAGATCAGATGTGCAGCGGGTCATCCTCACGGCGAGCGGCGGACCGTTCCGGGGTTGGTCGAAGTCGCAACTCGCTGAAGTGACACCGGAGAAGGCGCTTGCTCATCCCACGTGGAACATGGGGCCCAAAATCACCATCGACTCTGCGACGATGATGAACAAGGCCTTGGAGATCATTGAGGCCCGCTGGCTGTTCGACCTCGATGTCGAGCAGATCGACGTCGTGATTCATCCGCAATCGATCGTGCACTCGATGGTCGAGTTCGTGGACGGGTCTGTCATGGCACAGATGTCGCCTCCTGACATGCGATTGCCGATTCAGTATGCGCTGACATACCCCGAACGGTATCCGGGGATCAGTCCACGTATGGACTTCACCCAAGTACAGACCCTTGAGTTCATCCCGCCCGATCGAGAGGCGTTTCCCGCACTCGAGCTGGGATTTGAGGTTGCCCGACGCGGTGGCACTTGCGGCGCGGTGCTCAACGCAGCCAACGAAGTTGCAGTCAGCCGATTTCTGAACGGCGACCTCCGTTTTGTCGACATCCCGCGAGTCTGTCGGGAGGTCCTCAACAATCACGATTATGACCCGCACCCATCGCTTGATGAGTTGTTTCGTCAGGATACCTGGGCGCGGGAGGAGACAAAAACGTGGCGATCTTAGCATTGGACATTGCCAGCCTGACGGACAGCCTTGTCAACATTTTGACAGTCGCAATCGGGTTGGGACTGGTGATCTTCTTTCATGAGTTGGGGCACTTCGCAGTCGCAAAGTGGTGCGATGTGCTCGTGGAACGATTCAGCATCGGTTTCGGACCGATCCTCTGGCGGAAAAAGTGGGGTGAGACCGAGTATGCACTCTCCCTGATCCCCTTTGGCGGCTACGTCAAGATGCTCGGTCAGGATGACATGGACCCGAGCCAGCTGAGTAGCGAGGAGATCGCAGAGAACCCTCGCTCGTACACGGCAAAGAACGTGGCACAGCGAATGGGGATTATCTCAGCCGGAGTAATCATGAATGTGATTACCGGTCTGTTGTTCTTCATGTTTGCCTTCCGTTCAGGAGTCGACACAACGCCCGCTGTGGTTGGCGACCTGCAGGTTGGCATGCCTGCCTGGAATGCCGGGATGAGGTCCGGAGACCGCATTGAAGCCATCAACGACCGCAAGATCGAGGACTTCAATGACCTGATGCGGGCCACGGCCTTGTCATCAGGCAAGCTGGAGATCGACGCCGTGCGCGACGACGGCCAGACCTACTCGGTCACGCTCGACCCGGATATCACTGGAACCCGTCGCCGCATCGGAGTGACTCCGGCAGAAGGTCTCACGATTTACAAAGGTCAGGGATCTGAGATTCCAAGCATTTCCCCAGGATCTGCAGCGGTCGAGGCTTCTCCCGCACTGGAGCCAGGAGATGTGGTTCTCGCCGCAGACAGCCAGCCCGTGACGAGTGCCTCTGAGCTCAATCAAATCCTCAGCAATCATCGGGCAGATCCGTTGACACTGTCAGTCTCGCGAAAGACCAGCGAGGAAGATGGTTCTTCGATGGAGGAGGTGGACGTCACGATCCCGGCAGCTCCGTTCCGCACGCTGGGAATGACCATGGAGATTGGAAAGATCGTCGCTGTGCAGGACCACTCACCGGCTGCCAAGGCAGGGCTCCTGAAAGATGACCGCTTGTCAAAAGTCGATGGCCAGGACATCGGCGGTGACATCGATCCATTGCATCTGCCTGACTACTTCGGCGACCGTCATGGCCAGGAAGTCGTCATTGAAGTCAAGCGAGAAGCCGCCCGTGGGCAGGCAGAGATCGTCTCGGTGACGATCGTCCCTGACGATCGCGGCGGGTGGGTCGAACCTCCGACACTAGAGAACAGTCCGATTGCAATCTCCTCAATTGGAGTTGCGTACCATCTTCAACCAGCAGTCCTGACCATCGATCAGTCTGCAACTCCTGAAGTGAATGCTGAAACTCCGACGAGTGAGGGCGATACGAATGAGGAGACTCTATCCCCGGGGGATGTGGCAAGTAGAAAGATCCAGCCAACAGACGAAATCACTAAGCTCGAACTCATTCTCCCGGAAGGAGCGAAGTCAGACGGCGTGAAGGATGCGACGATCTCCATTGAGATTGGTGAAACGAATCTAGCGTTTGCCTTCTGGCAGATGCAGCAATTCCCCAGTCGGAAGGTGCGATTGACCGTTCAGACTCCGGGAGAGGCGCAGACTCGCACCGTGGAGATCGACACACCTCTGGCAGACGACTGGTTCTTGCCAACGACACGCGGCATTCGCTTTTTTGGACTGTCCCGTCCACGCAAGGCGGAAACTTTCTCTCAGGCGTTCACAATGGGGTGGCAACACACGCGCACTTCCATCGTCGACATTTATTTGACGCTCCGAAATCTCGTCACCCGACAACTGTCGGTTAAAGAGCTGCATGGTCCGCTGGGCATCGTCAAAGTGGCCAGCGCGGTTGCCGACGTAGGTCTGGCGCCCTTCCTGCTGTTCCTTGGTTTCCTGAGCATCAACCTCGCCGTGCTGAACTTCCTTCCGATCCCGATCCTCGATGGAGGGCATATGGTGTTTCTGCTTTGGGAGGCGGTCACACGCAGTCGTCCCAGCGAGCGAGTAGTGGTTGCGGCGTCGTTGTTCGGCATGACCTTCATCGTCGCGTTGATGGCGCTGGTGCTGTATCTTGATATCTCACGCTGGTATCAAGGCACCATGTAAACGACGAGGACAGGTGATGACTCAGGCAGCAATTCCGCAGAGCAGGCAGCATCGCACTATTTTTTTGCGCCTCTTAGCGCAAGCGTGTGGATGTCTGGCGCTTCTTACGCTGTTCGTTCAGGTAGTCCACGCGGGCGACATTGTTCCCGAGGGGGTCAAGGTCGAGAAACTCTGGAATGAAGGGGAGTTCACTGAAGGGGTCGCAGTCGCACCGGATGGCACGATCTACTTCAGCGACATCCCCGCTGTCAAGAAAGGCCGCATCCTCAAGTTCGACCCGGCTACCGGCAAGACGTCCGTCTTCTGTGCCGATAGCGGGAAAAGCAACGGCCTGATGTTCGACCGTAAAGGCCGACTCATTGCTGCCTGTGGTGCGAACGACGGACATCGAGCGTTATGCGAGTTCATGCCTGATGGCGATGCAGAGGTCCTCGTGGGAAAGTTCAAGGGGAATGCCTTCAATTCGCCCAACGATATCGTGGTTCACCCACACGGCGACATCTACTTCACTGACCCGCGCTATGTCGGCGACGAGCCGCTCGATCTCGATCACATGAGCGTGTTTCGTTTCTCGCCTTCGACGAAGACAATTTCTCGTGCAAGTCGTGAGATCACTAAGCCGAACGGCATCGTCTGTTCGCCTGAAGGGAAAATCATGTACGTCTCCGAGAATAACAATGGCGATGACTTCGGCGGACAGCAGCAACCTTCGAGACGGCAACTGCTCGCATGTGCTATTCAGGAAGATGGCTCTCTGGGTGAACAGCGAGTCCTTGTCGATTTCGGCGACAAAGGTGGCATCGATGGCATGACGGTCGATCAGGAGGGCAACATCTATGCAGCTGTGCGTGAGGAGTCACGTCCCGGCATTGTGGTCTTCGCTCCCAGCGGCAAGGAGATCGCATACATCAAGACTGATGAGATGCCCTCCAACTGCTGTTTCGGCCGTGGTGATGAAGCGAGCATGCTCTACATCACTGCAGGCGGCGGACTGTACCGTATTTCGCTGAACATTCCCGGGTATCATCCGGCGACAGCGGAACAATAGCACCTCAGGCGGTGTTCACGTGATGCATGATCGTGTATTCTGGCCGACATGAATACGCAGTCTGCTCAACCGCGTCCCCTCATCGTCTGTCTGCTCTTGTCGCTGCTGGCTGGTTGTCAGCGTTCGTCCGAGTATCCCAGTCGGCCGATCACGCTGGTTGTCCCCTGGGCAGCAGGTGGAGGCACGGATCGTGTCTCACGGCAGATGGCTGCTCATTTGGAGCAGGAGCTAAAAGTCCCGGTGAACGTTATCAACGCCACCGGTGGCAAAGGCGTGACCGGCCACAGTCGGGGACTGCATGCCCGTCCGGATGGCTACACCCTTCAGATGGCGACGCTCGAACTTAACATGATGCATTGGACGGGTCTCACCAACCTGACCTACAAAGATTGCATCCCGTTGATGTCGCTCAACGAGGACTATGCTGCCCTGTTCGTGAGAACTGATGCCCCGTGGAAGGATTTGGGCGAACTCGAACAGGCCATTCGTGAAGCCCCCGGAACGCTTAAGTCATCCGGGACTACGAGCGGTGGAGCGTGGCATCTCGCGTTGGCCGGTTGGCTGATGGCCGCAGACTTTGATGTCGATGACGTCGTCTGGATTTCGTCAACCGGAGCCAATCCTTCGCTTCAGGAGTTGATCAGCGGCGGGATCGACATGGTCTGTTGCAGTCTGCCGGAGGCGGAAACGCTGTACAAAGCGGGGCAGGTGCGAGTGATCGGCGTGATGTCCCCCAAACCGGTTCCCGGCTATGAAGAGGTGCCGACGTTCGTCAGTCAGGGTCGCGACTGGACGCTTGGCGGCTGGCGGGCACTGGCACTCCCCGTCGGCACACCGCCTCACATCGTGGAGAAGTTGCAGGCGGCAGTGCGGAAAGTCGTCAAAGGGGAGACAACCATCGCCAATAACACCAACGGCACCGAGGCTGGCCAACAAAAGCAGACGTTCCCGGAGTTCATGGACGCAGCCGGTTTCGATCGCACGTATCGCGAAGGGGACGAGTTGCAGACCTTCTTCGCTGAGACGGATGAGAAGTTCGGCAACCTTCTGACCACGGAAGCGATGAAGTCCGTCAACACGGAACGGTACGACTCGATGGCCTGGCCGACGATTCTGATGGGGCTGATCGGACTGACATTGTGCGCCCTCACCGTGACGCACTTTGTCGGACCTCGAACCCATGACCATCTCCTCCCGCACTCCGCCGGTGCTGTAGCTGAAGAAACGGCACCTGTTCCAGTACGTGGGGTGGTGAACTTCCTGCTAATCGTCGGTGGCGTGGTGTTGTACTGTTTCATCATCGAGGAAGCCGGGTTTCTCGTGACTGCGGGGGCTTTATTGTTCATATTGCTGGTGGCTTTGGGGACACGTGTGTGGGTTGGTGCGTTGATCACGGTGATTTGTGTGCCGCTCGTCTGGCAGTTATTCGCGGGGCTGTTAAGAGTCCCGCTTCCTCCAGGCGAATGGGGGTTGTGATCCGTGACTGAGGTTCTTCAGAATGCGATCGAGCATGTGCTCGCTGCAGACACGCTCGTCATCATCTTCGTGGCAGCGGGCTACGGGATTTTTGTGGGGTCGATTCCTGGTTTGACTGCAACGATGGCGGTGGCTCTGATGGTGCCGCTGACGTTCTTCCTCAGCGATGTCCAGGCGGTTGCGGCCATCGTGACGACCGTCACTTGCAGCATCTTCGCGGGAGACATCCCTGCGACTCTGGTCCGCATTCCCGGCACCCCGGCGTCCGCAGCTTACGCGTCCGACTCTTATGCGATGACGCTGAAGGGACAACATCAGAAGGCCCTGTCCGTATCGCTGTTGTTCAGCGTCATCGGCGGATTGTTCGGAACCCTGACGCTTGCGTTAGCTGCCCCCCAACTGGCTGCGTTTGCCACTCAGTTCACCAGCTATGAGTACTTCTGGCTGTATGTGCTTGGGCTGACCTGTGCTGCGATCGTCTCTGACGACTCGCGGCTCAAGGGCGCGCTCGCCCTGTTCATCGGATTGCTCTTCTCCACTGTCGGCCTCGGAACAGACTACAGCATCCCCCGCCTGACATTCGGGTTCGACCAGTTGATCACGGGCATCAATTTCATTCCAGCCATGATTGGACTGTTTGGAATGTCCGAGGTCCTGCGGAATGCCCTCGTGATTCCGTATGCGAATGAGTTGGAAGCGTCGTCAACGGAGAAGACACCGACACAGCCAATGAGCCCCCAAACCGAGGACGACTCACCGGGCGTGTTCCAGTTTGCCTTTCAACGCAAATTCTCGCTGTTGAGGAGCAGTGTGATCGGCTCGATCGTGGGGATGCTCCCCGGAGCGGGGGCGGACATCGCCGCCTGGATCGCGTACGCAGTCTCCAAACGGTTTTCCAAGACGCCTCAGGAGTATGGCAAGGGTTCGCTGGAAGGCATCGGCGATGCGACCGGTGCTAACAACGCAGCCTTGGGGAGTGCCTGGATTCCCGCGCTGGTGTTCGGTATCCCGGGCGACTCCGTGACCGCGATCGCCATTGGCGTGCTGTTGATGAAGAATATCACGCCAGGTCCGAACATCTTCGATGCCACAGAGGACCCCGCCCAGGCCGCCCTCGTCTTCAGCGTGTATGTGACTTTTGTGATTGCCAATCTGATGCTCCTGCCGCTTGGCATGACAGCGATTCGAGCCGGGAACCTGCTCGTGCATATTCCGCGTCGTATTTTGCTCCCTTTGATCGTGCTGTTCTGCGTGATCGGCTCTTACGCTCTCAATGGCAGCTACTTCGACGTCACTGTCATGATGGCGATGGGGGTCTTCGGATTCGTGCTTGAACGCTTCGGCGTCCCTCTGGCTCCGATCGTGCTCGGCCTCATTCTGGGGGGCGAGGTCGAGCACAAGTTTCTGCAGTGCATTACGAAGGATGCCTCTGTTGGTGCGTTCCTGAGTGGTCCGATTACCATCGGACTCGCGATCATCTGCATCGGCCTGTGGATTGGCCCGATGGTGATCGCCACGGTAAGGAAGACTCAGGCACCGGCAGACTGACGCCGATTACTTGGCAGTTGTCATCGACGCTGGCTAAGATGCCGAACAAGTGTTTTTATTCGGGTGAATTCATTCGTTTCATGACTTGTTGCCGCAATCTGCGGCGGGGGTAGCGACCGATGGCATCATCAAACTCATCACATCAATACGTTTTCATCCTGCTGATCGTGTTGGCCTTGCCGGTCATCTCCCTTTGCGGGTGTGAAAAAGTCCCGACCTTTGATGAATTGGCCGGGAAAGAAGACCCCCCGCCTCCGGCAGCCCCGCCGGTCCCGGAGGCGCAACCAGTCGATCGGACTCCTCCCAAGGTTGAACCTCCCGTCCAAACGCCGCCTCCGAAGACGCCGGAAATGGTTTACGATGCCTTCGTGAACATGGACCCACGTCTGCGATCGGATCAGCACCTTCAAGAAATTGCCGGGCTGGACGCTGAGTTTCGGCGTCAGATTACTGAACTGGATCTGGCGGGCAGCAACATCACCGATAACGGGGCCAAGCACCTCGTCGAGTTTCCGCAATTGCAGGTCTTGATCATTGATCGTACGGGAATCAGAGGTCCCGGTATGGCGGAGATTGGCAAACTGACCGGACTTGTCGAACTGTCAGCACAAGACACCAGGATTGATACCGCCGGACTCCAGGGAATCGCTGGCTTGACCAACCTGGAATACCTCGACCTCACCGGCACATCGATTAATGACCTGTCCTTTGAACATCTCTTGGGGATGAAGAACCTGCAAGTCCTCAAGATTGGTAACAACCAGCAGTTGCAGGGACAGGGACTGGCAGAACTCGGCAAACGTGGCGTACTGACAAACCTCCTCGAACTGTATGCCCCCAACACCTACATCGGGAACGAAGGACTCGTGGCCTTGAAGGGCATGCCCCATCTGGAAGTTCTCTATCTCGGCAACGCCTCCATCAGCGAGGTCCAACTGCCGCTCATCTCAGGCTGCAATGACCTGATTATTCTCAACCTGGACGGTGCTGCTGTCGGGAACAACAGTCTCAAGCAGCTTGTCAAATTGAACAAACTCGAAGAACTGAGCCTGAAGGGCTGCAGTGCGCTGACTGACGACGCATTCAACCACATCAAGAACCTGAAAAGCCTCACGCAATTGAACGTCAACAATACGCAGGTCTCAGAACAGGCCGTCCAGACCCTCAAAGAGAAGTTCCTCCCGGACACGACGGTTCTGTTCCGGGGGAAGGAGTACTGATCGCTGCCTGTGGAAGACCTGTGAACATCAGACACCCAAGCTGTGTCTCACACGATATCCCCCTCAACTAAATCAAGATCGAATCAAAGATGAACAGTGTTACCCGGAAGGGAGAAATGTTTGCGGGATTGACGGTGGCACTTGTCACTCCGTTTCGCAATGGCGAAGTGGATGAACAGGCTCTCCGTCAACTCGTGGAGTATCAGATCGAGGCTGGAACCGAGTGCGTCAGTCCCTGTGGCACGACGGGAGAGAGCCCGACACTCACACACGACGAGCACGACCGGGTGATTGCAGTGGTTTGTGAGCAGGCCGCAGGCCGGATCAAGGTGATGGCGGGCACTGGCTCAAACAGCACCGCTGAGGCGGTCCGTCTCACACGTCGTGCCAGGGAAGCTGGTGCAGACGGAGCTCTGCTGGTTGCCCCCTACTACAACAAACCCATGCAGGAAGGTTTCTACAATCACTTTCGGGCGATTGCGGAAGCGACCGATCTCCCGCTTGTGCTGTACAATATCCCCGGCCGTACTGCGAAGAATGTGGAACCCGAGACCATCTGCCGTCTGGGGGAGATCCCCAATATTGTCGCGGTGAAAGAGTCGACCGGCTCCATGGATCAGGCATCTCAGATTCTCTCTGGCAGCAGTTTGACGGTGCTTTCGGGGGATGACAGTCTGACCTTGCCCCTGCTGTCACTCGGTGGCAGCGGCGTGGTTTCGGTCGTGGGGAACATAGTGCCTCAGGATGTCCGCAAGCTCATAGCAGCCTGGCGGAACGGAGACATTGCTGCTGCTCAACGCTCGCATCACCGCCTGTTCCCACTTTGCCGTGACATGCTGGGACTGGCCACGAATCCCATCCCCATCAAGGCAGCCATGCAGATGCTCGGGAGAGATACGGGAGATGTCCGATCACCGCTGACGCGCCTGCCGGAGGCCGATGTGCAAAAACTCCGACAGTCGCTGTCAGAATACGGATTGAGTCTGACTTGATGCAGCG
>JAGQQG010000106.1 GCA_020426325.1 Planctomycetaceae bacterium | reverse complement strand
ATCATCGGTCTGTTGACTCTCATAACATCTGGATCAAAATTCGGGGAGCATGCCACCAGATTTGCGACGACGGCTGAAGGATTACGAGTATTCGCGTCAATAACAGTTGCTGCGAAATGGTCACCATTTGAAGTAACCGCTGGATCATGTGTGTATTGGGTGTCGGTTAGAATTCCTGGGGAGCGCACGATGCGGTCGAGCATGCGGCGTTCGATGCGGGTCGGGTGGCGGCGTTCGCCGAAGTTCAGTGGCACGCGGACTGCCAGACTGGCCATGCGTTGTGAACCGCGGACGTCGTCCCACTGATACACTCCTTCAGCGACAAGCCGGGCGCCATGACCAAGCCAGGGGAGACCATAGAGTCTCAGTTCCGTCCGGACTCGTGGTCCAACGAAGGACTCGAAACCCACTACGTCTCGTCCCGCGTAGAATCCGCCGGCAAAACCACGTAGTTCGATCGCTCCGCCTTTCCAGTCGGCGAGTAATGCTCCCATTTCAAAGTCTGTTCCCGCGTAAGCCGCTTCCAAGGGTGCGTAGACAAACAGCCGATTCTCAGCGATGGCCGCGTACGCCGGTCCGACCTGATATGCTGTTCGCGATGAGAGATATGCGTTCGCGCGGGCTTCCCATCCGAGGCTCATCATTTCCAGGCCGAACATCCCCTGGTGATAGTCGAAGCCGTGATGGCTGCTCTGATAATCGTAAAAGCCGTAGCCGCCAAAAATCTGATCTGTGTCTGTCAGGTGACGATATGCCAGTCCTGCACTCAGGTCCGTTCGGTCGGAACTGTTCCAGCGGGAACGCAGATCGGTGAAGAACAGATTGGTATCGTTGGACCACAGCGGGACCACGAGATCAGCATTCGTTCCTCCACCATAGTAGTCAGCATGTCCCGCTCCGACGGCGTAGGCATGATACGGAGACCTTTCTCTGTTCGTCTCTTCCGCCAGAAGACCTGAGGTGGCCATGCCCATCACTAAAGCGAACAGCCAGCACAGTCGATCACGAGTCCGCTGCATCTGTGCGTGCTTTCGGCAGAGAGAAACGAGAAGTCGGAAGCCGAGACTACCCGCACAGACTCGTGGTCGTAAGGTGAAATACCTTGCCTCATTGCAATAGAGGGACAATCACCCGACGTTCGGCTGATCTCGCCGGACGAGAGGCCGATTTTCAGCAAGGCATCGCAAGTCGCTGATGCGTCTTGAGAAATGATCCGGGTGTCCCAACAGAATGTGATCAGGAGCCCATCGCGAATAGCAATCCCTATCGAGTCGAAATTGATCTCACCTTGGCAAGAGGTCTGCCATTTTGGGTTCCCTCAACTTTGGCGGTGACTCATGATTACGATATGATGTGATTGGCGATCACGCTGCAAGGCCGAAGAGCGAGCATGTTGACAGAAGCAAGTCCATCATCACGATTGTTCGTTTCCAATGACGACATGCCTGCGGACATCTGGGAGCAGAACGTCCTCGGTCGGACTCGCCTCGCGAATCATCTGGTGCCATTCTATGTGTTTGTGCCGGTCGTGATTGGTTTGAGCGCTTATGGCTTGGTCGTTGATCAGGTTCCTTGGCTGAGGTTCTTGCTGGCGTTTGTCGTGGCAATTCCGTTGTGGACGATTAACGAGTACGTCACACATCGGTTCCTGTTTCACTTACAGGCGAAGAGTGAGTTCACCCGCAAGCTCGTGTACACGATGCACACCGGGCATCACGAGTATCCGAACGACAAACGGTTCATGCTGATCGGTCTGAACGTCAGCATCCCGAATGCGATCATCACGGGATTCATCTTCTGGTTGATCGTGGGCGAACTGTGGACCGGATTGCTGGCCGGCTGGCTGTGTTGTTATCTCTTTTACGACTGGCTGCACTTCGCCACGCACGTTTACAACTTTGAGAGTCGTTGGTTTCGCCGGCTGAAGAAACACCATCTGCAGCACCACTTCAAGTACAACGACAGAAACTACGGCGTCGTCACATCCTTCTGGGACTGGATCGTGGGGACCAAGCTACACAAGCGTGACCTCAACGAGCAGTCGTCGTGAGGGTGACCAACCAGTTCTGGAGTTGTCATTGCTGAGAGATTCGCATCGCGCCTGATCCGGCGATCCCACAGCGTCGATCTGTGATCCACGGCGATATTCCTTTCACTTGGCGCTGAGTAAAGCCATACTGATGAGTGCAGGGCAATCGATGAATTGAGGGCGAACCGTCATGCTGACCTTTTACGACAAACGTCCGTTCCGCCAGTGCGATGGGCTGTCCCGACGTACGTTCCTGCAGGTCGGCGGCTTGGCGATGGGGGAACTGGCGTTGCCGCAACTGCTGCAGGCAGAAGCCGCCAGCGGCCAGACATCATCGCACAAAGCGGTCATCATGATCTATCTGACCGGAGGACCGCCGCATCTGGATATGGTCGACCTCAAGCCGGATGCTCCTTCGGACATTCGGGGCGAGTTTCATCCGATAAACACCAGCCTTCCCGGCGTGCAGATCAGCGAACTGATGCCCCGACTGGCCGAACGTATGGATCGGCTGGTGACCATTCGCACAATTGTCGGCTCGGACGGACGGCACTCCTCGTTCCAGTGTGTGACGGGTCGACAGTTCGCGAATCAGCCTCAGGGAGGATGGCCCGGATTCGAGTCGATCGTGTCCAAGCTGTACGGCCCGGCTCACCCTGCGGTCCCAGCCGGGGTCAACCTGTTCATGAAGATGGCACACGGTCCGTACAATCACCCAGGCTCAGGCTTCCTGGGTGCCGCTCATCAGGCGTTCGTAGCTGAGGGAGAAGCTCGTGCCAACATGCAATTGAACGAGGTGTCGATCGAACGTCTCGATGAACGTCGTGAGTTGCTCGCGGGGTTTGACCAGTTCCGTCGCAACATCGATCGCCAGCGAAGCCAGACCTCCTTCGACCCGCTGACCGAGCAGGCACTGAATGTCCTCACCTCCAGCCGACTGGCCGATGCACTCGACCTCGACAAGGAAGACCCTGCGATTCGAGCCAGCTATGGAAAGGATGACACAAAGGTCCTTTCATATAGCCACCTTGGGTATCAGGCGATCATGTCGAAGTTCCTGTTGGCGAGGCGTCTCGTGCAGGCAGGAGCACGTTGCGTGACAGCGACCTTTGCGGACTTTGACTGGCATGGCGGCAACTTCTCGAATGGTCGTCGGGCCATTCCGTTACTCGACCAGGGACTCGCTGCACTGATTGACGACCTGTACAGACACGGGTTGGAGAATGATGTCACCGTGGTCGTCTGGGGGGAATTTGGCCGTACTCCAAAGATCAACCAGAGCGCAGGACGCGATCACTGGAACCGCAACACGTTCGCCCTGCTGGCCGGGGGAGGCATGCCGGTCGGCCAGGTCATCGGCTCAACAAACCGTTACGCTGAAGAACCCATCGACCGACCTGTCCATTTTCAGGAAGTCTTCGCCACGATCTATCGCAATCTGGGAATCGACACCGAGTCGACGACGATCACGGACCTGACCGGCCGACCGCGCTATCTCGTCGACGCGGGCTATCAACCGCTGCCCGAACTCGTCTGATGCCTGTGATGCTAGACTTTGGGTGAGAGTCGGCAAAGTTAAGAACAAAAGAAACAATGTCCGTTCGAATCCACCAAGTAACTTCTTCTCTCGAGTGAACAATGACTTTCAAGAGACTCACAACCGTTCTGATACTCTGTCTCACTTCAGCTTTCGTTCATGGTGGCGAACAAGTCAACGTGTTGAACTACATTCGTGCTGAGAGCGACTTGCAGTTCAAAGGCTACGCTGCAAAAGCTGGAGGCGTTGGAAAACTCGGCCACATGCGTGAGGTCTATTCGGTCGAGAATCAAACGACGATTCGAGGCAATCGGGACACGCTGTACTCGATGGGTGTCTTCGATCTGATCGAGCCGGTCACGCTTGTCATGCCAGATTCGCCTGATCGGTTTCAGTCACTGCTGGTGATCAGCCAGGACCACTACAACCCTGTTCTCAAGAACGGCGGAGGAGAAGTCATTCTAAGTATTGACTCCGTTGGCACACGCTACGCCATGGTGCTGGTCCGGACCTTCGCAGATCCGAATAGTCCCGAGGACATGAACCAGGCGTATGCGGTGCAGGATGCCATCCAGGTGAAGCAGAAATCTCCGGGCAGGCTTGAACTCCCCGACTGGGACGACGCTTCACTCGTGGCGACACGCAAGCAGCTTAACCAGCTTGCAATGAATGTGAAGAGTTTTCCCAATGCCTTCGGTCGCAAGGGGGAAGTTGATCCGATTCAGCACTTGATGGGAAGTGCGTTTGGCTGGGGCGGCAACCCGGAACGCGGGGCCATGTACTTCAATGTCACGCCGGAAAAGAATGATGGCAAAACGGCCTACACGCTGAAGATGCCCAAGGAAGTGCCCGTCGAGGCTTTCTGGTCGGTCACTGTCTACAACAAAGACGGCTTTTTCACCCCCAACGACCTCAATGCCTACTCCTTCAACAGCGTTACCGCCAAGCGGAACGATGACGGAACCGTGACGATCCATTTCGGCGGCGACCCCAAATCAACCAACTATCTGCCGATCACCGACGGCTGGAACTACATCGTCCGCTGCTACCTCCCCAGCTGGCAGATCATCGAAGGCAACTGGACTCCACCAGTGCCGCAGGCGGTGCAATGAGTGACAAATCGATTGCTTTTATGAGATCCAGACATTTTTGAACCCGACAGAATCGGAACGTCCCGACTTGACTGCCTCCAAAATGCTTTGGGAGAAGTTGGTGGATACAGTTCGATCTGCGTTCACCATGATTGGCGATCGGGCGATGAACTGTAATTCGTCGATCTTATGTGGGTGATCGAAAGAGCTTTGAGCGAATCTACTGCAGTGTCTGCTAGAATCAGAGGGGAATCTTTTTTTGTAAGATGATCGCGGCTTGCAGAAACGAAAGAACGGAAAGTCGTCGGCAGTGATGCATCGAAGCGGGATCGTTGTGTCGTTCTTCCTTGTGGGGATGACAGCTATAGTCTATCTGCAGACGGCTGGTTTTGGTTTTGTCCCGATCGATGACGAGACCTATCTGACCAGTAATCCTCGCGTGTGGGATGGTTTTACGCTTGAGAATGTCCGCTGGGCATTCACCACCACGTATTTCTCCAACTGGCATCCGCTGACCTGGCTGTCCTACATGCTGGATATGGAGTTGTTTGGCCCGGAAGACCCCGGCGGCCTGCATTTGATGAACGTCACCATCCACACCGCTAATGTGCTGTTGCTGTTCGCAGCACTTAAGATCATGACCGGAGAACTCTGGAAGAGCGCATTTGTGGCAGCCGTGTTTGCCGTACATCCTCTCAGGGTGGAATCGGTCGCATGGATCTCTGAGCGAAAGGATTTACTGAGCACGTTCTTTGGACTACTGGCGATTCTCACCTACGCCATCTTCGTGAAACGTGATCGTCGCCGGTGGTTTTGGGCCTCCTGGATCTTATATGCGTTCAGCCTGATGGCGAAACAGATGATGGTGACGCTGCCTTTTGTGCTTCTGCTCCTCGATTACTGGCCGTTGCATCGGTTAGACCAAAGTTCCGCGACGCATTCTGATGAAAACGCCGGTGCATCGGTCCGGAGACTCATCATCGAGAAGTGGCCGTTTTTTCTGTTGACGATTCTTGGCTGCGTGATCGCGGTGATGGCTCAACAGACATCGATGGCGAACGCCAGTGGCTTGGATCTCTCTTGGGAAATACGATGCAAGAACGTCATTGTGGTCTATGGAATCTATCTTCTGAAGACGTTGTGGCCCACTGGGTTGACGGTCTTTTATCCATTTCCGAAAGAGGGGATTGCCTGGTTCCCTTTGGGTCTGTCGTTGGCAGTGCTCACATCAATTTCGCTCTTGGCTATTTTCTCTGCTCGCAAGTATCCGTACCTGCTCGTTGGCTGGTTCTGGTATTTGGGAACGCTGGTGCCTGTGATTGGCATTGTGCAGATCGGCGGGCAGCGGATGGCCGATCGCTACATGTATGTGCCGGGAATCGGCCTGGCGATTCTTGTCGCATGGTTGGTCCCCGCAGTGGTTCCTGCCGGTTTTTCGCGAAGAGTGCTCATTCCCAGCGTGTCAGTCGTGTGGCTCGCCATCATGATGGGGCTTAGCTTCCAACAGGCAACCTACTGGAAGAACGGGACCGCGCTGTTTGAACATGCATTGGCCGTCGGTCAACCGAGTGTTGTTGCCCACTACAATCTGGGATTCTCGCTGGCTCGTCAGGGGCAGATGGAAGAGGCGATTCACCACTATCAAGAAGTCCTGAAATTGGACCCGAGTATTGCAGGAGCTCATACCGGTCTCGGGGCCGCTCTCGATCAGCAGGGACAATTCGACGAGGCGATTAACCATTACCAGGAGTCGATCCGCATTAATTCTGATGATGCCAGAGTTCACTACAAACTCGCATATGCCTTTCTTCAACTGAAGCAATATGGAGAAGCGATCGAACAGTTTCGAGAGGTCGCCCGCCTGAATCCCGAGGATCCTGAAATCCGCCGATTGATAGAGACAGCTGAGCGAATGCAACAAAGGACAACAAACCAGCCTGCCGAGGATGCCATATGAAGTACATCATCTCCGCCCGAATCCTGCGAAATCTTCGTTGATGCTGCCAGGATACATCTCAAGCTCAGACGCTCAGCGAACACTGATCTGCCACTCTTTTAGCTATATCTTCAGGCAACGATAAGAGAACGTGCCCGCGATATTGCTCAGCGATGAATCGTGCAGCATTCACATAACTTCAGGTCAAGCCCAAGTGTTTCCGGGGGCATTGCTGAGATCGAGATCCCATCATCGATCCATCACAACAGATTCGAAGCTTTTCTGAACAGGTCGACGCGAATCACAACACAAGGACGTTCCAATCAACATTCCACGACTGTCGGGGAAACGTCTGCCTTTTTTGTGATCTGATCGCTGTCGCAAAGAGATTCATACACGAATCGAACGTAGTCAGGGCGGTCAGAAGCTGACGTGTATTGAAACCCTTTGAGGAACTTTCCTTTGTGCACGACGAAAGCGCCAGGCATTTGGAGAGCGTTGCCTGAGACTGCTCCGATTCCGTGTCTGTCGACGATTGCAGCCTTCAGACCGCGGAGCACAACCCGCCAGCCGAAGAGTTCCGAAAAGTTGCCGAGTTCCAGGCCGAACTGCTGGTACAAACGGCAGTCAGGATCATAAATGCGAGGCAAGTCAATCAGGTTATTCCGCGTTAACAGATCGGCAACTGCGTTTTTGTCACCAAGATGCACAAGTATGATTTGAGCGCCTTTCGATTCAATCTCCGATCGTTGCTGCCCTAAGTCTGCGAGTGCTTCTCGACAAAAGGTACACCCGGCGTGGCGAAGAAAAACGACGAGTTGCGGGCTTTTGTCAGAGAGTTCAAACAGGCTGTCGCCAAACTGAGTCCGCAGTTCCCGAACAGGGTCGTCATCAAAAGTGTCGAAGGCATAGCCTGACGTGGTGATCAGATGAGACCGCAGAGTTGACCAGAGCAGAGCGCCGAAGGGCAACCACCAGATGAGGTCATTCAGCAGAATCGTCCACCCCATCTGCCCGGGAAGGTCACCAGTCAGCACACCGGTTGCGAAGCCGACCGGTCCGAGAATTTTTCCAAGGAGTCCCACGAAAACGATCGGCCAATGTCGCTGGGGATCTCCGGATGCGATCCAGTAGCCGACACCGTAGACCCCGACGATCATGCCAATGCACTGCCAGAGTGCCGGGTAGTCGACGGGGGTTTGAAAACCGGCAAATCGAAGCGTTTCTTCAGGCAAAAGTAAGACCAGCGAGCCCCAAGCAATGTTGTAGAGGGCGGCACATTTCAGGATCCACCGAGACCACGAAGACGAATTGAGGTTGTCTTGCATTGTGAAGTCACCAAAGGACGTCAAACCAAGTAATACGCTGTTCTTTATCGTAGTCACCTGAATTGACCCGTCCACGTCTGTCGTGAAGATCAAATCCCTGGGGCATTCTGATTGGCCTGTTCAGGTCACATCAGATGCTGTCATCAGCTTGGATTCGATGGCAATTTCTCGAAGTTTGTTCAGGGCCGTGATTTGAACCTGACGGACTCGTTCTTTCGAAATGCCCAGATCGGTTGCGACTTCCCGGAGCGTCTGCGTGACTCCAACGCCACCGGTCCCGAACCGTCGATGGAGGATTGTTTCCTCGCGATCAGTAAGACGCCCCTTCGCAGAATTCATAAGTTTTACATAAACCGCAGTCGAGTTTTCTTCGAAGATGGGCTCTTCTTCGGAGTACGATCCGACTTCAGCCAACACGTCACCCGGAGTGAGGACGAATCGCTGGAGATACCTCTGTCCACGCTTACTTAATCGGAAGTAGTGTCTCTGGATCGCATGGGTGGCATACGTGCTGAATCGGAATCCTCGTGAGTAGTCGAATTTCGTAATCGCCCCGAGAAGTACAAATAATCCATCGCTGACTAGTTGGTCAGCGTCGATGGAAGAGTTCACGAACTTGCGGGCCAGTGAAGCCACAAGTCGAAGATTCGATTCCAGAATCCGTCGCTTCACGATAGCAGCTTCTTCCAGCAAGGCGTCAATCTTTTCCTGCTTTCGCTTCGAAGGGCGAGGCAGACTCATCGTGGATTGAATCGCCTCTGCCTGAAATTTCAAATAATTCATCCTCCGAAAAAGCATGCGCTCTTCGTCAGGAGAAAGAAGCGGCTTGCACTGACTCATCAGGACGCCGAGCAATTCACTGGGCTCCCTCACTTCCTCAGAGGATAAGTCAGCGGAGATCATCTGCCTGATGAGAGCCACTTCTTCCTTTGAGAATTCAAGTTCTCCGAATTCTTCAGAATCGATGAACTCAATCGGCTGAAAGTCGTTCTTATCGGTTGTATTGCTTGAGTTGCGGCTTGGATACACAGGCATGACATTCTCCAATAGCGTTCAAAACGGTCACGCAGTTGCTATTGGACCGGAATGCAGAGAATGTTTCAACCATAATACCTTGTCAAAATATGATTTTGATAAAATTGGACACACGTGGTCTGTTTTGTAAACATCCATAACGTTCTTTTTCAGTGGTGTGCCGCGAATCGCCCAGCCCTCAGTCACAGCGCGGACCCCGTCGGGTAACATCCAGCCGTGGGCTCCGAAACAGTTCCTCGTAACCTCGCGAGACTCAACTCCGCCTGATGTGGCTGGCGGGCTACTGAGGTTGTTGCTTTACGTTGATGTCGGCGAGCAACATTCGCGAGATGTCGGAGAGGTGCTGATAGGTGTCGCAGTAGGTTGTGTACCGGAGCCGTCTGCGAATCTCGGGCTGGAGTGCGCGTCCACCGAGGACGACAGCTGTCCCTCGGGCATTTGCCAGTTCAAACAACCGGTGCATCTCATCACAGAAGCGATCTTCGTTTCGAATGGCCGAGACGCTCAGCCAGAGAAGTCCCGGGCGATGACGCTCCACTGCAGTACGAATCGTCTCAAACGGAAGCATGTGACCCATCGACCGGGCATTCCACCCGGCTTCCTTGAGCACGACTTCAGCCATCGTGACAGCGAGAGTGTAGGGATCGCCATCGAGAGTTCCGCCCAATGCCAGTGGGCGATTCTCCGAAACCATGGGAATGAGGTAGCGAAGCTCATGAACGACGCGGATTCCCAGTTCGCATGCCTGCCGCTCCTGGTAGACCTCGACCTGATTTGTCTCCCAGAGTTTTCCAACCTCGTGAAAGACCGCTGTGATGACTTGATCGCAAATGGTCGCAGCGGAGTGACCCGCAAGATGCAGGTCAAGAATGATCGTCCGACAGAGCGGTTCATCCGCCTGAAGAAAGGCATCGAGCAGACACGTCCGGGCTGCATCCAGCGAACGCTCTGTTTGTCCGGTCGCAACGGGGAATCCCAGCAGTTCGGGGTGAGCGAGTGACCGTCCCTGCTCGCGAATGAAGGCTGTGACAGATTCCAACGATAGCCGTCGATGTCCCCCAGCTGTTTTCTCCATGCGGATCAGGCCACGATCGCACCACCGTTTCAGTGATGACTCGCTCACGCCGATTGCCGTAGCAACTTGCTTGGGAGAGAAGGTGCGACTCATGTGAGGAACAGAGATTACCGGGCAGCAAGTTCAGATCTGACAGAATCGTGGAGGAGTCTCACCCCAATGTGCATCCTCGATCATATCGAAGAGGCACACCAGCAAGAGCTGTTATGCTCAGAGGTTTTGTTTGGGGAACCAGGGGAAAAATGTATTGGTGCGTTCGACGTAAGCCTGATACTCGGGTTTTCGAGTTTTGAGATCTCGTTCGAGGAGTGTGACTCCGGAAACGTACATCAGTAAGACAGACATCACAACCGGGCCGATGATTGTCCACCAATTGGCACCGCCGGCGATCGCAACTATGAAGTGTCCCCACCACACACAGAAGTCACCAAAGTAATTGGGGTGCCGCGTGTACCGCCACAACCCCCTGTCGAGAACTGCATTCTCCTCATTCGAGTGATGCTTGAACCGAGCCAGTTGCCAGTCGCCGACTGATTCGAAAAACATGCCAACAGTCCACGCGGCCAACCCGATAGCATGTAACCCGTTGAATGATTCAAAAGATTGAGCGATCCCGAGTTGGATTGGCAGCGAAACGGTCCACATGATGACAGCTTGCAGACCAAAGACGGTCAACAGACTGATGAGTGGAAAACTTGGACCCCAGCGTTGCCGCATGCGTGCGTAGCGTTTGTCCTCGGGCTGACCGATGTTCCGCCAGGCGAGGTATCCAGCCAGTCGGAGTCCCCAAATCGTGACCAGAACAAGGAGCTCCCAACGGGTTGGACCAGCTGATGAGGTCACGAAAAAGGTCGTCCACCCGATCAGAACGAATCCGCTTCCCCAGGCAATGTCGACAATGCTCACATCACGGACAAGCAGGCTGACAGTCCAGACGAAGACCATCAGGCCAGTCACGACCCCTGCATTCGTCAGGAGGACATGGCCGAGGTCAGTCATTTTTCAAACCGATAGTGCGAAATCCACCATTCGTTGCCTCGGTTGAACCCAAACAACTCTGCACACGACATGTAGAAGATTCTCCACCTCTGTCGCCAGCGCTCCGCATCGTCCAGGCCGTAAGTTTTTTGAAGAATCTTACGAACCTGATCCGTGTGATCATCGAATCGATCCAGCCATGCGTTGCACGTTCTTTCGTAGTGCTGACCGCTCCACCGCCACTGCCGTTCGAGATGCAGTTCGTCTTGATGGTGCAGGAGGAGATCATCAGATGGCATAATTCCTCCAGAGAAGAATTGCGATGCCATCCAGTCTCCTTCTCCGTTCGACTCGTAGAAGTAGGGCACACTCCGATGACAGAACAGATGGACAAACAATTTGCCACCGGGAATCAGCCAGGAGGCAATCCGACGCATCAGCTCAGAGTGATTTCTCGTGTGTTCGAACATTTCGACAGAAACGACACGGTCAAAAAACTGATCACATCGTAAGTCGTTGATGTCTGCTGTTTTCACGAACAGATTGCTGAGACCGCGCGACTCTGCCTGCTTCTCGATATAGGTTCGCTGGGTGCGAGAATTCGAGACGGCCGTTATCGAGCTGTTGGGATAGTGCTCCGCCATCCACAGTGACAGCGACCCCCAGCCGCAGCCGAGTTCGAGGATGGATTGCCCATCTTTCAACTGAGCACGATCACAGGTTGCCTCGAGTGCTGCAATCTCCGCCTGGTCGAGTCGATCGACTCCCGGTTCCCACAGACAGCAACTGTATTTCATGCGTGGTCCGAGAGTGTGGGCGAATAACTCTGCCGGGACTTCGTAATGTTGTTCATTCGCAAGTTCGGGAGCCGCAGCAATCAGCTGACTGCTGCACTGCTCGATGAACTCCATCTTCCGCTGCTGTTGCATCTCACATCCACCCGCAAGTATGTCAGACAGACGAGTTTTGAGGAGTCGTCGAATCCCGATGCGAATGACCGCGTCAGGCAGCGAGCCTCTTTCGGCAGCAGCGATCGCCGGTGTCAGCAGATGCATCAGGGACATGGCGGCACCTCTAATTCTTGATCCATGTGAGTTGAGCGACGCCCACCGCACGTTCCAGAAACGCAGCCTCACAATAGGCGAGGTAGTAGTCCCACATCCGGATGAACCGGTCGTCGAACCCGAGGTTGCGAACGTCTTCCAGTCGACTGAGGAATTGTCTCCGCCATTCGCTGAGAGTCCTGGCATAGCAGAGCCCGAAATCCTCGTGAGTGACGAGTCGCAAGCGAGTCGTTCGTCCGATGGCGGTCTGCACAGCTGCCAAACTGGGTAGACATCCCCCCGGGAAGATGTACTTTTGGATGAAATCGACTGAACAGAGGTAGCGTTCATATCTCTGCTCGGGGATTGTGATCGTCTGCAGGACCATCCGGCCGCCGGGGGCGATCAGTTCATTGCACTGCCGGAAGAAAGTGTCGTAGTACTGATGCCCAACCGCCTCCAGCATTTCGATGGAGACCAGTTTATCGAAGCTGCCGTGCAAGTCGCGATAATCGTCTTGCAGCACTGTGATACGATCACTCAGGCCTTCCCGATGAACTCGCATATTCGCATACTCGTACTGCTGCTGAGAAATCGTGGTCGTCGTGACTCGACAACCAAAGTTTCTGGCGGCATAGGTCGCAAAGCCACCCCAGCCGGTGCCAATCTCAAGGACATGATCGTTGGAACGCAGATCGAGCTTGCGGCAAATCGTCTCGAGCTTTGCGACCGACGCCTGCTCCAGAGTCATGTCAGAGGCATCGAACATCGCGGACGAATACATCATTGTCGGGTCCAGGAAGGTCTCAAAGAACTTGTTGCTGAGATCGTAATGACTCGCAATGTTCCTCCGACTTCCGAGACGCGAGTTGTTCGAAAGTGCATGCTGCGCGGATGCGACTGCGCGGAAGAATCGCGTGGACAATCCTTCGAATGATCCCAGTTGATCAACATTTCTCGCGAACACGCGAAGCAGCCCGGTGAGGTCTTCCGTCGACCATTGCCCTTGCAGATAAGATTCAGCGAAACCGAGGCCACCCGCGAGTGCGACGTGCTGGTACAAGGCTGGACCGTGAATGACGAGGTCCGCTACCTGGAGGTCGGCAGAGGTCCGGCCGAAAGTTTGATGAAGATCGCCGTCGTGGATCAGAATCTGACCTTCTTCCAGGCAGTCCAACAGTCTGACCAGACGATCGCGAACCATTCTGGCCCACCAGGGGCGTCGTGACCCTAAACGTGATATTTGGCCAGCAAGAGACTGGCCTGAGCCGGAGAGCGTGCACTCGGGGCATTGTTGCAGAGAAGTCGCAATCGAGTTCATGGACTGCCAATCATTAGTTGTTTATGGGACTGTCACTCAGGCTTGAGGAGACATTGACGAGACTTGGTTCAAAGATTTTGATCGACGTGCTGGATGCGGAATGAACGGGACACTCTTCCACCACAAGCGGGCCGCCTGCCAGTAGATGCCGACGGCAATCTGTACGGTCATCGCCGGGTATCGCACCAGGATGTGAGCAAGTTGCCATGTCGTGATCGGTCGTCGAGTGAGACTCATGTGTGCGGAGAACGGCTTCGACTGCGGTGGCTCCGAGAGATTCTCGATCCCGACGTTCAACCGCTCACCTGGTGCAGTGAGTTGCCACTGATAGCGCATCTCCATGGGGAGAAACGGCGAAACATGCAACTGCTTATCGCTCAGTCGAGCCTCGCGACTTTCGGCATCATGGATCGGGTTGGGCAAGACATAGCAGTGCTTTTCTCCCCAGGGTGTGTTGGTCACTTCGGCGAGACACGCCTCGACTTTCGAGTCACTCTCATCGAAGCAGTAGTACAAACTGATCGGATTGATCACATAGCCGAAATACCTCAGTTGTGTGAGCAATCGGATTGGTCCCTGGGGGGCTGTCCCGGTACGACGTGCCACCATGTCGCGAACTTCTCTGTCTAACGATTGCGTCGAGTCCCCGAAGTGATCTTCCCGATGAAAGGCAACGACAGCCGGGCGGTTGACCGCCCATAGCCAGCGTCCTTTGAACACTACATCCAACTCACTCAGGTCCAGGTAGACGTAGAACACCCGATACGAAAAGCGATGCTTGACGGGCTCTGTCCGCGAATGTGTGACCACGCCTTCGTACAGACAACTCTTCATCGAGTTCAGAGAGTGGTCACGCATGAGCCATCTCCCGCCTCTGCTCGGTGCCGACCCTCAAACTGTCGGAAGGACGAGGCACAACCGACCACTCTGTAGAACTCACGCCGAACTTTCGACAGACGGCGAGTGCACTGTTTACTCCATCCTCGTGAAATCCATTTCCCCAGTAGGCTCCGCAAAACGATGTCCGCCTGTGGCGAATGACTTCGGCATGACACTTCTGGGCTGCCTCCCTTTGTGTCGTGAAAATTGGATGGGAATAGTTGTATCGCCCCAGCACCTTGTCTGGATCGATCGCATCATCCTCGTTCAACGTCACGCAATAAGTTTCCTGGCAATTCAGCCCCTGAAGGAGATTCATCCAGTAGGTGAGTGTCGGACGCTCTGTCGATGTCGACGGAATGTGATAGTTCCAACTCGCCCATGCCCTGCGATTTCGGGGTAGGACAGAGGTATCCGTGTGAAGGACGACTCGATTGGAACTGTAAGGAAATTCGCTGAGGATCGATTGTTCGACCTGATCAACATCCTCGAGAAGTCTCAACGCCTGATCGCTATGGCACGCGAAGATGACCTCGTCGAATGCTTCTGTCCCTGAGTTCGTCACGATTTCGACGACATCGTCACGTCGCCGCACACATTTCACCGGACAATTCAGCCTGATGCGGTCCCTGAAAGATGAGGTCAACTTGTCCACGTAGCTCTGAGAGCCTCCAGTAATCGTTCTCCAGACGGGGCGGTCTTTCAGCTGAAGCAGTCCGTGATTCTTGTAAAACTCGATGATGAAGCGGATGGGGAATTGCCTGAACGTCAGCGTCGGGCAGGACCAGATCGCTGCCCCCATCGGGAGCAGGTAGTGATCTTCAAATGTTCGAGAGTATCGATATCGGTCCAGAAACTCGCCGACGGTTGTCTTAGTGTCGAGGCTTTCAACCTCTTCAACAGCCTGACGATTGAATCTGAGAATGTCAGCGACCATCCTCAGGAAAGACGGACGCAGGAGATTTCGACGCTGAGAGAAAACGCCATTGAGCGAGGTTCCATTATACTCACGGCCAGTTTGGTCACAGCGGACGCTGAAGCTCATGCTCGTCGGCTGAGAAGGCACTTCCAGCTGAGAAAGCAGGCGGCAGAAGTTTGGGTAGGTCCGTTCGTTGAAGACGATGAAGCCAGTATCGATCGGAATCTGGCCGCTATCGGAGTTGACGATTACCGTATGCGTGTGACCGCCGATGTAGTTGTTTGCTTCCAGGACCGTAACTTCATGCTGAGAATGAAGTAACGCCGCGGTTGTCATCCCCGCAATCCCAGAACCAACGATCGCAATTCGCACACAAACCTCCATCTCGTAACTGCTTGACTGATGTCAGCGTACGACATCAATGGTGTTTGTAGGCGGCAAAACAAATGTGGCCAGCCTCAAAAACTGCACCAAATTCGTGAGCATACTGAAACGGATCCAGTCTCTCGTCATCGGATGGGATGGACGTGTCATCCTCAGGGTCTAAAACAAACTGTCCATTCTTTCATCAGTCTCATCGAGATATTCCTGTGTCCGCTCAGCTATCTCTTCTCGTTCTGATCTCAGCATCACTCGGACAAACTGAACTCGATTCAGCCGACTGGCCACAATGGCGGGGGCCGAATCGGGATTCACAGGTGACGAGCGGAGATTGGCCCGACTCGCTCTCTGAAGACCACCTGAAAACACTTTGGCAGGTTGACCTGGAGCCCAGCTACTCCGGTCCAATTGTTGTAGGTAGTCGAGTGTTCGTCACTGAGACGAGAGACCGATCCCATGAAGTCGTCAAGGCTTTCGATCGCCACACGGGTCAACAGCTCTGGAACGTCGAATGGCCTGGAGCGATGTCGGTTCCATTTTTCGCCAAGGCGAATGGCGATTGGATTCGTTCCACTCCGGCTTGTGACGGCAGCCGTTTGTACGTAGCTGGCATGAAAGATGTTCTGGTCTGTCTGGAAGTCGAAACGGGAACGGAGGTCTGGAGGAAGGACATCGCCGAAGAGTTTGACACGGGGCTTGAGTCATTCGGATTTGTCTGCTCTCCTCTGATTGACGGCGATGGAGTCATCGTCCAATCGAGTGCAGGGACCATCAAGGTCAACAAATTGACGGGTGAACTCGTCTGGAGAATGCCCGATGCTGAGTTGGGAATGATGGGTGGTTCATTCTCCTCGCCGATCATTGCAACTCTCGCGGAGCGCCGCCAGTTGATCGTCCAGACTCGTCAAGAAATGATGGGACTCGATCCTGATGCAGGAGAGCAACTCTGGTCGAAGTCGATCCCGGCGTTTCGGGGAATGAACATTCTGACCCCCTTGATGATTGGTGATCAGGTCTTTACCTGCACGTACGGCGGCGGTGCTCACATGCTATCGATGGATCGGACTGATCAAGGTTTCGAGGTTCGTCAGGTCTGGGAGACCAAGATGGAGGGCTACATGTCGTCGCCGGTCCTGGTCGACAATTCAATTTATGTTCACCTCAAAAACCAGAGGTTGGCCTGCGTAGACCCCCTAAGTGGCAAAGAGCGTTGGCGGTCGAAACCCTTCGGGAAATACTGGAGTATGGCCGTCAATGGTGACCACATTCTGGCCCTCGACGAGCGTGGCGAACTACTGCTCATCGACGCTGACCCGAACCAACTCATCGTGCTTGATCGACGAATGGTCAGCGAAGAGCCGGCCTGGGCACACCTGGCTGTTTCTGGCAACCACGTCTTCGTCAGGTCTATCAATCATCTGACGGTTTTTGAGATGAAGCAATGAAGGCCAATGTGCAGACTTGCCCAAAACAATCGCTCCAAAGTTGGCTATTCTGAGAGAGAACAAGTCAATCGATGTCCGTTTTTGACTACGAATTCACCGTCGACGCCCCTCTGAGCCGTGTGCGTGAGTTCCACTACGACACACGAGCTCTCAAGCGGCTAACCCCGCCGCCCACGATTGTTCAACTTCACCAGGTCGAACCTCTCGCAGATGGATCGGTCTCCCGCTTCACACTCTGGATTGGTCCGTTGCCGCTGCATTGGACAGCCGTGCATTCGCATGTTTCTCCGTACGGCTTCACCGACACTCAATCCGCCGGTCCCATGCAGAGATGGGTGCATACACACACTTTCTCTTCGTTGAGCGAAGGCTGCACGAGAGTTCATGAGCACATTGAGTATGAGCACAAGGCGGGGTTTGCGGGGCTGCTGACGCGTCTCCTGTTCGCGAGGCTGAATCTGTTCACGATGTTTACCTATCGAAAGTTGGCCACTCGTTGGTTTCTCCGTCATTCCACTGCCTGAGAATTCGTCTGCACGCGATGAATGACTTTGAGAAAATCATTCTGTTGACTCAGTTGACCTCGACATTCGGCATGACCGGATTAATCTGGTTTGTCCAGTTGAGTCACTACCCGCTGTTCGCGAGGGTCGGTCGGGAAGGGTTCGTGGAATATGAACGGTCACACAGGATCCGCACGACGATTGTCGTCGCGCCGCTGATGTTGGCTGAGGCGGCAACAACAGTTTTGCTGTTTCAACTTGTCCCGGATTGGATCTCGTTCCGTTCGGCAGCATGGGGGGCGGCACTGCTCATGGCGGTCTGGGTCTCGACGGCTACTCTCCAGGTTCCGCAACACGAAAGACTCTCCGAAGGTTTCGACTTGTCTGCCTGGAGGACACTCGTTCGGACCAACTGGATTCGCACCGTGGCGTGGTCAGCCCGCTCAGTTTTGCTCATCCAATGCCTCTGGCAACTACTCAAATAGGTAGATCTCCATGAGACATCTTGTGCTTGTATTGGGTGATCAGCTCGATGTGAATTCAGCTGCATTCTCTGGATTTGATGCGTCGCAGGACGCCGTCTGGATGGCGGAGGTGCAGGAGGAGGCCACTCACGTCTGGTGTCATAAGCTACGGTTGGCGGGCTTCTTTTCCGCGATGCGTCATTTTCGAAATGAACTCAGGTCAAAGAACATCGACGTGAGTTATCACGAACTCACGTCCGATCAAGCCAAAGATCATGGAAGAGACTTCCGAGCGCTGCTGCGAAATCAGGTGAAAGCTTCTCGACCTGAGAAACTGATCCTGTTGCAACCGGGCGACCACCGCGTGCTGAACGCGATTCAAGATGAAGCCGCCGAACTCACAATTTCCCTGGAAGTTCGACCTGATGACCACTTCTACTGCGGGATTGATGAATTCGCTGAGTGGGCTAAGGGACGCAAGCGAATGGTCATGGAAGACTTCTACCGCCGCATGCGTCAAAAGCACAATGTGCTAATGACCTCGTCAGGCGATCCGATGGGAGGGGAATGGAATTATGATTCGGACAATCGTGAATCGTTCGGCAAAGGAGGCCCAGGCAAGGTTAAGGCTCCACGTTCCTTTCAGGTTGACGACATTTCTCAAGAGGTGATCCGGATGGTCGAACAACGATTTTCTGATCATCCGGGAACATGCGAGCACTTCGACCTCCCTGTCACGCACAAACAGGCTCGTGAATTGCTGAGAGACTTCATCAAACATCGCTTGCCCGATTTCGGGAAGTGGCAGGATGCCATCTGGATGGATCAGCCGTTCCTGTATCATTCTCGGCTATCATTCGCCCTCAATCTACACCTCATCAGACCGCTAGAATGTGTTGACGCAGCCGTGGCGGCCTATGAAGCAGGCGAGGCACCGATCAACTCGGTTGAAGGTTTCGTCCGCCAGATTCTTGGCTGGCGAGAATTCATCAGAGGAATCTATTGGAAGGAAATGCCGTACTACATCGAACAAAATGCGTTGCGGTGCGGAGATGTTGATGTCCCGTCTTGCTTCTGGGATGGCGAGACAGACATGAGGTGTATCCGCGATGCGATGCAGTCAGTTCTCAAGCATGGTTACGCACACCACATCCAGCGATTGATGGTGCTTGGGCTGTTCAGCCAACTTGTGGGAGTTCATCCTCGTCGGTTTCACGACTGGCATATGGCAATGTACGTGGACGCGATTGATTGGATCAGCCTGCCCAACACGCTCGGCATGAGTCAGTACGGAGACGGAGGGATTGTCGGGACCAAGCCGTACTGTGCGAGCGGAAATTACATCAACAAGATGAGCAACTGCTGCTCAGATTGCCGCTTCAACCCCAAGGAAGCGACCGGAGAAAAAGCCTGTCCATTCACGACTCTCTACTGGGACTTTCTCGATCGCCATCGCGATCAATTCTCGAAAAACGCTCGAATGAAATTCCAGATGAAGAATCTCGACCGGAAGGACGAACAGGAGATGCGAGCAATCCGATTGCAAGCTTCAAGAGTGAAAGATTTCGTGTGAACTGAAATGCGAGAATGACCGCCATCGACCGCATTCTGAAATGTCTTCTCTGTTCAGGACTGACCGACAGAGCGATCATTTCCTAGATTTCTCCATTCAGAGGTGTCACGATCGATGGCCTGATGCGGGATTCCCAAATTGAGAATGTTGAGACTCCCTCACAACTCTCATCAACCCACTCAGTTGCCGTTAGGCATCGATCCGCCGCCGAGGGCCTGGTAGGCGTTGACGAGGGCGCTGAGTTGCTTTTGCTTGGTCTCGATCAGGATCATTCGGGCTTCCATCATCTCACGCTGAGCCAAGAGTACCTCCACGTATTCGGCTCGGGCAGTCTGGAAGAGCTTGTTGGCGCTGTCGACTGAATCTTCCAGTGCGGCGAGTTGTTGCTTTTTGATCTCGATGCTTTGTCCGTAGTTGTCGACCTTCGTGATCTGGTTGACGACCTCTGTGTAGGCGTTCAGGATTGCGCGCTGGTATTCGTAAACAGCTTGGATCTGTCTGGCGTTCGCACTGCGATAGGCAGCTTTGATGGCCTTCCTGTTAATCACCGGCATCATCAGGTCACCGACGACGTTGTAGATCAAAGCTTCCGGTGAGACGAACAGGTATCTGGGGTTAAAGGCCTCGTAGCCAAGTCCAGCTGTAATATCCAATGAGGGGTAAAAGCGGGCACGGGCCACTTCGACGTCGAGGCCGGCTGCCTGAAGTTCGCGTTCCGCCTGACGAATATCGGGCCGATTCTGCAACAGTTGCGAAGGCACGCCAACATTGAGCGTACACACACTGAGGTTGATGTAGTTTTGAGAGGCACGTTCAACAGGCTGCGGGTAACGACCAAGGAGGAAGTTGATCTTGTTCTCGATTTCGATGATTTCCTGCTCGATGAGGTATTTCTCACTTTGGTTTTTGCGAACTTCCGCCTGGAATCTTTGAACGGCTAGCTCAGTCCCACGTCCCGCTGCCTTTTTGGCCTCAGCCACCTTGAGACTTTGTTCCTGGATTTGGATGGTGATGTCCAGTGTCTGAAGCTGGTTATCGAGAGCCAGCAGTTCGTAATAGCTTTGAGCCACCTCGGCGACGAGACGGGTTACGATGTAACTTCGGCCATCTTGGGTGCCCAGGAAACGAAAGGCAGCGGCGTCTCGGGCATTTCGCAACTTTCTCCAGATATCGATTTCCCAGGAGACGTTCGCCGCGACCAGGAAATCAGGCAGTGGATCTGGGAACGCCTTTCCGGGAGCCACCTCAAGTGCCTCTTCGACAGCACCGTTCCGCGTGAAGCGACTGGCTTTGTCGAGACCGGCACTTGCTCCGAGATTGAAGAAGGGCAGGTATTCACCTCTCCGTGCATCGACTTCGTTGTTTGCGATCCAGATTTCTTCGTTCAGGATCTTCAACTCCTGGTTGCCGACTAATGCCTGATCGATCAGGGCTGCGAGCAACGGATCATTGAAGAACTCGTACCATGTGAGATGGGATGAGTTTCCCCAGCAGGGTGGTGTCGCATTGATGCAAATAGGTTCAGCAATGTCGTCGTCACCATAGAAGTGGTCCGGTCCCATCAGGGGAGGATCAATGTTCAGACTGGGAGGCCCACTGCCAGAGACGGCCGTGTTAAAGTCGAGTCTCGGAAGTTCATCCTCGGTACTGTCGGACTCTGTGAAACTGGCGAGCAGGAAGTCGCCATCGACTTTATTCTCGTTCCTGACGTTACCATCCGCATCGGTGTCGTCACCATCTCGGTCAGGGACATCCTCCATCTCGGTGTCCGCATCCGGTTCATCGGAGGTGGGTTCAGGCTCGCTCGCTGGTTGAGGCTGCCCGAACGCCTCTTTCGTCCAACTCGTGGCTCGATGAAACGTATCAGGAAGCGGATTTCCAGGCTCCGCACACCGAAGCTGAGGGAGATGGCAGCCTGGCAAGAAGATCAGGGCACAGATCGCCCCCAATGCCATCAATCCGCAGCTTTTCGGGTAACTCGCTGAGAGGTTCATCATGTTCATCCTTGAATCAGCTGCGACCGACGGCGTCCTGCCGAACGGGTATCTCAGTCCAGGAATCCCCCCGGACCGTGACCAGCAACTCTCCCTCAGTCAAATGATCAATCGTGAGTCGAAGGTGGGGTTGGGGCTGGCAATGATCGTTTTCGGAAGCGATCACGCAATCAGATATCGTCGTGTGGCTGAGTCGGGGGTCGATATCTTGTGTCGTTCACGACGGTTGTGAAGACAATTGCAGATACCAAGTATGGACCAGGTAAGAGATTCCGGATGTCCCGGGAAACGACCATTTCACAATCGAAGCGATTGTGCTGCTACTCGAGAAACGTCACAGAGCCAGAAAGTAGCTGACCTTCAGCCATCGATCATGGATCGATGCAAACATGCGA
>JAGQQG010000105.1 GCA_020426325.1 Planctomycetaceae bacterium | reverse complement strand
CATTCGACGCTGCCGGTGACGGCGAATACGCCTTCGCCGTACGGACCGTCGATCGCGAAGGAGAACTCCATCCGCCCGGACCACTGACAGCCGGGCTCGTGGTCACGGTCGATACTGCCCCACCATCGCTTAACCTGGAAGTCGAGGCGACCACGACTGGTGACGTGACCGTTCGCTGGGAGGCCAGGGACGCACATCTCGATGTCGAGTCTCTGCAACTGGAGCACATGGACCCCACGACCGACGGTTGGCAACCCATGCAGATCATCGCGATGGACAGCGGCCAGACGAGTTGGACCATCAAAGGAAACGGCTCTGTGCGCATCCGGGGCACAATCTCTGACATGGCCGGGAACGAGACAACCGCAGAGTCAGAAGCCAGTCTCCGCTCGAACTCTGACTCGCCCGCCCTGCCCGATGATACATTGTTGCAAGGGCCGATCGCTGGGGACGATGCCAACATGAGTGTTCCCGGTGACCTGGCTGAGGGCGGTTTACCTTCGATTCATCCAAACAACGGTCCCTTCAGTCGTCCGGTCTCAGTCAACCCGCAGCAGCAACCAGCTGTCACTCAGCCTCGGTGGAACAACACGCCCGGTCCACAGGTTGTCTCAAGTGTTCGACGCGTCAATTCGACGAATTTCCAAATCGGCTATGTCCTGGATGATGTCGGTCCCTCAGGAGTGAGCAGTGTGGAGCTGTACCTCACCGAAGATGATGGCCAAAAATGGTATCACTACGGCGTGGACGAGGACGGACACAGCCCGTTTCAGCTGACCGTGCCGAATGATGGGACGTACGGATTCGCAATACGAGTGAAGAGCGGAGTCGGACTGGCTCACAATCCACCGCAGCCGGGTGAGAAACCGGAACTCGTGGTTGTAGTCGACCGCAAGCCACCACAGGCAACCATCCTGCCTCTCAAGCAGGGACAGGGGTCATCACTCAATCAGCTGGTGATTGAGTGGACACTCACCGACGAAGCCTTGGCTGAGCATCCCGTGGCCTTGTACTACGCTGAGCGCCAGACGGGCCCTTGGCAGCCAATCACCGGTTGGCAGCCGAACACGGGACAATACACCTGGAACTTCGGTCCCGAATTACCCAAGCAGGTGTATATTCGACTGGAAGCCCGAGATGCGGCCGGCAACATTGCTCGTGTGGACTCTGAAGCCCCCATGCTGATCGATCTCTCACGTCCGACTGCACGGATTATCGAGGTCGAGTCGGTGCAATAGGGTTATTCTCATTGGATTCCGGTCAGGGCCACTGAGACGTGGCCTATGGCCTTCACTCCGACTTCTCGCTTTGCGCTGCGCCAGAAGCGGCCACCGGCTCGGATGTCGGCGGCTCGAATTTCGGAGCTGTCACCTTCTGTGTGTCGCTCGCGGGTTGAGAGCGATAACTACTTGACGTGTTCGCTGCGGAGCGAACTTCGTCCTCGATGCCGCTCACGCCCTTTTTGAACTCCACAATTCCCTTCCCGAGACTTCGGGCGACCTCCGGCAAACGCTTGCCGAATAACAACAGCGCGATCATCCCGATGATGATCAGTTCCATAGGTCCCGGTGAAAATCCCATCGCTCGCTCCCCAACCAATCGTGTCGAATGCTGCAACTCGCGTGGAGTTGCGATTTGTCACTTGATATCGTTGCCCGCTCCATGTGGCAGGTCAAGATGTTCGTTCAAGAATGTACTGTCTCCGATCACAGCTGCCACTCTTCATCGGCTAACTGGCTCCGTTGAAGCCATCCTGGTCATTACGGAGTCCCTTTTTGAATTCGTTCATCGAGGAACCCAGACTGCGAGCAACCTCCGGCAGACGTTTGCCGAACAGCAGCAGGGCGATCGCGCCGATAATCAGCATTTCCATGGGGCCGGGCATTCCAAACATTGACGTCTCCGATGAATTCTTCTGTCTTGTGAAAGTTCAATCGTTGCTCAGGACTCTGTCATTTTTCCCTGACTCGCGTCATCGCTGTTTCGGTCAGTCTCGTCCGACGCTCCCTTTTTGAATTCGACAATACTGCGACCAAGCGAACCCATAACCTCTGGCAGTCGCTTGCCGAACAGGAGCAGGATAATCCCGGCAATGATGACAAGCTCAAGCGGTCCTGGCATTCCAATGACCCCGAGCACTGTTGCCTCATGCATCAAATTTGAAACGCAGAGCATCAATTCGCCCTCGGAAAAGTTCCTGCAACTGGCTGGACGCCGTTTGAAGTGGGGTGCCCAAAATACTCCACCGTGTTTCAGCCAACCAAGGTGGCGGGGAGGAGAAGAAGCGGATCAACCCAACCGGGATATATTATGCCATCGATCCCACAAGGAGGCCAACAACAAACGGTCTGGCTGTCCACTCAATATGCCCGCGGGAAAGCAGGACGTGCGAGCGGAGACCTTCTGAGTGTATTGTATCTGAGCATCCAGGAGTGTCAACAACGCTTCGCACCGAGGCTAACAGGACATCGAATCGAAGCAGTCATGGTCATCCAAGGGCGCAGCGGCTGCTGAACCGCAACGACCGAATCTTCAGTCTCCAAGCTGATGAAATTCGGCTTGAAGTGAAGAACTTTTCACGTTTTACATCAGTCAGATCAAAACCACGCAGAGACTCAACGCTTCTCTGCAATGACCGTATCCAACTCTGCTTTCAATCGAGGAAGGATCTCTTCGTAGGAAAATGCTCCGAGTTCCTGAGGGCCTTTTTTGAGGTTGACGAAGTTGGGGCCACACCAGAGACCAAGATCGGCGTCGTCTGTTTCACCGGGACCGTTCACGCGGCAGCCCATAACGGCGATCGTGATCGCATGATCTCTGGCGTAGGCCGTCATCTCTTTCACGGCAGCAGCAAGGTCGATGAACGCTTCGTTCTCGACACGGGAACAGCTTGGGCAACTGATGATGTTAAGTGTGTCGAGGCCAAAGTCGACGAAAGAGCGGACGCGGCCCGCAGCAATGTCGTCCAGAATTTGACGACCAGCAGCAATCTCCTCCGGCTTGCGACTGTTGGGAACCGTGAGTGACACGCGGATCGTATCCCCGATGCCTTTGCTGATGAGTTGCTCGAAAGCAATGCGGGTCTTGATGATCCCGTCCGGAGGCATGCCGGCTTCCGTAACGCCCAAGTGTAGCGGGACATCGGGACGAGCAGCGGCGAAACGTTGATTCACATCAATGACGTGTTTGGGGTCTGAATCTTTTAGCGAGACGCAATAGCGGCTGAATCCGATCGAGTCGAGGAACTCGCAATGATCGAGAGCCGACTCGAGCATCGGAGCAACCGTGTCAGCCGGGTCATGTTTGGCCTTCTTGTCCGGGTCGACCGAACCACAGTTCACACCGACGCGAAGTGCGCAGTCATTTTCTTCTGCTACGCCGACAAGATAGCGAACTTTTTCCTGCCAGGGCTTCTCTCGCTCATGGTGATAGAGATGGCCAGGGTTGTACCGGAGCTTGGCAACATGCGGAGCGACATCTTCGGCGAGGCGGTAATTCTCCTGTAGGTCGACGGAGAGGTTCGCCCGCGTTTGACGAGCGATCTCTGCGAGAGCGTCTGCATCTTTGCGACTGTCGACCGCAATTCGCACGACATCGGCTCCTGCTTCCTCTAAGGCATTAACCTGGGTGACCGTCGCGTCAATGTTTTGAGTATGCGTCGCCGTCATACTCTGAACGGCAACCGGATAATCGGCACCGATCTTCGTCGAGCCTATGCGAACTTCACGGGTCGGATTACGAGGCAGGTCAACCATCAATCAGCTTTGTAAAAAGGCAGACACATCTGTTTACTCCATTTCCCGTATGATAGTTGGGTCTTTTCTGACTGGCTACCGCAGTGCAAATCACAACGATCGAGTTCAGGCTGTGTTTTCCCCGACAAATTGGCACATTTCGAATTTGGCTAACTCAGATGTTCCAAACAGATCGCATGTATGACTGACCTCACGAAAGCAAAGCTATTCACGCCAAGTCAGAACACAGAAAACTGTCAGATGACGTCTCAGTGAATCCGACCTCCATATCACATTCTCACTCTGTTGAGATTCGTGCAGTGGCCTGAAAAGGTAGGCATGTCAGATGTTCTCGATCGCGGTGAATCCGTCGCCCGATTGACAGGCCTTTGGCGAAAACTCCTTTCGCCAGGCAGCACTGTCTTCTCCGTCCAGACGCAACGTCAGGCACTTGGCACTGCCACCAGCTTTGATGAACTCATCAAGCGGTGTTGCGTGCGGTTCGTATCCCAGGTCTCGGAGATCGGACTCCAAATTCGGGCACCCAGTGTTCAGCACCACATGTTCCCCCAAAACGACCGCGTTGCATGCGAAGCGAATGGCCTCTTCGTCCGCGACTTGGATGATGGTTTCAATGTGCTCCTTGATTACCTTCTGGGCGTAATCGTCAAATGCCGCTAAGTAGGCGATGACCTCTGTTGATCTCAGTGGACAAAAACATGTATCAAGATGGTAGAAGCGTTGATCAACCAACTGGAGCGGGATCACTCGACATCTGACCTCACCAGCGACCCATTCCATCGCTGGCACGTCGCTACGGATCGCATAGCCCGAGAAAAGCGTATCACCGACAAACAAGGCATCGCCCGCTCCTTCAAAGTTCATTCCTTCCGGGAGTGTCACACAGCGAAACCCGTTTGCTGCGAACCATTCTTCATCACGGGAGGTTTCGCCCTGTCGCGCGGGATGGCGGAACCGTGAGAGATACGCGCTTGATCGATGAATGAGCCCAGCATTCGCTGTGAAAACGAGATCGGGAAGTCCTTTGACGGGAGTCATCAGCCGGACATCGGCATTCAATGAAATCAATAAGTCATGCAAGGCCTGCCATTGTTCGCCTGCCAAAGTGGAATCGCTCGACCGGCTGCGACTCATCCAGGGATTGATCTCGTACTCGATCCCGTAAAAATCCGGTGGACACATCAGAATTGTGGGGCGATCGAAAGCCATCAGGACCTGTAACACCAAGAAGCAGGATCGAAGCAGACGTCGGAGTGCAGTAGACTACACTCATCTGACTATTCGTGTGTTTAGAGGGAGCGCGACCAGAATGTCAACATTGACTGAATACAGCCTCACGTGGGAGTTGGATTCCCTGTATCCGCATCCGGAGTCGGATGAGTTTGGCCGAGTGTGGTCCGACTACGAGAAGGACCTGCGGCAACTCGCCGACGATTCTGAATGCCTTCCGCCGGTATCGGTTGACAATCAGACTCCTTCGAAATGGGCCACGTTCCTTGCCCGTTGTGCGGATGTCTTCGCCCGTACTGAGGATCTTCAAGCATTCGTGGGATGTCACGCAGCCGCGGACGCCGGCAACAAGGAATTCCAACGTTTAGAGGGAACTCTCGCCGCACTCAGGCCATTGATCGAGCAAATTTCCGTGAACCTCGAATTCCCTTTTCGAGGTGTCAACGATGATGCGATGAAAGCATTTCTCCATGCTGATGAAAGATTGTCCGAGCTTGGCTTTTTCCTGAGGGAGTGTCAGCGGAATGCAGCCTTCAGACTGCCGAAGACCGAAGAACTTCTGGTTGCCCAGTTGAATGTCGATGGTCTAAGGGCATGGAGTCGGTTTTACGATCGACTGTCAGGGGAGTTACGAGTCGAAGTCATGGAGAAAGGTGAAGTCGTCAAGAAGTCACCGGGACAGGTATCGCTGGACGCTCCTGAGCGATCGGTGCGAGAGAACAACTTCTTTGCAGCTCAAAAGGCATGGGGCTCCATTGCAGATTCATGTGCGGATGCGCTCAACCATATTTCCGGCAGCCGACTGACGAAGTACGCACGGCTGGGAGTGCAGGATCACCTCGATTTCCCTTTGCGGCTGAATCGCATGACGCGAAAGACGCTCGAAACCATGTGGTCAACGATCACCGAACGTAAGCCGATGCTGAAGAGGTATCTCGACACGAAGGCGAAACTTCTCGGATTGGAGCGGCTGAGTTGGTATGACGTCACGGCTCCGCTGCCTTCGAGAGAACTCGGAGGTTCTGCTCGATTGGAGTACAGCGAGGCATGCCGAATCGTGACACAAACGTTTGCAAACTTCGCTCCAGAGTGGGGCGAGTTCGCGAAGCATGCAATGACTCGTCGTTGGATTGAAGCAGAGGACAGAGCAGGCAAGCGGCAGGGTGGTTTCTGTACAGGGTTTCCAACACATCAACAGTCCCGGATCTTCATGACTTTCACACACTCCGAGGATAGTATGTCGACGCTCGCTCATGAGCTGGGGCATGCTTATCACTCGTACGTTCTCAGGGACCAGCCGCTGCTCTTGCAGGATTATCCCATGAATCTTGCAGAGACCGCGTCGACATTCGCCGAAGCGATTCTGGTAACCCAACAGTTTAAGACCGCGACCGATGCACAGCGGTTGTCGATGCTCGACCGAATGCTCAGTGATGCAGTGGCATTCCTGATGAACATCCACGCAAGATTTCTGTTTGAAGATCGCTACCATCAGGAACGAGCAGAGGGAGCAGTCAGTACTGCGCGATTTTCCGAATTGATGCTTGAAGCACAGCAGGAGGCATACTGTGATGCCCTGGATGATGCTGGCTGGTATCCCGAGTTCTGGGTCTCGAAGCTGCACTTCTACATTGCCGGCTGGCCGTTCTATAACTTTCCTTACACTTTCGGGTACCTGTTATCGCTGGGGATCTATCGTTTGGGAGCAGAGCTGGACAACTTTCCCGGCAGGGTCCGTGAGTTCCTGATCGCAACGGGCAGTCGCGAAGCGGAAGTAGCCGTCAGCGAAGCGTTTGGCGAAGACCTCACTGACCCTACGTTCTGGCAGCGAAGTCTGGACGTCGTCGAGGACCGCATCAATCAATTTCTGGAACTTGCTGGGGTTTGAGACGGTTGCAGAACGATTCCGATTTTGACGATTGATCGGATTTGCCAGTATTACGTCGTCGGTTCGTTACGACCGACAAAGGATCGGCATCGCCCGTGAATTCAGATCCAATCTCGCCGTATTCACTTCCGGAATGCTGATAAGCTCTTGGCAGTGAGTGGCAACCGTTGCTATCCGTCTGAGATTCTCCGGGCATTTTGATTGATCATGGAATACTGGCAGGCGATCGTCCTCGGGATCGTACAGGGGATAGCTGAATTCCTGCCGATCAGTTCGTCGGGACACCTCGTACTCGGAGAGGCGCTGCTCAATCTGCCTTCAGAAGACATGGCGTTTGAGATCGCCGTGCATGTGGGCACATTGTTCTCCATTCTGTTTGTATTCCGTCGCGATTTGTTCAAGATTGTCCATGATTTTCCAGTATTGCTGGCAATCATCGTGGCCACACTGCCCGTCGTCTGCGTCGGGCTGCTCTTGAAAAAGCAGCTTGAACTGGCATTCGCATCGCCACTTGCCGCAGGGATTGCTCTGTGCTGCACTGCGGGAGTGCTCTGGGTCACAAAGTGGTTTGACCGGGGACAGACGGAGTTGAGCCAGATCACTCTGCGTCAGGCCATCATCGTTGGACTGTTCCAGGCTGTGGCACCGATTCCCGGCATCTCTCGATCCGGTGTGACGATTGTGGGTGGCCTGCTGAGCGGCTTGAATCGGGAGGCGGCTGCCAAGTTTTCGTTCCTCATTGCCATCCCGGCCATTTCAGGGGCAGCCGTCCTGGAATCTGTTTCCTTAATTCGTGCGAGCACCTCGACAAACGTGTCCTGGACAGTCCTTGCGACAGGAGCCGTTGTAGCGTTCGTCGTCGGGATCCTGGCATTACAGGGTCTGTTGAAAGTAATTGCTGCACGCAAACTACACGCTTTTGCCTGGTACTGTCTGACGGTAGGCCTTCTTACGATCGGAATTTCCACATATTCGTGACGACCATCCTCAGCTCGTGGTAACCGGAGTGTATTCAAACTCCGTTGCATGGCCATGTGCTTTCCACAACGCAAGTCCCCAAGCGGTGACGCTCAACAACGTCAACGTGATTCCCATTAATATCGGACCAGATGTCCAAATGAGTAATGCCAACAGCGTCGGTCCGGCGTACAGCGAATGGTTGATGCGGGAGAGCTGGTCTCTCAACAAGAAATACCCACGTGTCTTCCACCCGATGATGAGTCCCAAGATTGAAACCAGAAGGATCAGCAAGAAGCGTCTTAACTGCTTACTGAGCCTCCAAATGCTGATCAGGGCGTCCGCCCGCTGACTTGAGTCATATTCAACGGTTCCGATCAGAATCGAGGTTGCTTGATCGCTTGAGGGGAAGTAACCAGCGTCTTCCAAGAGGCGGATAATTGGAGATGACTTTTTAGGAGCCTGGCTGTTCAGCAAATTGACTGGGTCAACTCTTAGGAATAACGGAGAGCCCGTCACTTCATAACGAGATTCATCCGAACCCAAAAAAACGATCTGCTGACTGATGATTGGGAGTTCCTTCGGTTGCAATAGAGGGATGTCATATCTCATGGCAATCGATGTTTTGGGCAAAGTCCACCAGACCTTCAACAGAAATGACATATCACGGTCGACAGCTCTTGGTGCGACAGGAACGACCAGTTCACCGACCAAGTTATCCTTTACGGGGGAGGTGACGACGTCGCCCGAGTCAATGTAGGTGACCCGCAGCCCAGGAGGTAATCTGATCGCGAATTGATTCAAATTACGGATAGAGACCTCCGCAATAGTCACACCGCAAAGCTCTTCTGAGTTGGCATCCCAGATGATGGTATCCAACTGTCTGACGAACCCGTTTGCAGCAGCGAGGTTTCGAGGTGTTAGTGTCCATTTCCCGTGCATCGAATAGAAAACCGCGATATCATTCTGCTCAACCCCATCGGGTAAACTAAAGCGTTCGGGGAGGTCTTCAGCCACAACGGAGTTCTCTTCTCCCTTGACTTCGTACATTGAATTTGGCGTAAGCACCAACCATTCTTTTTTCTGGAGTCCGTTTAGCACTTTCAGCTGAGGGACCTCCCACGGGAATTCAGCTTGGGAAGGGGTTGTCAAGGTGATTCTGAGTCGTCGCGAGTCAAAATCAAGAGTGGTGGTTGAAAATGTCAGCACAGGACGACCGTCGTCAAAGGTAGTTTTTTGAGCGGGCGGAGACGACTTCGGCGCAAATTCAACACCGGCAAACTCGCTCGGAACGATCACTTGAATCTGATGAGGAAGCTTTGTGTCCATGGGGAAGATGAGCTGAGTCGTCAGACTCCACTGTTTTTCTTGTCTCGTGTCGACCGTGATGAAACGCTCATAGGGAAATTCTTTGGTTGCTGAATCGATGCGGACTCTCTCTGGTGCGACATCTGAAAGCAAGTCATACGTATGTTGATGCAGCACACCGGACTCTGCCGTCAATCCTGTTTCATCCTCTTCAAGAAGAATTGGCCGCTCAAGGCTGTCGAACACTTCGAGGGTCAAGTTGGAGTGCCATTGGATTGTCAGAATGTGTTGACTCACGACGGCATTCTCGATCGCGAAGTCCGCGAGGCGCGTCGGTTCTCCTGCATCAATATCAAGCTTCCCTGTGAGGTGGATCCTTTGGTTCCCAGACACCTCGTTGGAAAGCAGCAACAAAAGCTGCTGTTCTTCAGATGTTTTCGTCCATCGAGATAACGTTTCGGTCCCCTCCTGAGTCACGGAAGCTGAGGTAATCGTGATGTGAGGGTTCAGAGTGAAGCGATGAAGAGCGATTGGTGCCCCCTGCGAAGTGAGCTCGATGTCAGCCTGCCATTCACATGATGAACTGTCGATGGTCATGCTTTCAGTAATCAATGCACGACGGTCAGGCAGAATGGGCACAACCTTGAAACCAAGCGGTTGAGGAGCCTTGAGTGAGTAAGCGAGATCAAGCTTGATGTTGTCTTCCACTCCCCAGTCCTGCCTAAACTGGTCAGGGGATATTCGCATCACCTGAGCGCTCTGATGCAGGGCGGAAAGATGTTCGATGCGAAATCCTGTTGCGGCTGTCAATCCCAGAGAATGCACAGGGAAGTCCACCTTTTGCCGTCCCGTCGAGGGAAATAAAGCTGGGATGGTAAGCTTGCCCGCTGTAAGCGTTCCGGGCAGGACATATTCGAGATCCACAACGATGGACTGGCTGAGTAATGGCTCTGAAAATGTCAGGCGCACTGCCACTGGCTCTGTGTCGTGGTGCCTGACATTCCACTCTTGCAGTCCCGGAGCTCGGACATCTTGGATCTGTGCATAGGAGGGCAAGTTGAATAGAACGGTGGAGTTAGTACTGGTCTCCGATGATTGATTGATCACATACTTTAAGCGTGTTGTCGCTTTTAGCTGTTGCGGATGGACAATGATGTTTGTCATCGCGAGATCTGGGATGAATGCTTCCGAAACCGGTTCGTTCCCGTGATGAGACCAATCGATCTGTAGTCTCTGGACCGGTCCTAACTCGATCCTGGATGTTTGGTTTGCGATGTTTCGTTTTTCTGAGCCATATCGATGGACACTGTGGTTTTCGATGTCGAGTCCATCGTTCTTCAATAGAGCTGTTGTCGAAAGCACAGGCGGAATGGCCACGTTCATCTGATAGAGATTTCCGGCCTTGTATGACCGTAAATGACAATCGATCACGATGCGGAGTACCTTTGCACGATCATCCATCATCTCCGATTGAGAATCCACCAAGTTACTTTCGTTCTCGATTGCAGGGAGTGAAGTGGGAATCATTGAGTCTAGATCGATTGAAATCCCTCGACTGGTGGTCAAGGGAATAATCGTCGCAACTTGACCATTCACAGTACATGCATCTTCCCTCTCGATTGCGATGCCATCCAAGGGGATCCGGATTTGACGAGTCAGGGGATTCAAGAGAACCACATCGAAGACTGCCGACATCCGAGGGAAAGGGCGCTGGTCCAACGTAATTTCATATTCTGCATCCCGCAGAAGATAATCCGGTGACGTTGCCGTTGCGTGACGATATGACTGCCACTCCTCCAGCAAAGCAGGACTAACGTATGCAACAGGCGTTTCATTCAATGACGGTCGTTGAGACCGCACAGGAATCAGGGCATCGTATTGTGGTGCACTTTGAGGTGGGTCTATCGCTCGACTGGTGCTCTTGCCACCAGATTGACTGATCTGCATCGCATTTGCAGATGTCGCGAACCAGACAGCGAAACTCAGCAGCAACATCCCTGCACCCGCAAAAACTGGAGCACGGCGTGTGGAGCCAACGGGACGTTTCTCTGTCGGTAATCGATGATTCCAGAGTCGTTGCGGAAGTAGCATGCCGCAAAGGACTCCGAAGAAGAGACCACCAGCGAGTATGGCAAACGCATCGGAAACAAGGGCACTCATGAGTCCTGATGCAATCCCGCATACGAAGATGATGAACGTACTACGCGGCGGGTTGATACGTCGAATCAATCCAGTCGCCATGCAACCCGCAATCATCAACAACCACCCGACTCGACACGACATGTCTTCCTTCCAAATCTGCAGCTGAAGAACATCTGCCGAAAAGGGGACTGAACGTGTGTGCTCACTTGTATCTCTCATGAGAACACGATTCTGTCGAGCAATCGTCATTTCTGAGTCGAGTAACTCGAACTCCGATGGGCCGGCGTCCTGTTGGACATGCGAACTTATTGGCAACTTCGATGATTGACTGTGACCCCTACCGAGAGGGCCGGTGACTCGTTGCGTCCAAGACACCGATGGTTGCTCACAGGAAGTACCTGTTGTTGAAGGAGTCAGACGGAACGACGGCGGCAACAGTAAGCGCCAGCGAATATCGGTTTTGACCACATTCGATTTGGGTAGAGGAATGATAGCCTTTCCCGAGAGCATCGTCTGTGAAAACGGGCTTCGATACTCGAGTTTAATATCAAAGTTATCGCCAGTATCCGGCAAATGTATTTGCACCAGATGGTCGCTGACAAGAATTGGATCTCTCGTTCCGCTTTCATTCAATGCAATAAACATCGCGGGATCAGAAATGGTAAATTCTAAATCCTTCCCCGCAGCTGATGCTGGCAAAGTATATTTAATCCGATGCACACAGGGATGTTCTGCTGAATCTGGAACAGTCGTCTCCAGTGTCACTTCGGCCGTGATTCGCCCTGATGCTGTCGACGAGTTCGACTCAGATCCGAAACTGTCTGCCGATGATAATTGATCTGTTGAAGTCCTGGGGGTCGAGATGCTTGACTCTGCCAGCATCGGCAACTTCATCTCCTTAGTTGCGGCGATGATGAGTTGATCGGAGTCTGACGGTGCATCAGTGAAAACAACGAATGGCCGGGCTTCCAAAACAGCCGGGTCTCCCGCGATATCGAGCCAATTTGTACTTTCAAGCTCATTTGTCCAGTGTGTTGTTGCCTCCGACAGAGTTTGTTCCACATACAATGAGTCATCCGCTAGAGAGAACTCCTGTCCCGCGACGGGCTTCAATACCATTGCAACGGATCGAGGCATGGCATCCAGCGGTCGGATGATCGGTATGATCATTGTCGATGCTGCTGGATCGAAAGCACGACGGGCAATGACTTCGATGATAACGGATTGTTCGGAAGTCAACGCGTCACGAAACTCAACCGTCAACTGCGACCCACCATCCTCAGTTGCAGACATCCTCCACTGGGAAACAATGTCCGGTCTCTTCCAGGGAATCGACGATATAGCTGTCACCTTCCAACCCGGAGGGACGAAGCAGGGTAACTTGTAGACCGAACCTGAGCGAGTCGTCAGCCGGAGAAGGGTCTTCATCACCGACTGTGACAAATCACCAGTAATCGTCGTCAGCACATCCGAAACGACGTCGGCTTGCGGGGTGTCCAGAGTGACAGACACTTCGGATGATTCGGCCCAGTCTTCAAACTCCAGCGAATCCGTCTGGTTGCGGTTCAGCGTTGAGGAGATGAGCCTGCAGTCTTTTGATGAATAGTCGGACAACTCGAGCGGCCGGTGAACTTTGATCGACATCTGCGACTCGATCAGATGCGCCTGACTCAGAGATATTCTCGGCAGTCTCCAAGTCTTTTCAGAGCCAAGAGGCATGCCTCCATGCACTGTGATGCTGGTCCGAGAATTCAACGTGATAGACTTCAGTGGGACAACAACACCAATACGATCACCTTCACTGATGCGATGAAATGGAATTTCAATATCGTTGCCAAGCATGATAGACGAGATCGGCATTTCCGAAGGCACATCGAATATCAACTCCTCTACTGCCCCACCGAGATTGTCAATTACAAAGTTTATGTTGAACCGAAGTTCCTCTGGCAATAGCCGATACTGCGATTTTCGCTGAGTCACAAGTTGGGGCGCAGAAAATTGCTGAAGCTCGTTAGTGATCGTGAATCGGAATTGTGATTTGTTCCCCAGATCAAGTACCCAACGCTTCCATCCTGGAACGGGATCATCGAGCGTCACGGCGTAGATCCCATCTTTGACGGATAAATACTTCTCGGACGGCAGGCGCAGTTCAAACCGTGAGATGATGGATGGTGGTAACACAGCTTCGAATTCGACATCTCCAAGAACTTCTTGGCCTTGTAATGACCATTGGCCCCGAAGCTGACTTCCGTCGGATTCGATCCGAATGAGTGCCTGACCCTCTGGATCAGTTCCCCACTCGGCAGGGCGATCCTGCCAGAAGAAGTTTGTTAGCGAAAGTGTTGGCTGCCCCAACGAGTGGTACTTAGGTTCAAATCCACTCAAGCCAACTTGTGCGGTCAGCTCACCCTCGATAAAGGAATCCTCCGTCCATGTCGCAGAGTAGGAAACTCGTTTCAGCACTGTTGGTGGTGGAGTTGACTCGACGGGAGAAAGATCCTTCAACAGTTGTCGAAATTCATTGATTGGAAGAGCTTCCCATCGCCCTGCCGGCCAAACATCTGGCCTCTCTGCAGGAACATAGGTACGGCGAATGGGACCAATACTCCTTTCAGCTGCATGCAGTCGAATTGAACCACAAGAAATCTGCAGCAGGACGCTACTGAGCAGCAACACAGTCCACTTGTGCAATCCAAACATTTTAACAGGACACATGACGATGTTGGGCAATACCGAACTTTCCGGCATGTTCATGATTGGATCCCCGAATCTGACACCACCGTGGGTCGAACGAAGGTAGATGTCACAGGGGACTCAATCGCACCTGAAAATCCGCTGCCGTACAAATCTTCGGTTTCTCGATAGGTCGAATCGTTGAAGCTCCTCCGCTTGGGATGTCGTTCTCCATTGATAACGAAATCCAGGAAGCCGGCACAAAGTGGCAAAGCAAGACCATATACAGCTGGCTGTAGGAGCAGCACCATGGGTTCGAGATACCATAATGACAACGTCATCAAAGCGAGGCACACGGCCAACCATATCATGGGGTGACGTACGGCTGGCACTTTGATGAGGAGAAAACTGGCAAACAATGTTAAACCAGCACCCATAAACACAATCCCTGATTTACTCATTGTGCGAATTTCAACATTCGTCAGTGGTCCGACTGTTACGAACATATAACTGTTTCCAGCGGTTTCGATCGGATTATGATTGACATCGTCGATTCCGCTGGCCGATACCCGAATCTGATCTGATACTGCATCGGGCATTCGTTTCCAGAAGATTCCATCTCTCTTCCATTGAAATTGCGCCGTCATGGATGCCGGAGAAATAAGTAGGTGCTGCGTTGGTGGTAATTTGAGTTCCCACCACACTTCATTAATCCATACATTCTTTGCGAAAACAGGAAATGAAACCGACAGTCCATTCGGCCAGTGTTCAGCCTCTCCGAGGCTCTGGTAGCTAAGACTGACTACTTCAGGGGAGAGTCTCATCGAGAGAGACATCGGCTTCTCGAGTCGAATGGGACGGTGATTCGATGGAGAAATCACCTGACTGCTGTCCAATGCAATCCCATTCCATTCATATCTTGCATTCACTGCATTTGCAGGGAGTTGAATGACCAGTTCATCGATCGAATCGCGAATGAAATATGTCGCATGAGTTACATGATGCCCAGCACCATCGATGACTGTCTGTAAATATGCCTTTTCAATCCTGAGTTGCTGGGGACTCCGTTCAAGGGAACGGTCTAACGATACAACAACCTGGGTGACGGGCTGACTGGTGATCCACTGCATTCCGTCTGCTATTGTGTTCAGTCGTTTCCAGTCCGTGTCGTTGATATCAACAGAAACGGTCGACTGGTCGGGCACGATCAATCGTGTCGATATGAAAGCCTGATTCACACTGTTAATGATTGGAACATCCAGATCCGCCGGAATCTCGTCCTGCTTGACACCAGGTGAATAGTTATCAATGACTATGTCGAACTTCCCCAAAAGCGGAGTTGGTAATGTGACAGCGACCTCTTCCCCAGACCAGAGTGTTTCCAGAGGAACTTCACCGTCGAGCAGGAAGCGGAGCGAGGCGTCGGGAAACTCGCGATCCAGCCGTTCATATAAATGCGGTGGGATCGTCAAGCGTACTTGTGAAAGTCGACCGAATTGAACCTCATAGGAAATTCTTTGGGAGATTCGAGGCTGATCATCAATGTCGCGAACTTCGACGATTGTCGAAGTGGTCACTGTTTGTGACTGGACAGTGAGGTCCATTTCCAGTTCTGGTGTTGCTTCATCACGGTTCGATGAAAAACGATAGAGTGACAATGGCTGTGTTCGCGTCCAGTCTGGAGGAAGAATCTTCAACGAACTCAAAGCACTTTCGGACTGGGGTGTCAGGACTGTGGAATCGTCTGCACGAGTCGACACCTCAACGTCGTCGTCCGTTGACACGATGATCCATCCCGACAATCCGCGTGCGCTGGAGAGCGTTGGAAGAGACAGCGTCACAGTATCTGCTGGTGGGTAAGTATCAAAATAGCGGATGGCAGAGAGCCCCGCCTCAATCCGGTTTTCGACGGCGTTGGGGAGCGAGATTTCCCATTCATCCGATGTATCTGCCTTCTCCCGCGGGATTTTTCTCGGAAGACCGCCGGTCAATGAGGATGCGACCACATCCCACGAATCACGATCTTCACCAGACCAAACGACTGGCAAACTGCGGACGCCCCCTCCATCGACGCTCAATTGATAGATCGCCTCTAACTCAATGTGATCCTGCGAAACTTTGACGAAGTAATACGGGGTGACCGATACAACGGGCACCGTTGGCTCGATTCGTAATCGGAGTCGGTACTGAGACCCTGCAAACGAATAAGCCTGTAGGGTCGATGGGGTCGAGGATGCAGGTAAGTCGCTGACATCCATTCTTTCAACTCCGATGTCGTCTTCTCCCACCTGAGACACGAGAAATCCGTCAGAACTCTCGATCGCAATCGTTCCCGACTGCCGCCGTGCATCGGCAACCTCGAAACCATCGATCACGAAATCCCGTCCGTCAGGTGGCATCGTTGTGCTGAGTTTCCAATAGACTTGCACCAACTTGCTAACGGAATCTCCCAATGAGAGAACAAACCACTCTGGTTGCTCGGTCGCCGTTGGCTGAACCCACTGTTCGTTTCCATTGGCATCAATGATTTGAACGCCTTCCGGATTCAACTCCATTTTCTCGGATGGCAGTCGCACTCGCAGCGTGGCGGAGGTGTTGGCCCCAAACTGAATCTGTTGTCGGGCAGTCAGCTCAATTTTCCCCTCAACCAATCGCAGGCGTAAGTCCGTTGGTTTTTGCATCAGGGGCTCGGTCTGTTGTTCATGAATATTCCAACCCAAGTCGAGACGGTCCCCTGGCAATTCAGCAGTGAGGATTGTGTGCTCGTCTTCTACACGAGTTCCGAGCAACCTTACGCTGTTCTCCGCACGAATCGTCACCGAACTTGATGGTAATTGGAGACTCAACCTGCCGGTGAATAACGTCATCTCTGGCAATTCCAGTTGCAGGAGGTCTCCTGATGGCGTCTTTCGCAGAGGCACGCGAAGTATCATTTCCAACTGATGGTCGCCGGAACCCTTCAGTAGCCATGACAAACCCCTCGACTGTTGATTCCCCGTCGGGGCTGAGATCTCACCCGGACCAGAGTGCTTGAAGTCCAGTAAGGAAGCTTGATCGAATCGAACCGGAACGAACACCCATCGATCCGTAGCGACCAGATGAACCGTCAGCGAAGCGGTTAGTTCGATCCATTTTTCATGAGCTGTTCCATCCAGTTCCAATTTGGAAAAGAAATAGTCTGGAACGTCCGGCTCAAAAACTTTGGCGCTGCCATAATTTCGATCCGCCGACCTTTGATCAAGCGACTCCAAGGGCATGCGACGAAACTCGCCGTTCTCGTCCTGCAAATAGATCGTATCTCCAGAGCCGTCGTCGGATGAAACATGACCGATTGTATTCGGAGGCGAGTCCTGCGAATACGCCGACGGATGAACTCCGAGCAGACCGAAGAACACCAGTCCTGGCAGCATCACCCTGATTTGTCGAGACACCTGGTCTCCCTTCAATCAATGTTAGGCAACCGCCATCTGCTGGTTCGAGAATACCGTCGCAAGATCGCTACAAGGAAATGACCCGACCGGAACTGACATCGAAGGACGCAGGTCAATTCGATGTTTCCATGAACTATCGCCCTATAGCCTTTTCTCAAGTTACAGGAGGACTACGGCTAACGCATACATTCATCCCTGATAGTATATCATATGCATCAGTCGGACATGTCGGAAGGATTTACTTCCGAGGAGAAGAAGCCCGCGAACCATCAACTTCCAGATCCAGTGGCTGTTTCATCCGTTTTGACCCGATTGGAGTGAGATGTTGAGTTCTCACAACATTGGTCTGATTCCCTGATTCAAAGGAATCATCCCAAGAGTCTGATCAGTTGGTCGTGCAACGGGCTTCCGTTCGATACAAGCAGGTCCGGATCATCGACAAAAAACCTGTCTCCCTGGGTTTTTGTGACGCGTCCGCCGGCTTCTTCGACCAGGAGTACGCCTGCAGCCATGTCCCAAGGTTTCAGACTTGTTGACCAGAATGCTTCAACTCGACCCGCAGCGACAGATGCAAGGTTGAGTGCGGCTGACCCCGTCCGCTGAACGTGTTGGGCTGCCTCCAAAACTCTCAGAAAGGCTTGCACAGCAGGGTCGTCACGAGTTGTCTTGACCGGCAGGCTCGCCATACAAAGAGCATTGGCAAGATCCTCCTCTGAGGAAACTCGGATTGGTTGTCCATTCAGCATCGTTCCCTGCCCGGCAGATGCAGAGAACATCTCGTCACGGCTTGGATCATAGACTGCCCCTGCGACCATCCTGCCATCCTCTTCGACACCGATGGAGACAGCGTAGTAGGGGAAGCCATGCACGTAATTGGAGGTTCCATCAAGTGGGTCAATGATCCAACGAAAGGCTGAGTTCCCCTCGTTGCGATTCAAACCTTCCTCGCCCAGAAAGCGATGATCAGGATATCTTGCGTGGATGAACTCGAAGATTGCATTCTCAGATGCAAAATCTGCTTCGGTCACGAGGTTGGCAGGGCTCTTCTCTCGCGCTGTGAATTTGTCCGCCCAGTCATGAAGAATTCTGCCTCCAATGCGGGCCGCTTCCTCCGCGGTCTCCCGTAACTGTTCGTAAGCCATCGTTTGCCGTCACTCCCAATTCAGCGGACGCTGCCAACACTCTTTGAGGTCGTCGATCGATTCGTCGATCCGGACATTCCCCTCTATTGACACGATTCTAACTCGACCTTTTTCAGTCACCAGGCCTAACTGTACTGCACTGCGTCCGGTCCGCTGTTTGATCAATTCCTCGAACCGATCTGCATCTGCCGCCGGCACCTCGACGACAAATCGCGTGCAGCTTTCAGAGAACAGCGCGACGGTGTCGTCCATCTTGCCAAACCCACCAAGCGAGACATCAACACCGTATCCTCCGGCGAATGCCATCTCTGCAATAGCGACTGCCAGTCCCCCTTCACTCAGGTCGTGACAGCTTCGCAACAGATTGGATGTGATTGCCTCATGGAGAGCGGCAAATACCCGGGGCGCCTGTTCCATATCAACCCGGGGCACTTCTCCACCATCGATGCCGACGGAAAGATGGTAGTGGCTACCGCCAAATTCCGATTTCGTGTCGCCGATGAGGAAGAGAACATTCCCGGGCTCTTTTAGGTCCATCGTTACGCACTGGCGAATGTCGGCAACCTGTCCCAAGGCTGTGATGAGCAACGACGGCGGAATCGAGATCGTACGCTCGCCGTGTGTGAACTCATTGTTGAGAGAGTCCTTTCCACTGACGAACGGCGTGCCGAAGGCGATAGCCGTGTCTTGACATCCAAGTGCAGCACGCACGAGCGAACCCAGCGTTTCCGGACGCTCTGTGTTGCCCCAGCAGAAGTTGTCGAGGATGGCGATCTTCTCTGGATCAGCTCCGACCGCGACACAATTTCGCATAGCCTCGTCAATCGCCGCAGCTGCCATCCAGTAAGGATCAATGTCTCCGTAACGAGGATTCATGCCACACGAGATGACAAGTCCTCGGTTAGACATCAAATCTGGTCTTACGACAGCTGCATCAGATGGACCATCATTCGTAATGCCCACCAACGGCTTGACGACGCTGCCCGCCTGGACCTCATGGTCGTATTGGCGAATGACCCATTCTTTGGAACAGACATTCAGGGAAGAGAGGATTGACTTCAACGTTTTGGCATGATCTTCAGAGCCCGAAGCGTCAGCGAGGGGCTCCGTCGCCTGGCCTTCACGAATGCCCCCTCCCTGAAGGTTGGGGCTTTGATAGACAGCCTGACGGACAACAGGCGGCCGACCGTCGTGCAGATACGCCATGTCGAGGTTACCGACCTCGGCGCCATCATACGACAGAACAAGTCGCTGCGTGTCCGTAAACCGACCGATGATTGTTGCCTCGACCCCTTCTGATGCACACAGCGACTCAAACTCCTCCCATGAATTCGGCGGAACCGCGAGCACCATCCGCTCCTGAGCCTCGCTGATCCAAATCTCGGTGTAGGTCAATCCGCTGTACTTGAGGGGGGCCTTTTCGAGCCAGACTTCGGCTCCGGTCTTCTCACCCATCTCGCCGACCGCACTGCTGAACCCGCCAGCACCACAGTCAGTAATCGCGTTGTACAGTCCCTTGTCACGAGCTTCGAGAATCACGTCCAGGAGCATCTTCTCCGTGATGGCGTTGCCGATCTGGACTGCCCCTCCGGAGAGTTCTTCACTTTCGTGAGTGAGCTCCGCAGAGGAAAACGTCGCCCCGTGAATGCCGTCCCGCCCGGTACGACCGCCGACGGCCACGATGTAATCTCCCGGGGTGACGTGCTTTTCACTCATTCCACGGGGAATCATCGCGATATTTCCGCAATACACGAGTGGATTGCCGAGATACCGTTCATCAAAATACACGGCCCCGTTGACCGTGGGGATCCCCATGCGATTCCCGTAATCTCGTACGCCCGCGACAACTCCCTGCATCACACTCTTGGGATGGAGCACACCCGGCGGCAGCGTGTCGTGCGGTGTGTCCGGCGGTGCGAAGCAAAAAACGTCAGTATTGCAGACGGGACGCGCGCCCATCCCGGTGCCAATCGGGTCGCGAATCACGCCTCCGATGCCGGTATTCGCGCCACCGTAAGGCTCCAGTGCAGACGGGTGATTGTGGGTTTCCACCTTGATGCACACGTCCTGCTTTTCATCAAACGTGACGATTCCCGCGTTGTCCTTGAACACGCTGACACACCAGTCGTCATCCCCCAGCATCTTCCGGATGGTCTGCGTCGCTGCAAAAATCGTCTCTTTCAACATGTTTTGGAATGTGCGTTCACCATGTTCGTCCCGATAAGCAATCCGACCTGCCAGCGTCTTGTGCGAGCAATGTTCGCTCCAAGTCTGGGCAATGGTTTCCAGTTCGATGTCCGTCGGCTCGCGACCAAGATCCAGGAAGTATTTCTGGATGGTCTGCATCTCAACGAGACTGAGATAGAGCTGCCCCGTCTTCGAGAGGCGGACCAACTCGTCGTCCGACAACTCCCGGATGGAAGTCTCTTGTGGGGAAAAACGGTATTCGCCACCGACAGCAATTGATGCGAGCGGTAACGGCCCCCGTATCACGCGCTCGATCGAGTCGTTTGCCACCACCTTCATCGTGAGACGCTGGACGTCCCTCTCATCTGCATCTTCGTTAAGCCAGTACTTTCGACAGGTTGCGACGCGGTCGACCTTCAGCCCCAGGTCCTGGAGAGCTCGAGATGCCGTTGACCCAACATTGTCCGTCACACCGGGCTTGAACAGCACATTGATCAGTGAAGAAGCGTCCTCATTCTCGGCGGGCAGGGCATGGATGACACATCGCTCGACGACTCCATCGGCGAGCAATCGTGCAGCAGATGTGGACACATCGGTCTCCAACAGGTCACCCTCAACCAGATAGGATCTTGCCGACCGCACCTTCCTGATTGACGTTGCTCCGAAGGCAGCCGCCTCTCGATAAATGCGGGCACCTTCTCGGTCTTGTTGACCCTCAGCAGGATGGATCTCGATTTCCCAGAGCATGATTGAATTGCGTTCCCTATATTGCCATCGATTCGTCACTGGATGTTACAGAAGGAGCCAAAAGGAACGTAAGGGAAGCGTCACTGTTTCGCTCAGTATTTGAGGCAATCTGCAATCAGGTTTTGTCCCCAACATGGTATTTGCGAGTTCTGAGGCTTTGACGCTCCTCTCCGCGAGATCCTCTTTCCTGCCTTGGTCATGCGAATGGTACGCTCGCCAAGATTCTTCAGCGCACATCGACCTGAACATAGGTCACAGACAAATCGACCATGCCGGATGACCTGTTCAGCAGAGCGGCTCCACCCTGGCAGACACGTCCCGACCATCAATAGAACCGTTTACTCACTCTGAGCAGACTTTCGCAACAAGAGTGTTTAAACTGGGCAGTAATTCTTCCGTGTTCAGTCGGGAGATTCTCTCAGAACGCGTTTGAAAAGGGTTAGTTGAGTCGTCTGACCATGATGTGGATCATGGCGACGTAGATGAATGCTTCACTG
>JAGQQG010000104.1 GCA_020426325.1 Planctomycetaceae bacterium | reverse complement strand
GTGTTGAGGTTGTCGCACACGAGCGTGACACACTCTGCATCAGGATAATCCTCGTCCAGCAGTCGGCGGACTTCTTCCGCCCAGTCGGTGCGCGTGCGGCTCTCGCGGCAGCCGACCCGCCGCCAGCCATCGATGGGGTTGTAAAACATCAACAGCGCTCGCACGCCATGACGAACATACTTGTCGTCCTGCCGCTTCGGACGCCCCGGTCGCATCGGGAGCGGCTCAATTTGATCGGCCACAATCTGCCGGGACGACTCATCCATGCAGATCAGCGGGTGCTGTTCGTCGTACGTTTGCTGGTAGACGTCGAGGACTTCCTCCATCCGCGCGACGAACCGTGCCCGGTCCGCTTCCGGGATGCAGAACCGCTCGGTCCGCCAGGGCTGGAGCCGGTTTTTTTCAGACACTGGCGGACCGTCTCACGACAGACCGACTCCACCACCTCCAGTCGTCCTAACTCATCGCACAGCAGTTGCAGCGTCCAAGCCTCACGCCCCTCCGGCGGATCGCTGCAACAGAGTGTGACCAAGGTCGCTTCCGCTTTCCCGTCCAGCACCTTGGGGACGCCTGTATCCGATCGCTGCTTGCGTTCCAACGCCGGGTCGCCTTCCTTCACGAACTGCTGTCGGATGCGAACCACCTGTCGCACAGAAAGCCCAACCGCTTCGGCAATCTGTCCGTCCGGTCGCCGCCCCTCCCGATGATTCTCGTCAGCCATCAACAAAATCGTGGCCCGCCGCACCTTGGCCGCCGCCACCGACTGCCGTCGACAAATCCCCTCCAAGGCTGTCCGCTGCTTCGGCGTCAGCCGCACCCGATTCTTTGCATTCCCGTTTGGCATCCTTGCCTCCCCAATTTCAGAACCAGCAAAACCCGAGTACCATACTCACACCAGACGTTTACCGATAGATCAACCACTACCCGGCTCGGCACGCAACCATCGTGCCGAACATCATTGGGCTCAGCCGGACCTATGTGGCTCCAAAATCCATTTGTCACCGCCCCAGACTGCCTTGTCAGGATCGATTCCACGTTCTGAAAGCCAGTCCCAGACAGCCTTGCTCCATTTCTCCTCGTACTCGTCGTTTGTGGAATCTCCTAGTCTACTACACTTAACGGTGAAAAGAAATGTTCTTGTCTCAAGTCCACCCTCGTTGTAGTCGGCTCCCCGTTCAAGCAGTAGATAGGCAATCTCATACTCTCTCATTACGCAAGCCTTTGCGAGTGCTGTGAAGCCATGTCGCCCGTCGCCATCGATTCGAGCATTAATGTCCGCCCCATGATCCAATAGGAGCAGAACGTTCTCAATGTGGTGTGAATGGTCACTCGGGATTGCATAGTACATCGGTGTGCCTTTGGATAGACCTTTCGCATTGTTCATCAGGTTGGCATCCCCACCATGTAAGAGACACTTCTCCAACCAGAACGAATCATGCTGATAGGCAGCTTGATGGATCGCAGTCTTTCCCCCACGGCATTCGGTGTTGGGGCTGGCGCCGACAGACAGCAGCGTTTCGTAGCTCTGCTTCTTTTGCAACTCTATCGCGTAGATGAGTGGTGTTTTGCCATGTCGGAGCTTTCCGACATCAAGGTTTTCACCAGCGGCGGCATAGGCTTCAATCGCCGCAAGATCTTCCTCCTCCACCGCTTTCCAGATATCCACTCCCCCTTGGCCTCCAAACATCAGTTCGCTCCCACAACCAAGCACATTGCAAAGAAAGCAAGTGGCGATCACCTTCTTGAAGGCATTTCCAGTCATAGTTTGTCCCTATGCGAGATCAAGTCCTGCACGAACTTCTCCCATTTTATTACGCCGGGTGCCCTGATTTTGGGTGGCATGGCGTCACGACGACTGTCGGGTCGCCATGTTTGGACGCTCTGCCTGCCTGTCGGCATGAGAGCATGCCACCCAAACTGGTCAGTGAAGACATGAAATCGATCCACGGTTACGCACACGACTTCGTTTTGGGGAGCAAAGCGATGCCTTCCTCATTTGCTTCGCTCATTCAAGATCTGTGAAATAGTCAGCTGTCTTTCTGGTTTGGCTGTCGTAGATCGTGAGGCGGAGTTGGGGTGTTGAGGACATGACTGCGGTGACGAGTTCGGCGTTTGTTTTCACGGGTGTACCGTTGACGTGTGTGATGATGTCGCGGCCGGGAACGATACGGTATGTGCGGGAGTCGCCGGAGAGACGGAGTCGGCTGGAGGGCATGTTGGGAAACACCTGGGAGATTGCAACACCGCCGTGACGGCGTCCCTGGGCGTTATCGATTCCTTGCACTCCCAGTCGAACCCGTTTACCGCCGGGAGGAGCAGGGTCATCGCCGGGCTGACCACCCGGCAGGGGACTGACCGCATAGGCCGTCTGCTTGGGATACATCTGCCGGGTTGTCTGGTTCAGCGTTGTCAGCACCTTATTCCAGCTCATGCGTTCCTCGCTGTGCTCAATACACAGAAGATGGAAAGCGATGGTGAAGACCCCGCCGGCAGCTGTTCCCATCGCTTGTTCACCTGGTTTGGTCGCACTGATGTCGACGAAGCCATGAGGCTTGATGAACAGTTCGTCGAAGAGAGGTGTGATGTGATCGACCGGCGGAAGAAATGGGACCGGGACCGGGACTTCAATCTCGGTGCTGCAGCAATCTCCAATAAGTACCCCCAGCCGACCGCCCTGTTCCTTCATGGCTGTGACGATCCGGTCACGAGTCACGAAGGCCCCCGACGGAGCAAAGAGGTGACCATTCTGCTGCTGATAGGCACCGTGGCCTGAGTAGTAGACAACGAGTGTGTCGTCAGATGCTGGCTTGATACGGCCGATCTGCTGGAGCCAGGAATCAACACTGGCTTCTTTCCCGGTCAACTTGTGAATGCGAAGCTGCCGCTCCGGGACATTCCCCTTGAACGCTTCCTCGACCTTTTCGACGTCGACCTGCACACTCTGGCCAATCGAGGCGTCAAGCGTATCCGCGACGATGACCAGATGCACGGTCGCTTCGGCAAAAACAGAGGAGGTCGACAAGCAGAAGAGAACCACAACTGCCTGACACAGAACTTTCAACTGCTTCAAGCTCTGTTGATTAACTCGATTTCGACGTGTGAGGCTTTCCAGCGGATGGAGTGAGAGCATCGTCACATTCCCATTGTTGTGATGATCTTGAAACGGTTCTCCACCGTGAACCATCCGGTAGAGAAGGTGAGCAGATCCCGCACATGATCATCGGTTGGTCAGTGAATGTCGAGTGAATATCGCAGTCTGATGACTTCGGCAGCCGGTTCTCCACGGAGCAGATTGATAACGCTCTCAACACAATGGATGACCTTCATTCCGGAGAACCAACTCTTTGATCCAACAAATCGCAAGCTGGCGAAACGGTCTCGAACGAGGCATACTCATGTGAGATACCATCGCCGCTTCCGAAATTCAGGTGATCTCATGAAACTGACATTGGTTCAGAAGTCTTACGGTCTCTCCAGCCTCCTGCGAATGGTGATCGCAGTCTCCATTGTGATGGGTTGCCTGGTTCACGCTCGTGCTGACGAGGTACTGCCGCGTCCGGCGAAACCTTTCGCGGGCAAGATCGGTCTCAGTTACAAAGACTCTGAAGCCGTGAAGCCGGAATTGAAAATTCCTGCGAATTTTGGATTGGAGAATCCGCCGAACATCCTTCTTGTGCTGATCGATGATGCGGGCTACGGACAATTTGGCACGTTTGGCGGAGGCATTCCGACGCCGACGATGGATCGTATCGCCAACAATGGCTTGCGATATACGCGGTTTCACACGACTGCACTTTGCAGTCCGACTCGCGCTGCGTTGCTTACAGGACGGAACCATCATTCGGTAGGAAGCGGCGTCATCGGCGAAGCAGGGACGGGTTTTCCCGGCTACTCCGGGATCATCCCCGACACAGCCGCCACGGTCGCTGAGGTGCTTCGCGAGTACGGATATGCCAATGCGTGGTTCGGCAAGAATCACAATGTCCCCGATTGGGAAACGAGTCTTGTCGGCCCTTTCGATCGCTGGGCAGACGGGCTCGGTTTTGACTACTTCTATGGTTTCGTCGGAGGAGACACCGATCAATATCATCCTGCATTGGTTGAGAACAAGAAGCGGCTTGAACCACCCGAGACCAACGAAGACGGCAGCCCATATCATTTCACGACTGACATTGCTGACCATGCGATCCGGATGATGCGGGCATCAAAGGCTGTCGCGCCCCAGCGGCCATTCTTTGTTTACTTCGCCACCGGGGCGACCCATGCTCCCCATCAGGTGCCTGAGGAATGGATTGCCAAATTCAAAGGACAGTTCGACGACGGCTGGGATGCATATCGTGAAGAGACGATCGCCCGGCAGAAAAAGCTCGGAGTGGTCCCGCAAGATACGAAGCTGACACCACGACCGGAATCGCTTCCCGCCTGGGATTCGCTGCCCGCCAGCGAGAAGAAAGTCTATGCACGCATGATGGAGGTGTTTGCGGGGTTCACGGCCCACACTGACCACGAAGTCGGGCGTGTGGTCGATGCCATCGATGCGATGGGAGAATTGGACAACACGCTGGTTATCTATATGGCGGGAGACAATGGCTCCAGTGCAGAGGGGGGAATCAACGGGTTGCTCAACGAGATGACGTTCTTCAACGCCATCCCGGAGCCTCTGGAGTCGAAGCTGGCCGCGATCAACACATTAGGCACCGAAAAACATTACAACCATTTTCCCGCTGCCTGGGCCTGGGCGATGGACACGCCCTTCCAGTGGACCAAGCAGATCGCGAGTCACTTCGGTGGGACTCGAAACGGGCTGGCAATTTCCTGGCCGAAGGGCATCAAGGCACGAGGCGAGGTTCGCCATCAGTTTCACCATGTCATCGATATTGCACCGACCATCCTCGAACTGGTCGGAGTCGAGATGCCCGCACAGTTCAATGGTGTCGCGCAAAAGCCTGTCGAGGGGGTCAGCCTGGCCTACACCTTTGAGGACGCCAAGGCCAAGGATCGTCGCACGACTCAATACTTTGAGATGCTTGGCAACCAGGGGATCTATCACGACGGCTGGATGGCCAGTGCGATTCGCGGCGTCCCGTGGCTCAGCGAGAACAAACCGGGCGATCTCCTTGACATGCCCTGGGAACTGTATCACATCGATGAAGACTTCAGTCAGGCGAATGACTTGGCAGAGAAGCATCCCGAGAAGGTGCAGGAACTCGTCAAACTCTTCTTCGCTGAAGGATCGAAGTACAACGTGCTGCCACTCGACGACCGCAAAACGGCCCGGTTGGATGTCGCGAATCGACCAAGCCTGACGGCCGGTCGGACGTCGTTCAACTATCCAAACCTGCTGCGTCTGCCCGAGGGTGCTGCGCCGGACCTCAAGCATAAGTCTCACACGATCACTGCTGCGGTTGACATCCCGGAAGGGGGAGCAGAGGGGATGCTGTTTACGCAGGGAGGTCGTTTTGCGGGGTACGGATTGTATGTTCTCGATGGCAAACTGGTTTATGACTACAACCTCGCGGGAGTCGATCAGTACACGATCACATCAACCGGCGCACTGCCAACAGGCGAGGTCACGCTCAAAGCGGTCTACAAGACGGACGCCGACAAGCCATTCGCAGGTGCGACCGTCACGCTCTTCGCCAACGATCAACAGATCGGCGAGGGGCGCGTCGAGAAGAGTATCCCCAATCGCGTGACCCTCGACGAAACGCTGGACATCGGCTTCGACACAGGCACCCCCGTCGGAGAAGGCTACAAGATGCCGTTCCACTTCACCGGCCAACTGAAGTCCGTGACGATCGACCTTGATTGACAAGAAGTTGTGCAGGGGGCAAGAAGCAACGCGAAATGCACCGCCAATCCCGGTGCATTGCACTCGGTTTCATGCGCCCTATCTCACGATTCTCTTTTTCGCCCTTGAGTATCCTTTGCGAGCTTCGGCTGCGGCTCGTGAGTCGTCGTCATTCATCCCCTGTTGAAGCAAGAGCAAATCGTCTTCGTCGCCGATTTCCCCAAGAGAATAATATGCTGTAGCCCGAATACGTTCATTGTTGTCATTTGCCAATTCGCGCAAATCGAAACGAGCTTCGCAAATCTGCAACTTTCCCGCAATCAATGCCGCTTCTTCGCGGACATCTTCATCAGGGTCCGACAGCGCCTCAATAATTGTCGTGCTGGCTCCTAGATCGCCAATCCCCCATAACGTCAGTATAATTGAAAGGCGAATATCGGAACGGCTTTCACATTTGTAGGCGCTGGCAAGATACGGTATCGCCGCAGGCCCGATTGCCTCGAGCATTAGCGATGACCGGTCAATGTACAGATGCGGACTCTGATAGGATCGGTCCTTTCCAAATCGTGCGATGTAGTAGCGTATTTGGATCTGCTGCCATTCGCTGACAACCAGCACGACGACTCCAACCAACGTCGAGACGGTGGCGACTGCAACCAATCGACACTTGCTAGAATGCATCACTTTAGTACTGCCCCACGGTTGCTTCTGAACGGACTTTATTATGGGACGCGAGTGAAACAGCCAACGCCGGTGCATTGCACTTCGTTTCATGCACGCTATTTCACTCGTTGCTGTTGGTGCCGGAGGACTCATTCTGAGGGCTGAGTCGTACGTTCTCCCTTGTCGGCTTCCAGTTTTGTGGTCGTGGAGACCTCCTGATTGATCTGCTGGCCGGCTGCTGAAATTTCCATCGTGACATTCTGCTTCAGGTCCAGGTTGACGATCCGTCCTGCCGCGTTGTCGAACAACATCTTTCCGGAAGCGGTGCTGTCTTTGATCGAGAGTTTCATCTGCGGATTGTCGCCCGGCTGGAGGGTCATCTCCAGCGAGATGTCGATCACATGCAGGCCGTCATCGTCGGTTCCGTTGTACGTGCTGGTGCGGTCGACCTTCATCTCGCCGAAGGGCATCTTCATGGTGATCTCGTCGGACCAGCTGTCACCCTCTTTCACGGGATGATCGGGGAATGCCACAGACGATTGCGACATCATCTGTTGAAACACATCATCATCCTTCCCTGCGCCGAAGGGACTTCCCGGTGATTTCTTGAGGGCGTTCCTGAGGTCTTCGGAAATTGAGATGTCGGTCATCTCTCCGGTGGGTGCCAGGGTCCCCTTGAATTCGGCTCCGACCATCTTGCCGATAAGATCCTTAAACATGGCGGGGACCTGGTCGTTCTCACCGTCCGAGTCGTACTCAAATGACTGCCCGAACGGCATCTTCATCGACATCTGCATCCGGGTGATCTTTTGCAGCACCTGGGCGGAACCATTTTCTGCCACTTCGCCGATCTGCTGTTCGATGTGCACGATTTGCTTCATCTCCGATGAAACATCCCGTCCCTGAACCTTGGAGGCGGATGTCATCTCCTGGGTCATCACCTGTCGAATGACGTCCCCCTCAGCAAGTTTGAATTGCAGGGTCACCTGTGCCTCCGCACGAACTGCGAACGAGACACTGAACATGAGCAGGGCAAAGAGTCGCATCGTTAGCCTCGTTTTTATCGGGAGACAAAGTTAGGAAGTTGTTGCTGCCACGTGAGAGTCGAACTCCGTCGAGTCACCGACCTTCTGAGCAGATGGCTCGATCATAGCTTGCACTCAATTCATTCACCATCTCTGCCTCAGCCACCTGCTGTAAGTAGTTGGCAGGTGAATGATCGATAAAAATGGGCACCACACTCGTACGGTGGTGACGTGCGGACATGGTGCCCAAGAAGTGTTGAGGGAAGATCAACATCCTCCCGACAGACGGAAGAGAGCTTACTGCAGGTTTGTCACCTCACCATCGGCTCGTTGGCCGAGCCAGCGGAACGTGTTGTAGTCGACGTTCTCGCTGAGGAAGTGGACCGAGCCGTCAGCCATCAGGAAATGCATGCCCCCCGTGTGTCGGCTGGAAAAGTTGACGATGTGATTCGTCGTATTAGGAGTGTGGTGCATGACCATCATGCCCATCGTCTGGCCGACGTGACCAAGGACAAGCGATCCCGGTCCTTCGTTCGCCATCATCATCATGCCCGGCGCCCGAAACACGCCGGGGAGGGCTGCATACCATGTGGAGTTGGCTTCTACGGGCATCATTGACGAGTCGAAGTCATGCTCGTGCATTCGTTCGCCCACGAGCATTGTGTTCGATGTTCCGTCGAGGATGTCCCGCAGCCTGGTGCTGCTGTTGCGATAGAGAATCCCCGCGGGGTCCGGTTTGCCGGGAGACATGGTCACGCTGCCGTACCCGTAGATGCCGACATAATTCGCCGTCGCGAGTTCATAGTCATTGGTACCGTCGCTGACGGTGAAGGTGTCCGGAGCGGGGTCCGACGGGCAGCGGAACATCGGAAGCTGCGTTTGTCCATGCTCGAGGTTGTGGTCGTCCGTGGTGACTTCTTCAAACTCGAAATGGTCGAACAAGGCTGCCTGTTCAAGTTGTGGCAGAATCATGGCCCCCCAGGCGAAGCCGGTTCCGGTTTCGACCGAAGCAGGGTCAGATGAAACCACACCGCCGGAGATATAGCCCGGTGGGAAGACGAGGTGGGTGTCGTGGTAGTTGTGCAGAGCGAGTCCGATCTGCTTGAGGTTGTTGCGGCACTGCGTCCGTCTGGCTGCCTCACGTGCCTGCTGAACCGCAGGGAGGAGTAGTGCGATCAGGATCGCGATAATCGCAATCACCACGAGCAGTTCGATGAGAGTGAAGCCGCGCTTGCTGACAGCGCAGCAGCGATTCTTGTCTTGGGTTTTCATGTCTTTGAATTCTTTAATTGATGATCGAAAGTTCAGAAAGAGGGATGCGCACGGATGCTCGGATTCGCGCACGGCGAACCGCAAAGATCTCGAACGATGCATCCACAATAAGAGGGTTAACCCACGAGCGAGCGGGGGACCGGATCATCAGGACCGAGCGTCATCGGTCGCAGCATCGAAGAATCGGGAATCGCGGCCATCTCCTTCGAGAGCGGGGGAGAAACCCGTAGATCTCCGGCGATGAGACGTGGTTCGTGTGCGGTGGTGAGCAGACCGGGGTACTCTTCTCCGCATCCGCAATGGGAACTGACATGCGGAAGTTTCTCGCGTTCCTCCTGCTCTGCCTGTCGTCTGGCACAGCAAGGGGCGACGGCCTTCTTCTGGCAACAGCTCCGGGTTACAGACGGGGACTTTGCTGCACAACAGCACGTCCCGGCTTGCCGTTCTGCTGGCGAACACTGGCACCCCAAAGATCGGTCGCACGTCGAGCGCGAAGACATCGGCAAAGGCAGCCCGAACGTGCTGCCCGCAAATGTCATCAGCAAAGTCAGTGAGACCAGTCGATGAACCATGGAATCCTTTGGGTAGTCGCAGAAGTAGGGTGCATGAAACGAAGTGGAATGCACCATTCGAGAGCGGTGCATTTCGTGTTGCTACATCCCCCCCTATCACTTCATCACAGACAGTAATCAATCACCAGACCTCGAACCAGTCTCGACAGGTTTAGACATCCACGGTGACGAGACTGCAACTTTTTGCGTACCCCAGAACCCGCTTGACGGTCGGCGGGATTCGGCACCCCGCGATTGCGTAAGCCAGTTCGATCAGTCCCCGCTCGCCGTATCGTTGCCGCAGGGTTTCACGCAGAGCATCGTCCTCCCCCGACGCGTTCACAATCGCCTCCGTGAACCGGTACACATCGACCATCTCGGGAGACATCGCATCCAGGTCGCCGTCGATCGTGGCACGAATGAGACCCGCGTCGACTCGACTCTTGCGAGCGATATTGACTCCAATCTGCAGACAGGGGCCGCAGTCCTCATGCTGAAGTGCCACGAGTTGTGCGACGAACCAAGCCTCCTTCGGCAGCACCTTGCGACTGTTCGCAAAGGGCATGATGCTCGCAAACCGCAACATGGCCGTCGGCGACACATCGACCACGTGCCGCAAATAGTCCATCGACGCCCCCAGCTTCTTCTCCTCCACATTCAAACGGCCATGCAGAAATCGACGCAGCATCGGAGCCCCCCTTCGATCGGACCAAAGGCAGTTGAGAGCCTCCATCATATGCAGACCGTCACCTTCCACGAAGATGCCGCGTGTCACCCCAAGTCGATTTCCCAACACCGGGAACGAGTCGAAGGTGCGTTCCGAGTTGCGGGAACCCATGACGTCCAAGGAAGGCAATCTCGCAGAGTCGCGGAGACGCAAAGGGTTGTGGGGTTACTGTCTCAGAGATGTCGGACAGGCTTCTTTGGCATCTGTTTGTACGGCACTGAGCCACCTGCACTGCTGGTCAAGCCAAGGGTGTCCGGGGATTCGACGCAACGAAAGTAGTCATCACGCTCCGCTGTGATGACAGTGACGCTCGCACGCATCCTGACTTGTCGCAAGCTGCCACTTCATCCGCTCGTCACGCGGGGCGTGAGGGCGACTCAATTCCCGGACACCCTCTGAGTTACGCGGCATCCCGCGCCTGATGGATGAGCGAGTCCAGGTTGATGATTCCTTTTTCTTCCTGCTGCTCGATCGTCGTGTTCTGGCGGACGAATCGGGTGACTGCATATCGATACGGCAGTGCAAGAATGTTCCAAGGTCGCGTGAACAGGAATGTGAGCTGACGGCCAATGAATTGCTGCATCGAGCTGGCGACGTCTTCGTGCAACACAAGTTCGGTCTGTAAATGTCCCTGCAGGAATTCGATTCCGTCTCGATGGAGCTGAAGCAGTTTTTCGGGCTTGCATCCTTTGAATCCCTGATACATCACGCCCGGCGGTGCTGGCACGACCGGGCCGTCGATCGTGGTGGAGGTCGTCAGGGAAATGTCCCCAGAAAACTTGCTGACCAGGTCGAGGACTCGCTGCCCGCCTGCGAAATAGACCGCCATCGCGATCGTTTGATCCGTATTCGTGAAGATCGCCATCGGGATTCCCATCGGTTGAATCGCGGACTTCCCTTGAAACCCATTCTCGTCAATCCAGACCGGATCGAGTACGGAGAGTGATTTCTTGAAGATGGGGATTGGCTCATCAACGGGCGTGAAGTTGGAGTATCGCAACAGGATCAACGGTGCCATCCCACTCGCGCACACAAACAGCCAGAGCAATAACGGTGTGAAAAGAAATCCCGTTCCCCAATGACCTTCGGCAAGAATCAGAAGACTCGATGTTGTTGTCATACTCGATCCGTCCTCGCTGAGCGAACTGGGTTATAACAGGATCAATGCTGCAGGATAGACTCTCGCTGTGCGGTGGAAACTTAATTGAGACTCAGAAACGGTTCTTGCCGATGTGTATGGCATCCGGCAGAAAACGAAAAAGGCTCAGTTGCCGGCCGTCCACGGAAGGGGCAATCACCCGACAACTTTATTCTCCATCACAGGGCTCGCCGGTCAACTCCAGACACTGATGAGGCCGACTTTCGACAGACGATCTGTAGTTCTGCAGGATCGCCTTCTGCTGTGGGAGGTGCAATCGTTTGCCACTCGATGGTCAAGCCCGCGTTGGCGAGTGCGTCTTGCAGGGGAGACGGGTCGCGAAGGATGTGGCGGTTGGGGATCCAGCGGCGACCGTCACGTTCAACGCAGTCCACCGAGGCGAACTCATCGGATGCTTTGGTTCACAGGACGCCCTCATCGTCGAGCTGGAACGTGTCCAAAAAATTCATCGCTTCATCGGCGATCATGCTGGCGATGATGAACCGCCCGCCATCGACAAGCGTGTCTGCGACCGACCTGATCAGGGCCATGCGGTCGGGAGCCAACGCCAGACAGTGTAGCATGTGAGCGTCCAGCACCGCATCGAAACGACTCAGGCGGCTCAGATCACAGGCGTCACCGACAATCCACGTGACGTCCAGACCACGGTCCGCCGCCTGCCTGGTTGCCAGATCGATCGCCGTCGCTGAAATGTCAATGCCCGTCACCCGCATGCCCGCCTCAGCGAGGTGACACACCTCGGGTCCGGTTCCACATCCGAGCACCAAAACACGCTCCCCCGCCCGCAACCATTGCCGCGTCACCTTGGTGACAAAAGGGCGCAGCTCATACTCATCATACGGCGTCCGATCCCAGTTGGTCGCTCCGCCGGCAATCAAGCGTTGATAGACGAGCTCGTGTCCCTCGAAGTATCGCATATCACGCTGGCCTCACGGACCTTCAAGACTGGGCCGTTTCGTCCGTTGCACGCATAGATGAGTCCCCTTGGCCCCCGACCTGGAGATTCGGTTACAGGACACTTGTGCTTGGCTACTTGGGGCCGATTCTCTTCTGGACCGATGAGAACCGTCCCGCCTTTGATCCATCTTCCTTCAGCAGGCGCTTGGCCTCCTTGATGTCCAGCCGCACCATGTAACCATGCTTTCCAAGTAGCGACAGAAGGTTACCGCCAGTGAGAAGCTTAAGTGGTTTGTCTTTGGCGAAATTGTATGCGTCTGGTCCGTACTCGCTCGTCGTGACTAGAATGCCCGTGTTTGCGCCTTCGTTGACGACGGTACCGTACAAGTCTCGAACTGCGCTAACGTCGACCGTGTGCGTGTAGCGCTTGGCTTGAATGACAATCTTGCCGCCGCGAATCGGGTCGGGGTCGAAGACAACGGCGTCTACGCCCGCATCGCGACTTGCCCGAGTAATCTTGACCTCGCTTCCATTTGCGGAAAATTCTCGCTCGAATAGTTCACGCACGAGGTGCTCGAAGTCTTCCCAATCCATCGTGGCGATATTGGGGGTATCGTCAAGGCGCTCACCAATGGCTTCTCCCTTAATGAAACGCTTGTCATCCTTGGCAAGTCGCACAATCGGAACGACAGGGGCAAGGGCGGAGAGGTTGCTGCTGGCCACACCTTTCAAGGCTCGGAAGCATGCTTTCGGGTCGACATTGGTGAGTTCGATGTCTAGGACTTGGTCCGGCGTCGTCGTGAGGCTTAGGATGCAGTTGTCTTCCACCTTGCCCGTGGCGGGGTTTGTCTCTGATACGACACCGTTGATTGTGACACCGCGAATCTGTTGTGCGTAGTCCGACGCGTATAGGTCGTGTATGAACTTCAGGACAAGTTGGTAAAGTGCGCGGTCGTATATGTCGCGCCGTGTCTTGTCGCTGTGCTTTGTTTCCTTGAATTCTTGGCGCGTCTGGATGTACTTGACTTCCCGGATTTCGGGAACGTCCGACGGTGCAGGGAGGAGCGAGTTCATGACGATGCTGCGCGTTTCTTCGTCGTATTCGGCGTCGACATGGCGCAACATGAATTCCGGGCCAGGGGCTTGTTCAACAAGGAGTTCAATGAACCGCAGCACGCCCGAGGCGGTGCCTCCTTCATACTGTTTGCGCAAAGAGAGGGCATTCTCGTAGCGCTCTTCCTCGACGCGTTCAAACTCGGCTCTGCGAGCCTTCCACGCGTCATACGCGTTCTTGGAATCTGCGACCTTCTCGTGTTGCTTTCTGACGGCAGCCATGGCTGCTTGATGGCGTCTACGTGCGTCCTGGATCTCATGTTGAACTTCGGCATGGATCTTCATCTTGAGTTCCTGCCGGGCCACCTTCCACTTGGCGATGTCCTCCTCGAATTCGACCTTCGCTTCGTGCATGCGTTGGCTGTGCTTCCGCGTGTTGAATAAGGCCCCAAGCCCGCGATTCGCAGCTTCAAGGTAGTCGTCGAGCCGTGGTGCCGACCCGATAGCGTCGAATTCGCGCTTCTCCAGTAGCATGATGCGACGCGATTGGATGTACTTTGGTTCCAACGCGATAGGGGTCTTGGGCTGAGGTTCTGGCTTCAGAACCTTTGGTGCCGGCTCCCTGAAATGGCGCTTCTTGGGCTGCCAATCGAGATCAATGCCTCCAGTTACATGATCGGGGAGAATGTTCTCCCACCCGGCCATTGCTTCCTGGGCGATGCGCGTCTCTTCGGCCGCTTCTGCAAGACCCGCGTCCCTCTGTTGGCGCTTGGCTTCCGCGGTGTCTCGCCTTTCTTGTGCCGCGAGGCGGCGTTCCCATTGATCGTTCCACCGTTGGACTTGGTTATTCGCACGTTCCTCGACAAGGTGCTTATCGCGTCCCTTGAAGGTCTTCGAGACGCCGAGCCCCTGGTGTTGGACCGTGATGGTCCACATGTCGTAGTAGTTGGAACTGCTGGCTAAGGCGCGAGCCAGACTGGACCATCCGCTCATTCGATTGGGAACCTATGGTTTCGTTGTAAATCGCACCTGCGGGGTGCCGTCAGTGAATCTGAACAGGAAGGCCTGCTTATGTGGTTGCTTGTGCAGTCGAAGCCAAGCGTCTAGCCTTGATTATAGAATGACCATTCTATCACTTGTAGGCTGTAGGGTCGTTAATCTAACTCACAATCACTTGGTGGTCGTATACACAGTATGAACAGTCAGTTGCCGCCATGTTGAACGTTTTCGTGCGTGAGAGGTTGTTTCAGCCTAACGCGCTTCGGAATCGCGAACGAGCCCGTCCGCTGGGCTGCGAACACCGCGTCCACCTCGGTTGAGCACATGCGTGTCGATCATCGTGGTGCGCACTTCTCTTGTGTCTGAGGAGTTCCTGCTGCGTTCGCAAGTGTGCTCCAACTGGCAGATCGATCGCGTTCAATTGAACCAGTCACGAGACGGCAAGTCAACCAGTGGTTAGTTCTTCACACTGCACACCGACCATGTCTGTCGGATACGATCGCGGTCATGAAGCACGGAACTTTCAGCCTTCGGATCGTCATACTCATGTGGGTGCTCCTACTCAACAGGGGCTCACTGACGGTCGCTGATGACGCCTCGATCAGCGGTCCTGCGGTGGTTGCAGTGCAGGGTGTCAACGTCGGGGCGCACTGGACGAGTTTGCTGCCGCCGGTGGTTGCCGTCGTGCTGGCTGTTGTGTTTCGTGAGACGTTGCTTGCACTTTTCGCAGCAGTCTGGACGGGGATGCTGGTGATGTCTGCTTCCGATCACGATTGGGCAGGGCGGTTAGGGGAGAGTCTGATCGCGTCGGTCGATGTCCTGATCGGGCAACTCGTCCCCGCGGATGGCGACACAGCTCATGTGCAGATCATTCTGTTTACGATGTTCCTGGGGTCGGTCATCAGTCTGATGTCGGCCAGCGGCGGCACGCAGGCACTTGTCGATCGACTCACGCCGGTGACGCGCTCACGACGTGGCGGGCAGATGACGGTTTGTCTGAGCGGGCTCGTGGTGTTCTTCGATGACTATGCGAACTCACTGCTGCTGGGCAGCACGATGCGACCGGTGACCGACCGTTTGAGGATCTCGCGAGAGAAGCTGGCGTTTCTGGTCGACACGACGGCTGCTCCGGTTGCCGGGTTGGCGCTCGTGTCGACATGGGTCGGGTTTGAGGTCGGCCTCATCGGCGACTCGTTCTCACGGTTGGCGGAGTCGCATCCGGATGTCGTTACGTACTCGGGAGATGCCTACGGGACGTTTCTGGCGACGCTGCCGTACCGGTTCTATCCGTGGTTCGCGTTGGTATTTGTCCTGGTGATCGCGTGGACCGGGCGGGACTTTGGACCGATGTGGGCGGCGGAGTTGCGGGCGCTGCGCGATGGTCGAGAGGGGAAGGGTGCCGCTAAGCCGCAAGCGATGGATGTTGGTGAGAGAGCGATCGACTGCGATGAGATGGGTCGTGACGGGACGATGTGGAATGCCATTGTGCCGTTGGTCGTGTTGCTCGCGGGGATCGTGATTGGCTTCTGGGTAACGGGGCGGGGGGCGATCGATGATGCTTCGCCGTCGGTCTGGCAGATCGTGAGCAATGCCGATACGAACCGCGTGCTGGTGTTCGCCTCGTTGCTGGCGTCGATTGTCGCTGGATTGCTCGCGATCGGGACTCGCAGCCTTTCGCTGACGAAAGCGACGGAGGCCTGGATTGAAGGGGCCAGGAGCATGTTGCTCGCAGCGATGATCCTCGTGCTCGCCTGGGCAGTCGCGATGGTTTGCGATGAGGATCATCTCAACACGGCTGGATATCTGGTCAATCTCACGACCGGTCAACTGGACGTCCGGTGGATGCCCGTGATTGCCTTTGTCCTGTCGGCTGCCGTGTCCTTTGCAACAGGCACCTCCTGGGCCACGATGGGTCTGCTGATTCCACTCATCACCAATGTCACGTTTGCCCTGATGCAGGATGAACAATTGCTGTCAGCGGGGACCGATGTCGGTCGATCTCCGCTGATGCTCGCAGCGATCGGCAGCGTCCTTGCCGGGTCAATCTTCGGCGATCATTGCTCGCCGATCTCCGACACGACTGTGTTGTCTTCAGTCGCAGCCGACTGCGATCACCTGTCGCACGTCGAAACGCAGCTGCCTTATGCGGTCACAGTCGGAGTGATCACCATCCTGTGCGGTTGCCTGCCGATCGGCTTCGGCCTCCCGTGGTGGGTGGCAGTGCTTGCCGGATTGTTGGCATGTGTGATCGTCGTCCGGTTCATCGGCCGATCGCTCGACGCGTCCAGATGAGTGTTTCCCGTCTCCTGAGAGGCTAACGAATAAAAGAACTAGCGATGCTGGCAGCGATCTCTTCACTCTCAATATCTGACCTCAGATTGCAAGGGGAGTTAGTTGTGCGGACGAGCTGACTCCAAGACAATCAGAGGCGACACAGCTTCTCGATCATTTTTCTTTCAATGAATGTTCTGCATGAAAGCCATTCAACTTCAGGAACCTCGGCGGTTTGTGACGATCGACGTACCATCGCCGGATGCCCCGGGGCCGGGTGAGGCCCTCGTCCGCACGCATCGTATGGGTATCTGTGGGACAGACATCAGTGGTTATCTGGGGAAGATGCCGTTCTTTCGGTACCCCCGCATTCCGGGACATGAACTCGGTGTCGAGGTATTGGAGGTCGGAGAGGGAGTGACGAATGTCAAACCGGGTGATCGTTGTAGCGTCGAGCCGTACATGAATTGTGGGGACTGTTACCCCTGTCGCAAGGGGAACGGCAACTGTTGTGAGAAGCTGGACGTCATTGGCGTGATGATCGACGGCGGACTGCGAGAGCGGTTCGTCATCCGGGCCGACAAGCTGCACTCGTCCAAGTCACTCACCTTTGAGCAACTGGCTCTCGTCGAGACGCTGGGCATTGGTTGTCACGCGACCGATCGTGGGGCACCCGGTGAAGGAGATCATGTACTGATCATCGGAGCCGGTCCGATCGGCTTGGCGACGCTCGAGTTTACACGGCTAACCGGCGCGACGATGACCATGATGGACATGGTTCCCTCCCGTCTCGACTTCTGCCGTGAGACCTACGGCGTCCCGCATACGATCACCTTCACCGGCGACGGCAGTGAACTCGAACAGATGCTCGACATCACCGACGGCGACCGCTACCCGATCGTCATCGACGCGACCGGCAACCACCACTCCATGTCGAATGCACTCCAGTACGTCGCCCACACCGGCACACTGGTCTACGTCGGTATCACCACCGAGCACGTCAGCTTCCCGCACCCATCCCTGCACAAACCCGAGATGACGATCAAAGGCAGCCGCAACGCGCTGCCGAGTGACTTCCGCCGCATCATCCACCTCATCGAAGACGGCACGATCAACACGGCCCCGTGGATCACACACCGGACATCGTTTGATCGAGTGATCGATGAGTTCGAGTCGTTCACGAAGCCGGAGACGGGCGTGATTAAAGCAGTCGTGGAGGTTTCATGACTGGAGAGGGATCAATCATGAATGGCGAGTCTCTGGAATCGACTCTACAGCTCGAAGTGTCGGGATTGGAACAGCGATTGAATCGCTTCTTGAGAATCGCTTTCCTCCCATTCTTGCTCCTTGTGCACGTTGTCGAGAAGCTGTCGGGGCAGCGGGAGCGTCGGGAAGAGCAAGTGCACAACTTGGTCGATAGTCGACCTGCGATGTTACCGGATGGGTTCTTGTCGCACTTCTCCAATTCCGACGACCTCCGCGTTGCACTCGCAGTTCGGCATGCATTTGCACAAGCGACCGGCTTGCCGGTCAATTCGATTTACCCGAGCAATTCCATTCGCGATTTGGGACGACTTCAGTTCGATGGACTTGATGTCTTGGATATCATCTTTCGTACCGAGAAGATTGCTAATGTCCACATTGACAAAGCCCAGCTTATGGAAAGTTTCGAATCAAACTCTTGGGACAAATTATTACAGTTTGCAACTTTGGTGGCACAACACTCAATGAGCATCCACGATTCAATGAGCCAGAATTCACTTTTATTCATGAAGCAAGCGACGTAACCACGGAGACACAGAGGCACGGAGAAACGCAGTCACTCCGTATCTCAGTGCATCCGTGGAGAATCCCAAACTGCCCCAGCAGGAATCACCATGAAATCTGCAGTCACCATTTCTCTCGTCGAAGAGGCCCGCGGCGGCCCGTTTATCTTTTGGCATGACCTCGAAGACGCCATCAAGACCGCGGCCGAGTTGGGCTTCGATGCGGTCGAGATCTTTGCAGCGTCGCCGCTCGATATCGAAGTCAAACAGGTCAAGCAGTTGCTCGATGACGCCGGTCTCAAGGTCGCAGCCGTCGGGACCGGGGCGGGGTGGGTCGTGCATCAGGTGCATCTGGTCGATGCTCATCCGGTCACTCGCGACAATGCGATCGAGTTCATCTGCTCGATGATCAACATGGGTGCCGAGTTTGGGGCCCCCGCCATCATCGGCTCGATGCAGGGCCGCTGGCAGGATGATGTCGACAAGGAGACTGCCCACGAACATCTCCGCGAGGGGCTCAACGTGCTCGGCAGGCATGCGGCAGAGAAGGGGGTGCCGTTGATCTACGAGCCGCTCAACCGATACGAAACCAACATGTGCAATACGATGGCCGAGGGGGTCCAACTCATCGAGTCACTCGACACCGACAACGTCAAGCTGCTTGCTGACCTGTTTCACATGAACATTGAAGAAACGAGCATCGCCCAGGGCATTCGTGACGGCGGCTCACACATCGGTCACGTCCACTTCGTCGACACCAACCGCCGCCCCGCCGGTTGCGGTCACATGGATTACGCCCCCATCGTCGCCGCGCTGAGAGAGATCGGCTACGAAGGCTACCTCTCCGCTGAGGCGTACCCCTGGCCGGACTCCAACGCGGCTGCGAAACAAACCATCGACGAATATCGTCGCGTCACCGCGTGAGCCTCACACCGGCTGACGAATCGTCCGGGCGTACTTCGAGTCGCTGCTGAGGCCATCTGGTAACATGACGGGCGACCGACGTTCTCGACCATCGATGCAGACAATCACCTCGGCCGGTCCAGCCGGGGCATCAATCGGTTCGCGAAGCGTCACCTGTTCCGGGCCGACCGCGTGCAGACTCACCTGTCGACCACCCAGATCGAGACGGAGATCGACTTCTGACGAATAGCCAAAGTTCGAGGAGGGCTGAATCATGTTCGCTTGGCAGGCAGAGATTCGAGAACGGATGGAACTCTTCTATTTCGATCGAACTAGCAGCATAGCAGACCAGATCGGATTCGGCTATGACGGTTTAGTCTTCGAAACGACGGCTGATACGGCCATTAAAGGCTTCAAGCACGAACAACTGTACCGCAACGAGCGGGACGTCTATGCTCGCATTGACGAGTATGACATGTACGAGGTTCGTGGCTGTCGCATTCCGCATGTGTTCGGTACTGACGACGAGTTGTGGTGCATTGAGATGGAGATCGTCTCGCCGCCATTCGTGCTCGACTTTGCAGGGGCCTATCTCAACTTTCCGCCGGAATATCCGGACGACGTCATGGCCACATGGCGAGCCGAGAAGCGGGAGCAGTACGAGGACGACTGGCCTTGGGTGCAGGAGATCATGTCCGACCTCGCCAGCATTGGCATATACCTTGCCGACGTGAAACCAGGCAACATTACGCTACGATAGTCACCGGGGACACTCCACATTTTCGGATGATGGCCATCTCGAGAAACATCGTTTCTGACCGAAAATGATGAGTGTCCCCGATAACCCCTCACTGATTTGATCAACAATGACTCACCCCACGACTCTCAGCCTCGCTGCTTCTTTTGGTTTTGGCGACCGCATCGGTAATGCCACTCCCGGGCATGTGGAAGCGATGCGGCGGGCGTGTGGGGCGATTCAGCCGATCTTTCCGCAGCAGTCGATCCGTGAGATGACACGCACGGCTCGCACGCCGGAGAGCGTGATGGAGGATGCGATCGTTGGCATGAAGCAAGCCGGATGGGAGGGGCAGACTGGTGCGGACGCTGACCACCTCAAGACGGCGGATGACGTCGACGTCACCATGCAGGCGGGATTCACCTTCTTCACGATCGATCCATCCGATCGTGTCGACCAACAGGCGGACGATTACGACGAGCCGACATTGCAGGCAGCGTACCGAGACATCGCAGACCAGATCGTTTGGATGGATGAATATCGCGGGCAGTCGATCACGCTGTCCACAGGTACAACGATCCAACTGGATGAGACTGCGTGTGTGCGAGCAGCTGTCAAATATGGACGTGCCATCAACGAGGCGATCGAGCTCAGCGATCACATCCGCAAGCGCAGCGATGAGTGGGGCAAACCGTACGAGATCGAACTCTCGGTCGACGAAACCGAACAGCCGACCACGCTCGCTGAGCACTACATCATCGCAGACCAATGCATCAGTCGCGGCATGAAACTGGTCAGTCTCGCGCCACGGTTCATTGGCGATTTCGAAAAGGGTGTCGACTTCAAAGGTGACCTCGCTGCCCTTGAAACCTCACTTGCTGATCATGCAGCCATCGCAGACATGCTTGGTCCATACAAACTCAGCCTGCACTCCGGCTCGGACAAACTCTCAATGTACCCGGCCCTCGCTCGTGCGACGCAGGGTCGTTTTCATGTGAAGACAGCAGGCACCAGTTACCTCGAAGCTCTGCGCGTTGTCGCCCGGCACGATGAGCCGTTGTTCCGGCAAATTGTCGACTTCGCCCGCAAGTGTTACGACCGCGACAAGGCAACGTACCACGTCTCCGCCACACTCGAATCAGCCCCGCCACAGGACGAAGTACGAGACGTCAACGAACTCGAACGGCTGTACCTCGAATGCTGGGAAGACGTCCCCACCGGCAAGGGCTTCACCGCCCCCGGTCGCCAAATCCTGCATTGCACGTTCGGCAGCGTTCTCACCGACGGCGAACTGGGCACGAGTGTCCGCCGTTGCCTCGACGCTTACCCCGACACGTACACGGAAATACTTGCAGACCATTTCACCCGCCACCTCGAAGCCCTGCACGCAGGCATGTAAAGTAGCCATCACGCTCCGCCGTGATGAGCGGATGAAGTGAAGACGATCACGTATTCGTTCGATTTCGAGCGATACACACATCACGCGGGAGCGTGATGACTACTTTTTGAAAGGCCATCACCCATGCTCAAGCATCAACTGATTCACCCTGAAATCAACCAGATCATCGGCCGTGCGGGGCATCACTCGAAGGTGCTCATCGCGGACGGCAACTACCCCGCCTACAACACGCTCGGCCCAAACGCAGAACTCGTCAGCCTCAACCTGGCCCCCGGACTCGTCACCGTGCAACAGGTGCTGGAAGTCCTCGTGACGGCCATACCAATCGAAGCAGTCAACGTGATGGGCATCCCGCCGGACGATCCATATGCTGACAAAGGCGACCCGCCGGTCTGGTCTGAGTTCCGCGAAACACTCGACGCTGCCCACGTTCATCTCCCGCTGGAGCCGATCCTCAAGTTCGACTTCTACGACGCCGTCGCCAGTCGCGACCACGTCCTCACCATCCAAACCGGCGACCAGGCCCTCTGGGCGAATGTGTTGTTGACAATGGGTGTGCGTCAGCCAGGAGAGTGATGAGATGGCTCACCACGGAGGCACTGAGACACGGAGGTCTGATAATCGCCTGCTCCGTCTCCGTGCCTCTGTATCTCCGTGGTGAAAACTATGGATCAATTGATGCAGAATTGCAAACTCGCCAGTACTGATCTCGAACTGCCCATCCTCTCTTTCGGTGCGTCATCGCTCGGGCAGGAGTTTCGGCAGGTCGATGTCTCCGAGGCACTGCAGGCCGTGCATGCGGCGCTTGATTGTGGAATGAACTACATCGACACGTCTCCCTTCTATGGCCGAGGGATGAGCGAGGTGTTGCTTGGGGTGGCGCTGCGGG
>JAGQQG010000103.1 GCA_020426325.1 Planctomycetaceae bacterium | reverse complement strand
TGTGAAAGGGATGGTGTGGGCTTCGCGGGTGACGTCAATTGCCATGCAGATGGCTGTGCCTTCCGGGCTGGGATATCTGGCTGATCGTCATTGGGGGACCACCCCTTGGTGGACGATTTTGGGTGCTTGTCTGGGTGGTGTGTTATTCGTAATGGAAATCGTGAGGCTGGCGCAAGGCGTCGCCGGGCATGATTCGAAAAGGACCAGGAGCGATCGTCGCTCCGAGAAGTGACAAGCTCCGATGTTGTTGCAGCTGACTCGATTGACACTCGCCATGGCGGCCACTTGGGCTGCCCTGCTGCTGCCAGCGTATCTCGTTGGTGGCCCGGTGGCGATTGCGGGGCTGTCTGCTGCGTCGCTGGTGTGTCTGCTCCCTGGGGTGCTGGTTGTGTTGTTTCAGTCAGTTCCGTTGCCGGGTCGGTCGCCGCTGGCGAGTTTGCTGATGTCTATCGGGCTGCGGATGACCGTCGTGCTTGCGGCTGTGCTGATCGCCAAGCGGGTGTGGCCAGGGGTTCCTGCGGCTCAATTTGTTGGCTGGCTGATTCCCATGTATCTGGTGGCCCTGGCGGTCGAGACTCGTTTTGCACTAGCTCAAACTGTGGGGCGAGGCCGCATGCCGGTTGACGCTGCACGGTTGCATGCCACTCCTCCACTTCTGTGATTAACGGGTAAACGTGGCCATATGTTGTTGGCTGAACACGGAACATTTCATCACGTTTACGATTTTCCGTACTTCGAACTTCCGTTCGTAGATCCGGTTGCTTTGCCTGCGCCATTTGGGTTTCAGCTCACAAAATTCATGGTGCTTCAGGCAGTTGCTGCCTTGCTGGTGATTTTTATTTTTCGCGGGCTCGCAAAGCGGGTGCGAACCGGCAACACGGCGAATGGTTGGTGGTGGAATTTCTGGGAGTTGCTTGCTGTTTACGTCCGCGATGAAGTGGTCAGGCCGATTATCGGCGACCCGCATGCCCATCATGGTCACGGGGAGCATGATGACCACGCTCATCCCGAGCATGACGAACCACTGCATGGACATGAACACCCGCTGAAAGAAGCGTTAACCGCCGAGGTGCGTGGGCTGTCTTCGGGTGATATTCATGGCGGGCATCCTGCGGATGCTTACGCTCCCTTCATCTGGTCCTGCTTTTTCTACATCCTGATCTGTAATCTGCTGGGAGCTGTCCCCTGGTTGGGGTCTGCAACGGGCAGCATCAGTGTGACGCTTGCCTTGGCTCTTGTAGCTTTTGGGGCAACGTTCATGTACGGAGTGAAGCAGTCGGGGCTGGTCGGATTCTGGACTTCGCTTGTTCCGGACATTGATGCTCCGGGTCCGCTGAAGATGATGTTGATCCCGATGATCTTTGGTATCGAGGTGCTTGGGCTGTTTATCAAACATGCTGTGCTGGCCGTTCGTTTGTTTGCGAACATCATGGGCGGGCACACGGTGCTGGGTGTCATCCTCGGGTTCATCGCGTTGGCCGCCCACAGCGGCATGTGGTATCTGGTGACTCCGGCGAGCATTCTCGGGCAAATCGGAGTGGGACTACTCGAATTGCTTGTCGCCTTTATTCAGGCGTATGTGTTTGCGTTTCTTGCGACGATCTTTGTGGGGATGTCCTTGAGTCCACACTGATCCATTTCACTGTAAAACTGTGTGCCACGCTGACGTGTGGCGATGAAAACTTCCACCCTCCAATATCTCGTGAGTAGACCAGGAGACTCGACTGTGAATCGAATTGTGAAAATGTGCTTCTTGGTGCCCGGCGCTGTGTTGGCACTTGTTGCTCCCGCGATGGCGCAAGAGGCCGGGACTTCTATCAGCTTCTCTCCGTCGATCGGTGCTGGCGTGATCATGCTGGGTGCCGGATTGGGAATTGCCAAGATCGGTGCGGCGGCTGTTGAAAGCATGGCTCGCCAGCCCGAAGCCTCTGGCGACATCCGCGGCGGCATGATTCTCGCAGCAGCCCTGATCGAAGGTGCAACCTTCTTCGCTCTGCTGGTCTGCCTCCTCGCCACCATTCTGTAGTCCCTGCTTCAAAGTTGTGACATGATCTTGCAAGGCTCATCAATGCGCTTCTCGATCTTCGTTCGTTGGCACGCTTGCATCCTGATGGTGTTCCTCGCCATTGGGGTGTCTGCTCGTGTCTGCTATGCCGAAGAATCGCATGGCCATGAGTCTGAAGACCATGCTGCTGCTTCAAACGGTGACGATCATGAGCATGGTGAAGCGGATCACGCAGCACATGGAGATGACGGACACGGTGACGGCGGCCATGATGAAGGGGAAGCTGGTCATCACGATGCGGAACATGACGCGTTTCACATCGACACGTCCGCCCCTCCGCTGATGCCTGATGCCCGTCTGTTGATCTTTTCGCTGGTTACTTTTCTGCTTTACGTCTTCCTGGCGAAGCGATTTGCCTGGTTGCCATTGATTGAGGGGCTGGATGCTCGGGAGGCCCGTGTCAATCGGGCACTCGCGGATGCCGAGCAGGCCCGCATTGAAGCAGAGAAGCTGCTCGCCGATCATCGGACCAGAATGTCAGCAGTGACGGAAGAGGTTCGCGGAATCGTAGCTGCGGCGCGGTCTGCAGCTGAGAAAGAGAAAGCCCGGGTCATCGCCGAAGCAGATCGAGAAGCGGCTGCCTTGCGTGATGGCGCTCTGGCGGAAATCGATGCTGCACGTCAGGCAGCCATGGCCGATTTGGATACCCAGGTCGATGGGCAAGCCAATGCGGCTGTTGACCACCTGTTGAGGCCTCGTTTCTAACGTCATTGATCGTAAAGGCACCAAGTGCGAATGTTTGCCAGATCTTCAACCCTGATCGTAGTCTTGACTGCAGGTCTCCTGTCGCCGGCAATCTGCTGGGCAGCGGACGATGCAGGCGGGCATGAAGCGGGTGTTCGTGGGGATCTGGCATTCTGGTCTCTGGTGACGTTCGTTGGCTTTGTCCTGGTGATTCGCAAACTTGGTTGGCAGTCATTCGTGGATGGCCTGGAGGGCCGCGAGAAAGCACAGAATGACGCTATCGCAGAAGCAGAGTCGAAGAATCAACAGGCACAAGCCTCGCTGAGCGAACAGCGCGGCTTGATGGAGGCCATTGATGAGGAGGTGCGGGAACGGATTGCAGAAGCACACCGCGATGCCGAGTACACAACAAGCGAGATCTCCGCATCAGCTCGTCGAGAATCCGAACTCCTCAAGGATCGGGCTCTCGGAGAGATCGAACGGACTCGAGATCAGGCGTTACACGAACTGTTTGATTCGATGTCTGCCCGAGTTGTCGATCAGGCACGTTTGCGATTGTCTGACCGGCTCAGTGGCGAGGATCATGAACGACTGATCAGTGAAGCCATCGATTACATTGCTTCACACAACGCGAGCTGACTTTGCAAGACTGGTTTCCTCCTGAGACAGTACTCCTTCAAGTTTCACCTTTCCCATCATGAGCGAAGCGACACCAGCAACTCGACCGTCACACGTTCTGGAGGATCCCAGTTCGCGGGCCGTCGCGCGGGTTTATGCGGTCGCCTATCTGAATGGCGCCGATGCGAAAGGGGAATCGGGAGCCCTGGAGGAGCTGACATCCTTCGTTGAAGACGTGCTGGCGGTGCAACCCGAGTTTTCACGGTTGCTGACATCACAATTGACCAATCGGGATGAAAAGCTGGGAGTGATCGAGCGTGTCGTGCAGCCACGTGCTTCAGAGTTCTTCTCGAATTTCCTGAGGGTCCTTGCCGAGCATGAGCGGCTGGAATTGCTGCCGTTGATCTCCCACATCGCTCAAATTGAGCACGAGAAACGCACCGGACGGCGACGTGTAATTGTCCGTAGTGCGGTTGCACTTTCAGAGACACAATTGAGTTCCATCGCCGATCGTCTGAACTCCGCCCTCTCCTTTGAACCGATCGTGATTCCCGAAGTGGACGAATCGCTTCTTGGAGGGTTGGTGATTCAAATCGGTGACACCGTTTTCGACAGCTCGCTGAAATCGCGGCTGAATTCCTTGCAGCAGAGTATGCGAGAGAGGTACCTCCATGAAATTCAAAGCGGACGAGATCGCTTCAGTTATTCAGAAGGAAATTGAAGACTTCCAGGGTCAGATTCAGACCTCGGAAGTCGGACGCGTCATCGAAGTCGGTGACGGGATCGCGCGCGTCGTCGGCCTGCAATCGGCGATGGCGGGCGAAATGGTGGAGTTCTCCAACGGAACCAACGGGTTGTGCTTCAACCTGGAAGAAAACTCCGTCGGTATCATCATCCTGGGGGACTACCTGTCCATTCAGGAGGGGGATGAGGTCAAAACGACCGGTCAGCTGCTCTCCATCCCGGTCGGAGAGGCCATGATCGGCCGCGTGATCGATCCGCTCGGCAATCCGCTTGACGGCAAAGGGCCGATCGTCAGCAACGAACGTCGCCCGGTCGAATTCACTGCTCCGGGCGTGGCCGAACGTCAGCCGGTGAAGCAGCCGTTGCAGACCGGAATCAAAGCGGTCGACTCGATGACCCCTATCGGTCGCGGTCAGCGTGAACTGATCATCGGTGACCGGAAAACCGGCAAGACCGCAGTCGCCGTGGACGCGATCATCAATCAAAAAGGGGGAGACGTCATTTGCGTCTATGTCGCCTGCGGGCAGCGGGCAGCAACAGTCGCGGGCATCGTCGAGGCTCTGCAGTCCAACGGAGCGATGGACTACTCGATCGTGATCTCTGCGACGGCCTCCGACCCGGCTCCGTTGCAATACATTGCCCCCTACGCAGGTGCTGCACTCGCAGAGCACTTCATGTATCAGGGCAAGCACACTCTTTGTGTGTATGACGACCTCACCAAGCAGGCCCAGGCCTATCGACAGTTGTCGCTCCTCATGCGACGTCCGCCTGGCCGTGAGGCCTATCCGGGCGACGTGTTCTACTGTCACAGTCGATTGCTGGAGCGCTCAGCCAAGCTCAGCGATGAGTTGGGTGGTGGCTCGATGACGGCTCTGCCTATCATCGAAACGCTCGAAGGTGAAGTCTCAGCGTACATTCCGACCAACGTGATTTCGATTACCGACGGTCAGATCTACCTTGAGCCGGACCTGTTCTTCGCAGGTGTGCGTCCCGCCATCAACGTTGGGATTTCGGTCTCTCGCGTGGGTGGTAACGCCCAGACAAAGGCCATGAAGAAAGTCGCGGGCTCACTGCGACTCGACCTCGCGGCCTTCCGTGAACTTGAAGCATTCGCCCAGTTGGGAACAGAACTGGATGCCGCGACTCAACGGCAGCTGGATCGTGGCTATCGGATGGTGGAAATCCTGAAACAGCCTCAATACGAGCCGCTCCATTTCGCAGACCAGGTCATCTCGATTTATGCAGGAACCAAAGGTTACTTTGACAAGGTTCCTGTCGCCGATGTGGCCCGTGCGGAGAAAGAACTGCTTCAGTTTATCCGCGAAGAGAAATCCGAAGTTCGCGACGCCATCATCAACACCAAGGATCTCTCGGAAGAAACAGAATCTGGCCTCAAGGCAGCACTCACTGAGTTTGCTGATCGATTCAATTCGACGAAGGCAGCCGGAGAACTGGAAACTGCCGCAGCTGCCTCCTGAGTCATTCATCGGGCAAAATCTATTCGCACCTTCAGAATTGTTGTTTTCTAACTCATGGCCAGTGCACGAGAACTCGTCAAGCGACGCAAATCGATCCGCAATATTCGCAAGATCACGCGGACGATGGAATTGATCGCGACTGCGCGGTTCAAGAAGGCCATGGACCGTGCGTCGGAAGCGGCTGCATATACAAAAAAGATCAATGAAATCGTCGCTGATCTTGCAGCTGCCGATCTGAAATTTTCCCATCCATTGCTGCAACAACCGGCCGAAGAGAAGAACGTCGCCATCCTTGTGTTGACGTCGAACCGCGGATTGTGTGGCGGATACAACGGCGGCATCCTGCGGCCAACACTCCGGCGTTTGCGACAGTTGGAATCCGATGGCAAGAATGTTTCCCTGGAAGTCTCCGGGAAACGTGGGATCGCCTTCATGAAGTTTGAAGGCGTCCCCATCGATCGGTCGTATACTCAATTCGAGGACAAGCCGGCTTTCGATGATGTGAATGAGATTGCCAGTCGTTACGTCGCCGACTTTATCGCCGGTCGTCTGGATCGGGTGGACGTCGCCTATCAGGAATTCCTCTCTTCATCCAAGCAGGCTCCGACCATTCAAACGCTTCTCCCGATCGGCGATCTTGCGGGATCAGGGGGTGCAGATGAGGCGTCGAACGGTGCATCGATCGATTATGAGTTCCTGCCGAGTGCGGAAGAGATCCTCGAAGAACTTGTGCCCGCTGCATTCAAAGCCCGATTCTTCAAGACATTCCTCGACGCAGCTGTGGGCGAACAAATTGCACGGATGGTGGCCATGAAGTCCGCCACAGAGAATGCGGACGAGATGATTCGAGACATCTCGATGGAGTACAACCGCGCCCGACAGACGCAGATCACCAGCGAACTCGCCGAGATCATCGGCGGTGCCGCAGCACTGGAGTAATCCTTGTCAGTGGTCCGTTGTCCTTTGTCTGTAGCGACAATGGGGCGGATCGCGACCTGACAACTGACCACGGACAACTGACCACGGACAATACCATGTCAACTGCAATTGCTAACAATATCGGACATATCACTCAGGTCATCGGCTCGACATTTGATGCTGAGTTCGCGGAAGAAAACCTGCCGGACATCTACAACGCCGTCAAGATCGACACCGAGGTCAAGGGGGTGAAGATCAATGTCACCGGAGAGGTGCAACAACACCTTGGTGGTGGACGCGTCCGATGTGTGGCCCTCGGGTCAACCGACGGCATGGTTCGAGGCATGGAACTCTTGGACACGGGACATCCGGTCTCAGTCCCTGTCGGCAAAGAAACTCTCGGTCGAGTGTTTAATGTGCTCGGTGATGAAATCGACGGTCGTGGACCAGTCAACGCTGCGGAACGCTGGCCCATTCACCGCGATCCCCCGAAGCTGGAAGATCTGTCGTCGAAGTCCGAAGTCTTCGAGACAGGGATTAAAGTCGTCGACCTGTTGACCCCCTTCGTGCGTGGTGGTAAGGCTGGTCTGTTCGGCGGTGCCGGTCTGGGCAAAACGGTGATTCTGACGGAACTCATCGCTCGTATCGCTCGAGAGCACGGCGGTTACTCGGTGTTCGCTGGCGTGGGTGAGCGGACTCGCGAAGGGAACGACCTCTGGTTGGAAATGCAGGAGGCCCAGATCGGCGACACGGGTAAGTCGGTCATCGAGCAGACCTGCATGGTCTTCGGCCAGATGAACGAACCGCCGGGTGCCCGTCTGCGTGTGGCACTCACCGGGCTGACGATGGCTGAGTGGTTCCGTGATGCAACGGGTGCTGACACGCTTTTGTTCATCGACAACATTTTCCGCTTTTCACAAGCAGGTTCTGAGGTGTCCGCATTGCTGGGCAGGATGCCTTCCGCTGTGGGATATCAGCCGACGTTGGCGACCGAGCTTGGACAACTTCAGGAACGGATCACGTCAACGAAGAAGGGCGCGATCACGTCCGTGCAGGCGGTTTACGTGCCTGCGGACGACCCGACCGACCCGGCTCCTGCAACGGCATTCAGCCACTTGGACGCCTTCATTTATCTGGAACGGAAAATCTCCGAAAAGGGCATCTACCCGGCCATCGACCCGCTGGCCTCCTCGTCCCGTATTCTCGACCCGCAAGTCGTCGGCGACCGGCACTACGCAATCGCCCGCAGGACACAACAGATTCTTCAGCGGTACCGGGAACTTCAGGACATTATCGCAATTCTCGGCGTCGATGAACTGGCGGAGGAGGACAAGCTCGTCGTGCATCGCGCACGCCGGATCGAGCGGTTCCTGTCTCAGCCGTTCTACGTCGCTGAAGTGTTCACCGGCAAGGCGGGTAAGTTCACTTCTCTGGACGAGACGATCCAGTCGTTTGAAGAAATCTGTGATGGCAAGTGGGACCACCTGCCCGAATCTGCCTTCATGTACGTCGGCGGTGTCGAAGAGGCTGCGGAACAGGCAAAGAAGATGGCCGAGTGATGGTCGTTCGTCACGCAAGCTGAGTGTTTCGCTCAGGTCACTCGACTCGTCTCTGACAACTCTGAACCTCAGACATTCAACCAATCATGATCGCAGCCACTGAACTTAGACTGGTCCTGGTGACGCCGGAGACGACTCTGCTGGACGAGCGGGTGAGGTCGTTGCAGTTCCCGATGTATGACGGTCAGATCGGTGTTCTCCCCGGTCGTGCGCCACTTGTCGGACGGTTGGGGATTGGTGCGCTCAAGGTCGAAACGTCTGCCGGAGGGACGGACCGATACTTCATCGATGGCGGCTTTGTGCAGATCAAAGGATCGATCGTCACGCTGCTTACCGACCGGGCAATCCCAGAGAAACAGATAGATACGGCACAGGCCAAGAGTGCTTTGGCTGCTGCATTAGCAGAGGTGCCGACGAGTGAAGAGGGGCTGCAGGCGAAGGAACGTGCGGTCGAGCGGGCACGCCGCATGGCGGGCATGTGATCGTCCGTCCCGGCCATCCCGCAAAGTCAGCCTGGCTTGCGTGATCGAACCGCTATGACGATGACTTACGATCATCACCCAACAAGCTCGCTTCGCTGAGCTTACTGCCTTCCTCGAGTGCCGAAAATGATTTCTGTTCCATGGATTGGACTCAGGAAGGTACGAGCGAGGGATCGATGCGAGTTATTCACGCCACACATCAAGATCAGGGTGAGATCAACTCGGGAATCAGCGACTGGCTGGAAGTGCGCCGTGGTCGCACTCAGTTTCCACATCGTCCGCTCATCGCAAGCCGATGTCTGATTGGATCAGGGTCGAACTGCCATCTACAACTGGGTGGTGAAGTTCCCATGCTGCATAGCCTGCTTGTACTGCAGGAGGGGCAATGGACGCTCGAAGTTGTGGCGCCTGAGCCAACGTTGTTTGTGAATGGAGAAGCTTGCCGTCACCGAGCACTGTCTGTCGGTGACAGAATTCAGTTGGCAGAATTTGAATTCGCTCTGTGTCGCGGCGAGGAGGGAGTTCCGAAGCCGGATCGACGTAGGCCCCATCATCAGGCGTTCATGGTGCAGTCACTCAGAGAAGAAACTGCCGGACTGACTGCTTCCGAACTTCTCGAACGGTTGGAAAGTGAGCTCTCAGCGATCGAGTTGTACGAGCAGGGGCGTCAACAGGGAGCAATGGCACTTCTGGATGCAGCCCGGAGGCAATCTGGAAGTCAAAAGGGAAGCGACTCGGCTCCGCAGCATCGTCGACGGGTGGCTTGAGCCTCGGTCATTCGACCGGTGGATCCGGGAAAAGCATGCTGATGCTGGATCGGTCATGAATTGACTGGATCGCCTGAGCGAACAACGGTGCCACTGAAATGACTGTGATCTGCTCGGAATTCCGATCCAACTGACCTTCGATCGTGTCAGTAATGAACAGTTGTTTGATGTGACTGGCTGCAATCTTCCCAGCAACCCCTTTCGAGAGGGCTCCGTGTGACACGGCCGCATAGATGTCGTTGGCACCTCGTTTCTTTAAGAGGTCGGCCATTGAAATCAGTGTCCCGCCGGAACTCGTAAAGTCGTCCACGATCAGGACATTCCTGTCGGTCACGTCGCCGATGAGTTCGAGGACCTCGGCTGTCTCAGTGTGATCCCGGCGGGTCTTGTTGCCGATGACCACGGGCACCCCCAGATACTTCGCGTAGGCCGATGCCCCCTTCGCAAATCCGACATCCGGACTGCACACAACGAGGTTGGGAATCCCCAGCTGACGAATGTGATCTGAAATCACGTAACGACCATACAAATGGTCGACGGGGATATGAAAGAACCCCTGAATCTGCGGCGTGTGCAGATCCATCATGAGACATCGGTCAGCACCAGAGGCTTCGATGGCATCCGCACAGACACGCGCACGGATCGAGACACGAGGCTCGTCCTTCTTGTCACCTTTGGCATAGCTGAAAAAGGGGATGACCGCGGTGACCTGATGAGCCGAAGCCCGCTTGAGCGCATCAATCCAGAACAGCAGCTCGACAAAGTTGTCATTGACCGGATGGTGAATCCCCTGAATCACGAAACAGTCACGACCACGCACATTCTCCAGCACGCGAACGAAGGCATTGCCATCACTGAAGACGTGAGCTTCCGAGGGCATCAGGGAGATACCCAGTTCACTGGCAATGGCTTTGGCGAGATTGGGATTCGCGGAACCTGCCAGGACAGCCAATTCCCCCTGCGGAGGCTGAAATGGCTGAGCTCGGGGTCCCGACGATGTGCGTTGAGTCATGAGTTGTTGCCAGAGAATGCAATATGATCGTGCAGTCTCCATCATATCGGGCAGAGGACCATGAACAACCGAGCGACGTTCAGGACTGTCAGCGACTTGGAGCAAGGCAGTCAATGTGAGATATTACACGGACTGCAATGTCCCACCCGGACAGAATTCGCTCTGTGATCGACATTGTCTCACAAGCGGCACGGCATTCGTCGTGACGTCGCCATCCCCCAGCATTCCAGAGGAGAAACACTTATGAAGAGGACGGACATGAATCGACGCGACTTCACACGACTCACGGCCGCAGCCTTCGGAGGCGTCGTTGCCGGTTCGATGGTCGGCTGCGGACAGCCTTCAACTGACGCCCCTGCAACTGCCGGTGGAGGTGCAGAAGAGGCTCAACCTGCGGGTGGAGAGGAGAATGCCGCTGCTGAAGCCACGCCAGCTGAGGGGGAAACAGAGTCCGTCTCTCTCATGATGGAGGAACCTCACGTCTGTCGTGGCCTCAATACCTGCATGAACAAAGGGGCCAGTGGAGAGAACGCCTGTGCCGGCCAGGGGACCTGTGCCACGGCAGCTGCTCACTCTTGTGCCGGGCACAACGAATGCAAAGGCCAAGGAGGTTGCGGTGGCGAACATGGCACGAACGCGTGCAAGGGCATGGGCGGATGCGGCGTACCGCTCGAACATGGCTGGGAGGAAGTGCGGGCGAAGTTCGAGGCAGCGATGAAGGCGGCTGGCAAGGAAGTCGGCGCTGCTCCAGCCGCTGGTTGATTCTCATCATTCAGTCAGACAATCGTTGGACCGCAACCCGGATGCACCAGACACCCGGGATCGTTTCTTCTGCTTTCGTCACTTTCTCTCATTCTGGAGATGCGTATGCCGGAACCACGGCTCGGACATCCACATCTCGGCATGGGTGTAGGGTTGAGGAGTGCGCACTATCCGCACATTCTCCAGGAACAACCCGACGTCGACTGGTTCGAAATCATCTCTGAGAACTACATGGATTCTCAGGGACGTCCACGGTATGTGCTCGAACAGATCGCTGAGCGGTATCCGATCGTGATGCACGGCGTGTCCCTGTCCATCGGCAGCACCGATCCGTTGAACCATGAGTACCTGCATCGACTCAAGAGCCTTGCGGAGAGTATCGATGCCCAATGGATTTCCGACCATCTCTGTTGGACAGGCGTCGCAGGTCGTAATACGCATGATTTGCTCCCGGTCCCGTTGACGGAAGCGACCCTGCGTTATGTCGTTGAACGCATCCGAATCGTGCAAGACGTGCTTGAACGACCATTCGTACTGGAAAATCCCAGCAGTTACGTGACATTCGCCTGTTCAGAGATGCCCGAATGGGAATTCATCACTCGCATGGCGGAAGAGGCTGATTGTGGATTGCTGCTCGACGTCAACAACGTCTATGTCTCCAGCGTCAATCATGACTTCGACCCGGTGGAGTACATCGAGAACGTTCCTCACGAACGCATCGTCCAGTGCCATCTGGCGGGACACACCAACTGTGGCACACACCTGATTGATACGCATGATGGCCAAGTGATCGACCCTGTGTGGGATCTGTATCGTCGGGCTCATCAGCTGACCGGCGGTATGTCAACGCTTCTCGAATGGGATGCCCGAATCCCAGCATTCCCCGTCGTGCATGCGGAAGTGCTGAAGGCAAAACAGTACATCTCCGATGAGAGTGATGCACTCGACGGAATGACTGAGCGCCATGCACCAGATCAAACTCGTCCGGAACAGAAGGCCGATTCTCTTGTTGCTCAGACAGTCGTGCCTCATCCTGCCGTGCTTGTTGAGACAGAAGTGGAATGACGGACTCAATGGCTGAACTCGATCGACTGCAACGCTGGATGCAAAGTGTCATCACGCATCCTGACGGTGTGGCTGCCGGCATCGATTCCGAAACCGCACGGGAACTGATCGAAATCCGGTCAGGCAGCATCGAGCAGGTCATCAGCCGGTCGAAGGCGCTCGACAGTATTCAGCGGCTGCATGTCTACGGCAATGCGTATTACGCACGATTGATCGACTGCATGAAGGGCGAATTTCCTGCGACTTTGGCGGCTCTGGGAGACGAGTCGTTCGGCGGGTTTGTCATGGGGTATCTGCAATCATTCCCTTCAACGAGCTATACACTCGGCGATCTTGGACGGGAGTTTCCTGCATACCTTGCGAACTCTCGACCACCGCGCGAGATAGACGGGCCGGACTGGGCTGACTTCCTTGTCGAACTCGCCACGCTCGAACGTGTGTACAGCGACGTCTTTGATGGTCCGGGCGAGGAGCGAATCACACTGCTATCAGCCGACGATCTGTCAGCAATCCCTCCCGATCGTTGGGGAGACGTCCGGTTGCAAACGGCAGCGTCGTTACACCTGCGGACGTTCCAATTCCCGGTGCAAGATTACATCGCGGCTGTCCGCAAGCAGGAAACAGCGACAATTCCACAACCTGAGGAAACATGGTTGGCGATCAATCGCCGGGATTACATCGTCCGCCGTCGTCCGCTGTCACGACTGCCATATCAACTGCTCCTGCAACTTCAGCAGGGAGAGACTTTGGGCGATGCGATTGAAGTAATGCTGGTTCAGGCAGATATGGAAGTTGACACGAATTCGTTTGCCAGCCGGTTGCAGGAGTGGTTCCGCAACTGGACGGCTGACGGATACTTCTTCGGTGTGACTCTTGAGACCGATCAAAGCGAAACGAAGTAGTTCTCCGCAGCCGTGTCGATCGTCTCTTTGGTCATTTCGACAGGGCGACCAGCGAATTCGCAGAAGGTCTTGACCTGCATCAGGAGATCACGCGGGTGACAGTAGCGAAAACCGCGATCCTTCTCGATGAAATGCGTCTGAACCATGTATTCATAGGTCTCGTTGTCGAATTCCACTCCGAGCTTTTTCGCCATGATCTTGAAGACGTTGAGGAACTGCTCGTCGGTCGGGTTGGGGGCTTCGACCTTGTAGGGGATGCGGCGGAGGAATGCTTCGTCGACGAGGTCTCTCGGAGCGAGGTTCGTCGAGAAGACGATCATCTGCTCAAACGGGACACAGATCTTCTTGCCGCTCGGCAGGTTGAGAAAGTCGACCGCCGTCTCAAGCGGCACGATCCAGCGGTTCAGCAGGTCAGCAGGACTGCAGCGCTGTCGGCCAAAGTCGTCGATCACAAGCAGTCCGCAGTTGCTCTTCATTTGCAGCGGCGCTTCAACGACACCGCTGTTGCCGACGACGGTCATCTCCAGTTGGTCGAGCGTCAGTTCTCCCCCTGCGATGACGGTCGGGCGCACGATTTTGATCCAGCGGTGGTCAATCTTGGGATCGTCACTGGGCGGAGCGGCGACGTGGACGATGGGATCGTACAACCGCACGATTTCGCCATCGTAGACAAGTGATCTGGGAATCCAGATGTGCTTGCCGAATGCGGAGCAAATTCTCTGAGCGATACTGGTTTTTCCATTTCCCGGAAGTCCGTACAGGAACATGGCTTTGCCGGAGGCGACCGCCTGACCGACCTGATTGAAGAATTTATCCGGCAGTACAAGGTCACTGACTGCACGCTTGAGATCATCTGGCCCTGGTGCCTTGGCTCGGAGCGACTGCTTTTCGACAGATTGAATCCACTCATCGTGGGTCACGGGAGTGGCACCGAAATAGGTTGACTGCTCTCGATAGCGTTTGGCCCGTTCCCATCCGGTTCCAGTTAACTCGTAGATGTAGTCCTGCATCGGAGCCGAGGACTTGTGTGAAACGAGCTGCTCTTTTTTGAGGTTTCGCAGGTATTCGTCCAACAGTCGAAACGGGAGGCAGAGCTGGGCAGAGATGTCGCGACCACTGGCAATGCCGCGGTTCTGCAGAAACTTCAGAACGATCGACTCGACAAGATGTTCCGAGATCTTCGCTTCAGCAAATGACTCCGGCGCGGGAGGAGTGAATCCCGTGTCATCAGCGATGGTCTTTCCCTGGAGTTCCGCGAGCGCAGAGTTCTTCAGAACACCGGAAATCTTCAAAGCGTCAAGTTGTTCTAACAGCATGGCCCCACCTCGACTGGTTGATCTGGTCGAACAACTCTAGTTTGCAGAGATTGGGTGCAATCGATGTTCAATAAAGCTGCGCAGAAAGAAGTCGAACACTTGTAGGGCATATACGGTCAAATCGACCGATGGTCCGTCGCCCTCAACTCCCCGAATGTTGAAATACGCAGTCTAGCGCAAATTTGCCGATTATACGGCTTGAGTAGGCGTGATTTTCTGCTGGTGTGCGGCACATTGACAGTCCAAACTTGGCAGGATAGATTGCCGCGCGCTCCGTGAACTTGTTCGCGGTCGCAACTTCCACGAGATTGTCAAAACATGCCAGCCTGCCTTCAATCATCAGAAACAAGACGAGCCACTTCGAGTGGGCTCCGAGGTCGATTGCTCGGAAGGGGAATGAGCCTCTTGCTTGTCATCGTTCTGACGGGATGCGAGCAGCAGGCAGTGCCGCAGTCGCCAGGGAATTCACTCCCGGCTGCCAGGACCAATCTCCCGTCGTCCAGTGAACCCAAAGGATCTCGACAGTCGTCAGGACGAAGCGCTGTCCCCATCATGACGGTTTCGTCAACAGCAACTTCCTGGACGCCCCGCGGGCCAATGCGTGATTGGCAGTCAATTGTGATCCATCATACGGCAAGTGAAACAGGCAGCGTTGAGAGTATTCACCAGATTCACCGAGAACGGAAGGATGCCGCCGGGAACCCTTGGCGAGGGATCGGTTATCATTTCGTGATCGGCAACGGTCACGGCATGGATGATGGGGCGATCGAAGCAACATTTCGCTGGCGTGAACAACTCGAAGGCGCACATGCTGGGATCAGTCGTTACAATGAGCAGGGGGTTGGGATATGTCTCATCGGGAATTTCGAAAAGCACTCACCAACTGAAGCCCAAATCGTATCACTCAAAAAGTTAATTGCCTGGCTATCCCAAGAGTACGACATCTCGGTTGATCAGGTGAAGGGACACCGTGATCTGAAAGCGACTGCATGTCCAGGCAAATTCTTCCCCATGCAGGAGTTTGTCGACCTGAGTACGGTCGGAAAGCGATCCTCCCCTTTCATAAGCATGCACGCGAGACAACTCTGACCACGAAGGATGTGTGAACATGTCAGACAGAATGGAGTCCACCACGAAATGGAAATCCGCTGTTTATTCTCAAATGGCCTTGATGGGACCGTTTGGCGGGACTCTCGCTGCGGATGCCTCCGCTGCAATGGATTCAGGGGTCCAGGCGGCTCATTGTGCTGTCTATGTACCGCCATCGTATGAACCGGGATATGCCTATCCGCTTGTTGTCTGGTTTCACGATTTTGGAGGCGATGAGCGCGATGTGTTGAGTTGGCTGCCTCACATCAGCGACCAGAACTACCTGGGGCTGGGCTTGCGAGCCCCGCAACCTGTCAATCATGGATTGCCCTCACGCCGCCGCTGGCCACTCAGCGAACAGTTCTTTGATCTGCTGGAAAAAGAGCTGGCCATCAGCATTGGCGATTTGTCTGACCGAATGAAAGTGAACGCTGGTCGAGTCATCGTGGCGGGCGTCGGACAGGGGGCCACAGTCGCGTTGCGGATGCTGCTGCGGCGTCCGGAATGGTTCGCTGCGGGAGTCTGCCTGAATGCCGACTGGTTGCCGGCCAACCGCTTGGAATGGTGGGGCCAATACATCGAAAAACCGCTTTGGATCGGCCACGCTCAGGACTGGCGGCTGCTAACTACACGCTCGGCGATCCACAGAACGAAACTCCTGATGTCTGCGGGTTTCGATGTCACTGAGCACTATGATGACTTCGACGAACTGCAACCAGCAGCGTTGGCTCGCGAAGTCAACCACTGGCTGATGCAAACATTGTGTCACGACACGCTGATTGCCTGAGTCGGGCCAGACTCAGGCGAGCTCTTCTGCTCGGGTGCGAAGGGCCGTCATGAGCTTGTTGACGATTTCGTCGGTCGCTGCCCGGGCCGTGAGCGGATCTGTTCCCGCATCGAGGGCAGCGATCTGCTCGTCCAGTTTTCCCCGCCAGGCTTTGCACTTTTCGACCAGCCATTCGCGATCTTCAGCTGATAACGGTTTGTGGGATGACGAGATCAGTGTCGAGCAACCGTCCCGGAATTGGGTGATCCGCTTCTTGACACCATCTCCATCCTCAGGACGCTTCTTAAACCAGTCGTCCGCAGCGGTCGCCAGTTGTGTCAGATACACGTCAGCCGGTCCATCCTCCGGGATTGCGCCGGGTTTATCCCACCCCCAACCCGTGGGAGCCGCAGGTGGCGGTGCCTCTTGATTGACGGCAACCGGTGCTCCCTGATTCAAGGGGAGGTTGAGGACACCCGCCTGTTGCAGTCCGAGGACCCCCAACATCAACATGGCCGCAGATGCCAGAATGATCCGCCACGGCGAGCGAGTGGTGACCTGAGGATGACTCTTCTGCACAGGATGAGCGATTCGGACAGTCGGCACTGAAACTTGCGTGGCAGAGTCTCCCGTGACTGTTTCCTGAGCACCACTCTTCGAGAGGGCATCGCTTTCAAACTTCTCGGCTGATGGAGCGATCGTGAGTTGGACCCGCTTCCAACCTGTTTCGGCGATGCGGTCGAATTCATTGTCAGCCGTATCGGTCATCCGTTTATGCCAGTGCTGTCCTCCTGTGGAGAGGACGAGTTCCTGTAGTTCCAGGAGATACCGAGGGTGACAGACCAGCGAGCGAACCTGTTTGGTATCAAGGACTGTCAGTCCGTTCTCCATGACATCGGGCATCCGACTTCCAAGAAGGTCCTTGAGAGAGGAACTGTCGTCCGCCTCACCATGAATGGCTGACAGTTCAGCGACAAGCGAGGCAAGGTTGAGGCCAACCAGATGTTGTTCGAGCCACTCGACCAACTCGGCGTGCGTCTCCGGCATGTCCATGGCAAACAAACTCATGGTTCTTCTCAACTCTCTTGGGTGGCTCGCGTCACTCGCGAACGATCAGTTTGTTCTCGTTTACTGAGCCTGACCCAAGCCGTGATGTTCGACACAGGTCGTCAGTTGTGTTTTTGCGGTATGAAAGAGTTTGTGGGCTCTCGCAGGTTGCAGGCCGATTCGTTCACAGATGTCCTCGTATGACTCCCCACCCAGCCGCGACTGGACAAGTTCTGCCAGTTTCTGTTCGAGCTTACTGAGGCAATTCTTAAGGATTTCCATCCGCTCGCGTTCGACAAGCTGGTGATCGGGAGTGTGGTCTTCGGCAGTGACCATGCGGAGATCTTCAGCAAGGTCCGGCCGACGTTTACGACTCTCCTGGATGACGTAGTTGCGGGCGATCCGAAATAGCCAGGCTCGGAAGTTATCTCCGTCAAACTTCTCAGGCAGGTGCTGCCAGACACGTGACCAGATCTCCTGATGAATGTCCTCGAGTTCACTGCGTTTCACCCGTGATGACAGAAAAGCCAGCAGCATGCGGGCATGATCCGAGTACAGTTGGGCATACGCCTCCTCCGCCTCCCGCCAGTGTCCGGGCGACTCATCGCGGACAGCGATAATGGAGAAGAGTTGGCGATCTGATTCCAGTGTGGATTGTGTGGTTTTGGTCATGCTTGAAGTCTGCGGCATCAGCCGTCCAAGATCAAGCCGACCATGTGTTTTCAAAGGCTCCAGCGTCATGGAAGCCCGGCTTCTCGTGAGAAACCGGACTTCCTGACCAGACCGTCAAGGTGACGTCGATACTCTCTGAGTTGTCATCTCAGTTCCAACGTCGTTTGACGGAAAGCTCGCAATCCGGAAGATTCCGGCTATGCTGGCTTAGTACCAGACTTTGACGTAGCTGACGACGGGAATGGCGATCTTCTTGGTGTATGCGATCTTCGCCTGGTAAGGCGTGCCACAGTGGTCGTAACGGGTGATGTAGCGGTAGTCGGTGACGTAGTCGTAATCGTAGGTCACGACCTTTTTGAGGTGATACGCCGGAGCGTGTCCATAACCACCGTAGCCGTAACCAGCGTCAGCGGAAGATGAAGCGAAAGTGAGTCCAGCAGCGGCAATTGCGGCGAAGGCGATCTTCTTGAAGGTGAACAGGCTTTTCATGATTCTCTCCTGGGTCAGGATGGTTTCGTTTGTTGGTTGGGAAGGTGTTTCCCGTCTTACACCCCCGCAAACGTGACCCGGAGATCGTTCTTCCGGAAAAAATTTCTTTTCGACGTAAATTGTTTTCCAGAGACAGGATGCCGCCGCGAGTTCGGACAGATTTCGGCGTAAATTGTCGCGATTCGGTTGGTCCGACGAGCGATTTGAACCCTGTTTTCGGGCGAGAGAGCCGCGTTAGGCCCCAAAAACGAATCAGGAGCCATCGGAAGGTCCGATGGCTCCTGCGGGATTCAGATTATTCGTGACGATTAGAACTGGCTGACGGTCTGTCGCGACTGCGGACCGAACAGATAGTTCAGGCTGAGCCGGAACTCACCCTCGAACTGGTGGTCGTTGCTGATCATCGGGAAACCGTAACCAGCGGTCACGATCGAACTATCGCCGACGAGGACGTTGACACCAAGGACCACATCGATGAGGTCGACCGAGTCGGCGTTACCAACCGTGTTGGCTCCACCATCGGTGACATAGTCTGTCGAACCAAGGTTGCGGTTCCAGTGAAGCTCGGCCGTCGGGGCGATTCCACGAATTCGTCCGCCACCGTACAGGTCCTGGTAGATCCAGTAGCCGGCACCAACGGAGAAGAACATCGCGGCAGCATCGTTGATGCGTCCCGAGGAGACGCCGTTGATGACAACATCGTTACCGTTCAGGTCGAAGTCGAACTGCAGGTAAGTCTGAGCGTAGAACTGGTCATTCGGCGTATACAACGCAGCCATGAACGGCAGTGCATGGATCGCATTCGAGTCCACCGACACCGTGTCAGCACCGACAGTCGCTTCGAAGCCGTCGCTGGTCGGGAATGAGAATCCAAGACCGGCGGAGTAGGCCACTGTGTTGGTGTTGTAGAGCAGGCTTTTGAGGAAGATCGTCAGATCACCCCATTGAAAGTCGCCGGTGTCGTTGATTCCACTGGCATTGTAGGTGTTGTCGATCGTGGCAGCGAAGGGCATCCGCATCTCGAACGACATGTCGCCGTTATGGAACGTCTTCTCAAAACCGGGTGTGAAGCGGTTGACCATCGCACCGTCACGTCCCCCACCGATCGCAGCCGGATTCTCGTTCAATGCTGTGTCGTGGAACAATGAGTAGTTGAGGAAGACGCGATCACGTGGAATCGGGCTGGTGTTCTCAGCTGTCTTCTGTCGACCGACGTTTCCACCTGCGGAAGCGGGGTTCGGACCCTGGAAAGGACTGCCTCCGATGATCGAATATGAGCCACCCGTCCCGAAGAAGTCACCGATCATGCCGGGTGCCGTTGCCTGCGGTGAGGTCGCAGCGGTACTGGCCTGAGGCGTTGAGGGATTAAAGGACGGCGGAGCTTGTTGAGGAGTCTGAGGCTGCTGAGGAGCGTCGGGTGAAGGCGGTGCATCCGGTGACGGAGGAGCGTTGTCGTCAATCTCCGGTGCCGGGGCTGGCTCATCGTGACTGGGAGCAGCCTTCCAGTTGTCCTGATGAGATGGCGGACAGTTCCACCGCGGCGGGCAATAGTTCCGGCAAGGCGGACATGGCCTTTGCGCGAACGCGACCGTGGGCAGGCCAACGGCCAACGTCGTCAGCATGGCGACAAAATAGTTTCTGAAATGTGGCATGGTAGGCCCCCTCCTAATGGGCTAGTTCGACCAACGAGCGTGGATCGAGTGTTCTTCGCCAAGTGGTCCCAACGAAGAAACAACGTCCTGTGTGTCAGCAGTGATCGTCCGGGAGAAGATTCGACCCGCAATACAGGAGGTCGAATCCTTGCCTTGTTTGCCACGTGCCGCCGGTTCATCCAGATGTTCCAATTCTCCGGCCGTTGCCGGATTGACAGTCGGCAATTCCAGCCGGTCGAGTTCACGAATCGCTGATCCGTTCGTAGGAGCCTCAGCGCCGAATTTGGCGATTTCTTTCCAACACCCTCCTTTTCCCCCGCGTACAAGTGGTTGATCGAAGAGAAAGCCTCTTTTCACCGACCTTAACCTGCCCGAATCTGCATCGCTCGGCTGCTCGTCCCCAGTGGTCTGCGATGCGTTTCGGGTGGGGTCGGGGTGTTGATAGAATCAGGAATCCATGAGACCAAGCTGGCAATGTCGATCGCCTTTGGGGATCACATCGCCACCCCCTGAGATCCCCCTCCATGACATTGCCGGGCTCGCCTGATGAGCCGGTCGGCGGAAGCGACGTTTTCGTGGATGACGTCAAAGCTCCCGTCGGTCGGTCCCTGTCGCTTGATGATTTTGTCGTGTTGAACGACGAAATCCGGTCATTCGTGCGCGCCGGGATTCCATTGGACATTGGGCTTCGCGGAACCGCCTCTCGTGCGGATGGCCAACTCGCGAACGTCGCCGCCCGGCTGTCCGAGCACATCGAACAAGGTCGATCGCTCGAGGCTGCGATCGAGGCGGAAGGCAATGTGATTCCCTCTGAGTATCGAGCGCTTCTGGAGGCGGGACGTCAGTCGGGCCGATTGCCGGAATTGCTTTCATCGCTGTCGGAATTGGGACAGTCGGTCGCCATTCTCCGGCGACAGCTCCGGCTCTCGATGATCTATCCGAGCATTGTGTTCGTGCTTGCCTACACACTGTTCACCGGGTTTGTGCTTCTTGTCGTGCCGCAGCTGCTGCGTTCACACGTGATATTTCGGACGCCGGAGACGTTTGTCATTCGGGTCCTCCGAAGTCTAACGGAGACCGTCGGGATTTGGGGGCCGATCATTCCGGGGGTGTTGCTGCTGTGCGTGATTCTGCTCTTCTTGCAGCGTCAATTCCTTTCACATGTCACCCCGCTGCTTGGAGGATCCGGTTGGCTGCCGGGCGCCCGCGATGTCGGTCTGTCGCGATTCTCGCGAGTGCTGGCCTTGCTGGTTGAACATGGCGTGCCATTTCCACAGGCGTGTCGACTCAGCGGTGCCGCGTCCGGCAACACCGGTTTGCAGAGTGCGGGGGAGCAACTCGCCTCGCAGATCGAAGCGGGAAACCCGATGTCGTCCGCCCTCAAACAAATCGCAGGTTTTCCTGCCTTCCTGAAATGGTTGATGACCGTCGGCGAGCAGCAAGGTTCGCTCGTCTCTTCGCTCAAACAGGCGACCGCGGTGTACGAGCAACGAGCATTGGCCAAACTGGATTGGTTCCGCCGCGTGGTTCCGCCGACGCTCGTGTTACTGTTCGGCGGCGTTGTGACACTGGTCTACGGCCTGTCTCTGTTCATCCCCATGACCGAGTTGTTGCGTTCGTTGGAGGAGGTCTCGCGATGACGCAGCACACTCCCTCTGACGGACATCAACCGGGTCCCTCGTCTCGCTCGACCGAGAGTGCATTCGAGTCGATCGCCACGTTGGTGACCGCCGGGCTGCCGCTTGAGTCCGGACTGCGTGCGCTCAGCGAAGAGGTGCCTTCCCGTCGACTCCGACGTGCGATGCGGCAGATGAGTGACGAACTGGCCAGTGGAAGAACGCCCGATGAGGTCTTCTCGCATCAGAGGAAAGGGCTGCCGCATTATCTGGCCGGACTCGTCAGAGCGGGCGTGCAGACCGGTCGATTGGGAGAATTCCTCGAACAGTTCCTGGTGAGTGTTCGCCGTCGTCGTCAGGCCACGGGTAGTTTCTGGAGGATGATGGCGTACCCGCTGTTCCTGATCCCGGTCGTGCTGCTTGTGGGCACCGGCGTGATGGGGGTCATCGTGCCGCAGTTCAAGGAGATCTTTGACAATTTCGGCGTTGAGCTTCCGGCCATGACCATGCTGCTGCTGAGCCTTTCGAGCAGGCCGTTTGTCATCGGCATGGGTGTGGCGATCCCACTCTTTGTCATCTTGGTGCTGGCGGTTTTAGTGTTGGGTCCGTATGTCCCCGGCCATGCGATTCGATTGCGACT
>JAGQQG010000102.1 GCA_020426325.1 Planctomycetaceae bacterium | reverse complement strand
CCATAAGTGGAAAACTCCTGGGTTTTAGAAAAACATTTGAGTCCGGGATTGTATCAACCGTGCGGCCAGAGAACAAAGGCCAACTGGGTGATTCAGCGGAGTTGACGGGGTAACCAACCCGGGTTTTCTCCGGGCGACGCCTATGACAAGGTGACCGGATTACTCCGTCTCGAACTGGATTGTGCAATCCGGGAGTGCCTCCCGTAGCGATCGGACTCCAGCCTCTGTCACCCTGGTATTGCGAAGGTCCAGTTGCTCCAACTGTTTGAGGTTCTGAAGCTGATCGAGACCGGCATCAGTGATTTTTACTCCTTGAAGTCCCAGGTTTTTAAGTTGATTCAGTTTGGCCACCTCCTTGAGACCGGTATCCGTCATTTTTGTGTAGCGGAGCGAGAGAGACGTCAGTTTGGGGAACTCTGCCAACAACGGCAGATCGTCATCTGTGATCTCGGTGGATTGGAGATCCAAAGTAACCAGCTTCTTCAACGGAAGCAGAGACTTGAGTCCTTCGCCCGTCATGGGCACGCGAATCAGCTGAAGATTCGCCAGGTTCCGGGCCTGACTCAGTTCCTGAATCCCCTGATCGGTCACCTGCGTATCCATCAGAGAAAGCAGGAACAACTTCGGCCACTGGTTCATCTGCCGCAAACTGACGTCACTGATGGCTGTTCCCGACAAAGTCACCAACTGCAAGTTTTCCAGGCCCTCAAGGTTCCTCAGATCGGCATCGTCAATGTCGGCAATGCCCTCAAACGAGACTGCGTGCAGGGTGAAGTTCTCGTGCGGCAGGTCCTTCGGTGACTCCGCATCCTGATTCCCGCGCGGATGAATGTAGACACTCACACGACCGCCGCGAGAGAGAACCCATTCGGCAGCGACACGGTCTCGAGTGAAATTCGACACGACCTCACAATCCGGAAGCGAATCTTTGAAGGCAGCTACACCGGCAGCCGTCACCCCGGTCGATCGGACGTCGAGTGACACGAGCTGCTTGAGATTGCTCAGTTTGGTCAGACCGGCGTCTGTAATCTTCGTCCCCTCAAGACCAAGGGACGTCAACTGATCGAATTGTGCAATGTGATCCAGACCGGCATCAGTCAGTGCAGTGAATCGCAGCGAGAGTGAACCCAGATTGGGGAGATCGTGTAACCAATGCAGTCCGTCATTGCTGATCTTCGTTGACTGCAAATCCAGGTTGGTCAGGGACTTCACTCCCGCGACTGATTCCAAACCCGCATCGGTGATCTCAGTCCGAATGAGCTGCAGGAATTGCAGCTTTTCGAGTGAGCTGAGGTGAGTGAGTCCGGCATCTGTGACACCCGTATCACTGACATTGAGTTGCCGCAGGACGGGCCAATTGCTGAGGTACCCCATGAACTCGTCGCTGACCGCGATCCCCTCCAAATCCAGCATCTGAAGACCGCTGGCGTTTTTCAGATGTTGAGCCGCCTGATCGACCACACCGGTTTGACCGTTGAGAAACACATTGAACAATGCGAATGTTTCCTCGGGAAGATTCTCCGTCGGATCGACATCACGCTGGCCCTCGGGATGAACATACACCGTGACTCGCCCACCCATAGTCAGAACCCACTTGGCGGCCTCTCTGTCGACATCGGATGAGACCAATGTCGGAGGAGGTGTGTTGGGGCCTCTCATCATTGGATCTTTTGCGACTGCTTGTTTGGGTTTCAGCGAAACAGTGAATGCAACCGCGCCGCCGTCGTCTTTGAGTGTGAATGATTCGGTTTGAGTCTCAAAGTCCGGGTGGCTGATGGTGAGGGTTTGTTCTTTCTCGTTGGGTGTGATCGTGATCGTCTCCTGACCCTCACTTGTAATCGTCAGCACATGCTGGTCGTTGATGCTGACATCTGCCCCGTTGGCATTGGGGTCGTTGATCGTCAGGACGACTTCTCCGGCCGACGTGTTGAATCGGAGGACGAGGCCTGCGAGCAATGCCGGCAAACCAGCAACTGCGACTCCAATGAGCCAGTGACGTCGGCTACCACCCCACGTTGACCCAGCAGCGGTCGATGGTGTGTCCAGTTTTGTTTCGGCCAGAGAGACTTGATCCGTGTTTCCCTCCGAATCGCCTGCACGAGACGAACGCATCATGCGTGATGCAGGCGCGGGACGATCAGGATGCGTGTCGGTGTCGAACCCCTCTCTCTGACGCTGAGTCTCTGAGGCAGACGAATCGATCGGCGAAAGAGTCCTCGTTGCGATATCACTGCTGGAATTGAGTCGTTGGACGAGCGGATCAAGGTCGCGGATGAGGTCGGTCATGGATTGGTATCGGTCATCGGGCCGTTTGGCAATCATGTGCTGGAAGATGGTCTCGATTGCCTGCCAGTCATTCGGGGGCAATTCCCTGTTGCAGGAGCTGACTTTTTCACGTTCTTCCACCGATTCACGGAGCGAAGGGATGGGTTGCTCGCGATGGGCGAGCAGTCGTTCCATCGCAGTCGACCCCGAGTATGCGGGCTTGCCCGTCAACAGGTAATACAGCGTGATCCCCAGGCTATAGATGTCGCTGCGATGATCGGCCAGTTTGGTGTTTTGGGCCTGTTCGGGGGCCATGTAATCGACGGTCCCCATCACGGTGCCGGTCCCGGTCAGGTCGGTGGCCGACTCGGAGGAAACGCCAGCAACGGGCTCGATGCGCGCCAGTCCCATGTCGAGGACTTTCACGGTGCCGTTCTGATCGAGCAGAAGATTGGTTGGTTTGATATCTCGATGGACAACCCCCTGCTGATGCGCGTACTTCAGTCCGCGTGCCGCCTGCAGAATGCAATCGAGGGCCTCTGTGATGGGGAGCGGCCCGCCAGCACGCACGAGTTGCCCGAGATCGTCACCGTCGACGTATTCCATCACGAGGTAATCAATGCCGTTGTCCTCGCGGGCATCGTACGCTGTGACAATATGCGGGTGACTCAGTCTTGCAGCAGCCTTCACCTCCCGCTGAAATCGAACCCGCCACTGCTCATCAAAGGCTTCCGCATGCGGTAGTGTCTTGATGGCGACCAATCGTTCCATGCGTCGGTGCCGAGCCTTGTAGACCTGCCCCATACCTCCCTTGCCGATCTCCTCGAGAATATCGTAATCCCCGAGTACGAGGGGTTGTGAGTTCGGCTGCAACAGGACACGTGTCTGATATTCAGTGAGCAGGCCCTGTTCGATCAACTGCTGACTGAGTTCACAGGAACTGGAATGGCTCGATGTGATGTGACTCTTCAGTTCTTCTGTATCGATCAATCCCGTCTGGTCGATTCTGCTCAGGAACTCGTCCACCGTCGTCAAGCGTGTCTGACGTTCGAGAAAAGTTTCCGCGACCACTTGATGCTCGTCAGGGAAGCGCTGTTCGAAATCACGCTGCGTCAGTTTCATGCCCTGCCGGGCGCAGGCATCCAGTTCAAGCGGCAATAACTCTCGAAGCAATGCCGATCGATACTGAGGCTCGATGCGATCAAGATAATCCTCAAGCCTTGGCGTATCCCCTGAGAGCAATGCGGCTTCAAATTCGTCGCAGAGCGCGTCGATCTGCCGCAAGTTCTCGAGATCGTTTGAGGGATCTGTCGTTCTTTCAGAGCTGATCATTGCCCGTCTCCTGTGACCAGAGACTTCGAATGAGGTTGAGCTTCCGTTCCACCGTTCTCACGTTGCGACCGATTTCTTCTGCGATCTGTTCGTTCGAGTGTCCTTCCAGCCTCAACAAGGCCACCTCTCGGAGGAGTGGCTCGTCGAGCATGCCCAGGAGTCGATTGAACTGCTCCTCGGCTGCCACCTGGAACTCGGGAGAGGGCCCATTCGCGACCACCTGCGACATTCCGGCTGCAACGAACGAGCCGTCTGCTTTGAGGAACACGGACTCGCCCCGGACGGCTCCTCCGCCTCGTTTGAGTGCCCGCTCCCGCTCCATTTGCCGGAGGGCTTTGCGAGTCGTAATCATGGCGAGAACTTGCCACAAATCATTCCTGTCGTTGAGTTTCTGAAAACGTTCGTCCAGGACGCCCTTACAAAAGCTGTGAAACGCACTGAGGGCCACGTCCTCAGCATCCGCCACTCGTTGCGGACTCCCATTGAGCTTCTGACGTGCCAGCCCCATTAACCGACAGAAATATGCAGTCCAAAGTGGAGTGGCTGCCTCCAGGTCACCAGCTTTGAGCTGATTCAGCCAATGGGTTTCCGAAAACTCGACCATGCTGCTGGAATCAGGTGATTGAACAGGATTTCAAGAATTCGCAGATCTTACCCTGCTCCAAGAGTGATCGCCATAAGCAGTCATCATCCAGTCGAACTCCAGACAAGCATTTTTCGCCTCGGCACTTTAAGATCTGCTGCTTTGACCGATTCGAGCGAACTCCGTGACTCATGCCGTACGCCATCGAGTGCCGAGACCTGAGGAAGACCTATCCGGGCAAACCACCTGTGGAGGCAGTTCGCGGGGTCGATCTGCTCGTGGAGGAGGGGGAGTGTTTCGGCGTATTGGGTCCAAACGGTGCAGGAAAGACGACGACGATCGAAATTCTGGAGGGTTTGCTCACAGCGACGAGTGGTGAGGCACGCGTCCTGGGGCATCGCTGGAGCACTGACGGAGATGCGATCCGTCAACAGATCGGCATCTCACTGCAGGAAACGCGACTGTCTGAGAAACTCACCGTCCTGGAAACTCTGACGCTCTTTCGAAGTTTCTATCGGGACGGCATTACGCCAGAAGCTGCCATCAAACGTGTCTCCTTGGAGGAGAAAGCGGACAGTTGGATCAAGAACCTTTCCGGAGGGCAAAAACAGCGTGTCGCTGTCGCAACCGCACTCATTGGCGACCCGAAACTGTTGTTTCTCGATGAGCCCACGACCGGTCTTGATCCGCAATCGAGGCGTGAGCTGTGGGGCATCATCACCGAGTTTCGCTCAAACGGTGGGACGATTCTCATCACCACACACTACATGGATGAAGCCGAGCGACTGTGCGATCGGGTCGCCATCTTTGATCATGGTCGCATTCTCAAACTCGATACACCACGGAACCTGATCGCTGGCCTGGGTGCCGATCACATGATCGACTTTCAGGTCCGTACGAAAGACAACCACTCTTTGCCGGATGAATATGGAGCCGACTTACCGGGTGTCTCAGCAGCAAGGATGGATGCAGAGAATCACTGTTTGTCGGTCGCGGAACCGCATATCGTGATTCCCGCGCTGCTTTCCAAGCTGCAGGGCGATGGTCTCGTCCTCACGTCGCTGACGACACGTCAGGCGACTCTCGAAGACGTGTTCGTGCATCTCACAGGTCGACACCTTGACGATGAAGAGGTTGAGCCATGAGTCGGTCCCTGAAGATGCACCCGTTCTATCAGCTGATGAAGGTCCGCGTGCTGGAGTTCATCCGCCAGCCGGAGGCCATCTTCTGGGTTTACGTCTTTCCATTGATCATGGTTGTTGCTTTGGGGTTGGCCTTTCGCAGCGAGCCAGTCGAGTCAATGGCGGTCGACATTCAGGAAGGACCAGCAGCGGAGACAATCAAGGAATCGCTCGAAACGGACCCTCGGTTTCGCGTGCAAATCAGCAACGAGCAGGAGGCTCGCAGGCGCCTGCGGGTCGGGAAGGCTGAACTCATTGTGGTTGCTGGGGAGTCGGCTGAGTCGAAGTATCGATACCTGTATGACCCGACACGACCGGGAAGTCTGCTGGCCCGCAATGCGACGGATGATGTGCTGCAACGAGCCGCTGGACGGGAGGATGTCATCGCGACGAGTGATACCGAAGTCCGTGATCCGGGCAGCCGGTACATCGACTTTCTCATCCCGGGTCTCATTGGTATGGGCCTGATGGGGGGCGGCATGTGGGGGGTCGGCTTCGCCATTGTCGATATGCGCATCCGTCAGTTGCTTAAACGCTTCCTCGGAACCCCAATGAAGAAAAACCACTTCCTCGCAGCGATGATGTGCAGTCGTTTGCTCTTCACAATCCCGGAGATCGTCGTGCTGCTGGTGTTCTCGCGGCTGATCTTTGGTGTGCAGAATCAGGGGTGCTATGGAATCGTCGGCCTGTTGGTGATCCTCGGTGGGTTTGAGTTTGCGGGGATTGGACTGCTGGTCGCAAGTCGGGCGAAGACGCTGGAAGCGGTTTCCGGCCTGATGAATCTGGTCATGGTTCCGATGTGGATCGGATCGGGTATCTTCTTTTCGCCGGACCGTTTCCCGGATTTTGTACAACCGTTCATCAAGCTACTGCCGCTCACACCGCTGATTTCCGCGTTGAGACGGGTCATGCTCGAAGGAGTGGGATTGAGTGCTCTCGGAACGGAAAGCTCAATCATCTTGGGATGGGGACTGGTCACGTTTCTCATCGCATTGCGGACGTTCCGTTGGGACTGACTGTTCGCCCAGGAATCGTGCCAAAAGCGATGGCCATCGGCCTCCGTCACGTCTAGAACCTTCACCATAACGTAACCCGCTTCTTCTGCGGACAAATACCGGATTCAAGGTCCCACAAAAGGTGCAGTGCATTAACGTGCTCACAAACACCAGTACGTCCGACATCCTCATTGTTCCAGTTGCGCAGCAGCAGCGCAGCTGGACCCTGTCGACATGCATCTGGTTGCCACAGCCTCTGGAAGAGGTATTTGCATACTTCGCAGATGCGGGAAACCTCGAAGCTCTTACACCGCCATGGCTTCATTTTCACATCGAAACCCTGCTGCCGATTGCGATGGCTGAGGGGACCCTGATCGACTACCGGTTAAAACTGAGGCACATTCCGATTCGCTGGCGTACGGAGATCACAGGTTGGAAACCTCCGTATCAATTTGTGGACCAACAGTTGCGTGGCCCGTATCGCGAGTGGATCCATACTCACTCATTCGAGCCTCATCAGGGTGGAACAACTGTCCGTGACGATGTTCGTTATGCTGTTCCGGGAGGTCGGCTCATTCACGACTGGTTTGTCGGTCCCGACCTTCGTCGCATCTTTGAGTACCGACATAAGGTATTGCTCGACACATTCGCTCTGCCGAGTGGGGCTTCGAACTCCCTGAGTCTCCAGAAATCATGAGCAGCATTCCCTCGCTCAGAATTCGTGATGTCAACGAACAACCAGTTCGAGAGGACGGGGATTACGTGCTCTATTGGATGATTGCGTTTCGTCGCTGCCATTGGAACTTCAGTCTCGAACGGGCGATTGAGTGGTGTTCGAAGCTGAAGAAACCACTGGTTGTATTCGAGCCGCTGAGGTGTGGTTATGAATGGGCCAGCGACCGGTTGCACCGGTTTGTCTTGCAGGGGATGGCGGATAACCGAAATGAGTTGACTGACAAGCAAGCTCGGTATTACGCCTATGTCGAGCCGGAGAAGGGAGCAGGGCAAGGACTCTTGGAAGCCCTCGCAGAAAAAGCCTGCCTGGTGGTGACGGATGACTATCCCTGCTTTTTCCTGCCCCGCATGGTTGAGGCTGCTGGTGAACAGCTGCCGGTCCGCGTTGAGGCGGTGGACTCCAACGGTCTTCTACCCATGAGAGCGGCGGACAAGGTCTTCGCCCGGGCTCACGATTTTCGGCGCTACCTGCAGAAAAACCTCGCGTCTCATCTGACGGAGTTGCCGAAAACTTCTCCATTCCAAGGATACGATCTGCCCGAAGCACCACAGATCCCAAGGTCGATTCTCGATCGCTGGCCGGAAGCGACTGATGCTTTGCTCACTGGCAATAGGGAACATCTCAAACATCTGCCCATCGATCACGACATCGGCCCCGCTGATTTCAATGGCGGAGCAATCTCAGCGGGTGATCAACTGCAAAGTTTTCTGAAAGAACGACTGTCACACTACGCGGAGGGCCGCAATCATCCGGACGATGATGCATCGAGCGGATTGTCGCCTTATCTGCACTTCGGGCAGATATCCGTTCATGAAATCTTTGCATGCATTACTGAGAGAGAAAACTGGTCACCCGCGGCCCTGGGCGGCGACACAAAGGGCTCACGGGAGGGCTGGTGGGGAATGTCGCCTGAGTCGGAGAGTTTCCTTGACGAATTGATTACCTGGCGAGAACTGGGCTTCAATCGGACTTGGCAGACGGACAACTTCCACTTGTACTCATCGCTTCCCGATTGGGCACAAACGACTTTGGCCGAACATGCTGACGATCCCCGCGAGTACGTCTACTCGATGGAGGAGTTTGAATCAGCCAAGACTCATGATGATCTGTGGAACGCAGCCCAGCGCCAACTTGTCACAGAAGGGCGCATGCACAACTACCTTCGTATGTTGTGGGGCAAGAAGATCCTCGAATGGTCCCCGTCGCCCGAAGAAGCACTCGAGACGATGATTCACTTGAACAACAAGTATGCCGTCGACGGGCGGGACCCGAATTCCTACTCAGGGATCTTCTGGGTGCTGGGCCGCTATGACCGCGCGTGGGGACCGGAACGTGCGATCTACGGAAAAGTCCGCTACATGAGCAGCGAAAACACTCGACGCAAACTGCATCTCGACAACTACCTGAAGAAATACGGCTCATCGGCATCCCGATGAGTTTTTCCGATCCCATCGCATTGCAACCTGCTAGCTTCGCTCTATCCCCGTGCACTGAGGCGCCGCTTCAAACTGATCACGAACGGATCATCACGCTCCTCGTAGGGACAAACACGCAGATACCATTCCCCCCATGCTTTAACGGCCTGTCGACGCCATTTGTCGACCGCTGCCTTGCGATCCTCATCGCTCACATCAGGCGAAAGTGAGGCGATGGGATTGTCGGGAAGTCCGAATCCGTCTGGTCTCCTCGAGAACCAGCACAGCGCTGCATGGGCTTCGATCAAAACATCGGTATCCGGGTCATCGAGGATCGCTTCTATGGCATAGCGGACCAGCGAGAGGTCGTCGGACCGACCGAGCGCCCACATGGCTGTTCGTCGAATCTGCGGTTCCGGGCGATCGAGGAGCTTGACAAGCTGATCAGTTTGACCGACCAGTTCCGAACGGTCGCCCAACTGAATCTTTTCGACGATCTTTTCCTGAACTTCAAACAGATCATCGCCTCCGGCTTTCGAAAGATCCCTGAGCAATTCATCGAGCGGACCGGATGGTTCACGAGCTTTTACGTCTCCCTGTTCGAGGTCGACCTGCTTCAGATCATCCGGGAGACCACGGCCCCCAGCGAGGAGTCCTCCGCCAATGGCCGATCTACCAGGCATGCGATTTAGCAGCTTTGCGGTTGATCGTGTGAGAAACAGAATCCCGAAACTCGTACCGACTGGAAAGACTCCGCCGCCATCATGGACAGCCAGATTCCAACTCCCATCGGAAAGCTGCCTCCCAATCACCGCCTCTGAACAGACATCAAACCAATCCTGCCCGGCCAACTGATCAATCTCGGTCAAGGCGGTCATTCGTTCAAGGGTGTAGTAGTAGTACATCTTGGGACCAGTGGAATTCACGACCTCAAAGTGGCCATTCATCCAGTTAACGGCAGCGGCAACGTGCTGTTTGTACTCTGAAAATGATGATCTGACTTTGTATGGTCCTTGTGGTCTGCGAGTGATCGGCAGGTTTTCGTCACCCGCTCCCTGTTCCTCTTCGGATTCTGGCAGGCTGCGATCCAGGACTCCGAACTTCCTTGTCTCTTCGGCAGACTCTGCTTTCTTCTGAGATGCCGCGGCTCTTTTGGCTTGACCCATCTGTTCCGGAAACAGGTACATGGCTGCAATCGACATGCTACCGATCGCGGCTCCTGTCATATTCAGTGTGGGAGCTCCTTGACCCGGACCGATGGCTTTGCCTGGCGTGTAAGCAAAGCCACCATCGGAAAGCTGAGTCGCAAAGTGCCATTGCAGGATCTTGTCCCATGCTTCATCAGGAATCTCAACACCAGCTCGTGCGGCGGCCCAGAGTCCGAGACAGCCGTACTGAGTCACGCTGGTGTCACCATCTCCCCTTCGATAATCCCAACTCCCGTTTTCTCTTCTGTCGTTGAGTAGCGCATTCGCGATGTTCTCGATCATCGGCTGATATTTCTCGGCATCAACCTCGACCAGCAGCATGGCAGCGACACCGGCCTCGTAGACCATCTCTCCTCGAAAAACCAGTTGTTCGCTCCCCACCGAATAGGTCTTCTCAATATCAGCCAAAACTCCAGCGATCTCCGGACTTGTCGGAGGATCTCCCGCTTTCAAGAGGGCATAAGCAGCAAGCAGTTTTCTGTTTGACTGATATTTGCCAAACGTCGAATGGAGATAGTCCCTGGCCTTGGAGACCGACTGCTTGATCGCAGCATTGTCAGCAGCATGACATGGATGAATCGATGATTCTCCCTCCAAGATGATCGCGAGGAGCAGAATCATTCCAATTTTCGACCAGAGTCTACTCGCAACACTCATTTCTCAAGACCCTTACGACTTCGTGGCCATTTGACCTGTCTCCGCCATCATGGATTGCGTTGTGATCCCGGTCAACCCGCTGATGCCTGATCATCAGTCTTGAATAAAATCTACAGAGTTGATTCACATGCGATCCTACCCTCCGAGATGTGCCATGTGATCGTATTGGGGGAAGAAATCTGGTAAACTGAGAAGATGCCTCCGGGACAATTTTTTCCTCATCCCAAGAAACAGACAACTTCTATGCTGCATCGCAGTGATGAGACATTTGGTCGGTATGTTCTCCTGCCGGAGAGTCAATTTGCCGCGAATGCGCTTGCCCGGCTGCGAGAAACCTCTGCCCCAATGGTCACGCTTTTTGGCCCTTCCGGGATCGGAAAAACGCACCTCATTCGACAGACAGTCAGTGAACTCCAACACGATAATCGCACGAGATTTGTCACGCACCTGACTGCTAAAGAGTTGGAATCACAATTCACCAAAGCCTCGCTGGCTGAATCCATTCGGGAATTGCAGGATTCTCTGCGGCAATCCGACCTGTTTGTCTGCGAGGATCTCCACTCGCTCGAGGGGCGTCTCCTGACACAACAGCAGCTAGTCGCGATCCTCGACGAGGTTCTCTCCAATGGTGGTCGCGTGCTCCTTTCCTGTCGAAAGTCACCCGGCGAATTAGACAAGTTCTCGCCGAAACTTCGAAATCGCCTGCTGGGCGGAATCTGTGCTCACATGCCATTCCCGGCGCAGGTCTCTCGGCAAAAACTCCTCATGCATTTTGCTTCGGCCAACGGACTGAAGTTGGAAGAAGACTTGGCCGAGATGATTGCGATGTCCATGGCCGTTTCTCCAAGAGAATTGAGAGGATTTGTAACCCAACTCCTCTCAATCACCCATCAGCGTCGGGAACCAATCAGCCGCGAGATCGTTTCAATCGTGATCAACAACATGACGCTGGACCACAAACCGTCCCTTCCACAGATTACCAAACTCGTTGCGTCCGAATTCGACACGACGGTGTCTGCGCTCCGTTCAGCGGGGAGAGTCCGCACTGTTGTGATTCCGCGACAGATCGCCATGTTTGCAGCCCGAGAATGGGGACAGCGGGCCTATGCCGATGTCGGGCGTTATTTCGGATGCCGCAGTCACAGCACCATCGTCCACGCCTGCCAACGCGTTCGAGAACGATTGGAAAGCGATTCCGCTTTTCGACAACAGGTCGATGGACTTCGTGATCGACTTCAGACGACTTGAAATTCCACATGATTTGTCGACAGCCTGTGGTCAACTTGTGGGGTCATTGATTGGATTCATTGAAGAAAACAGCCAAACAAATCAACCTCCTTGATAACTGACAGCTTCATGCACGTTAGATCATCGAACTCTCCGAGATGAACTGACATGATATCGACACCAGGATTGTTAACCAGAAACGTTTCAAAACCCGCTTTCACAACACCTTTCGTTCGTGTCGGATTCGAAGTTCCACAATTCATGGCCGAACAATACAACGACTGCTAAAAGATCTTCTTGATTTACGAAAGAATGCGATTCATCAACGCTGAACGGTGATTGACACTGTTCCTCTTCGAGAGACTGAAACATGAAACTTCGATGCCCCCGAACGATGCTGGCCGCAGCTTTCCAGACGGTCAGCGGTGTGGTTCCCTCCCGGACTCCCAAAGAGATTCTCAAAAATGTGAAGCTCATCGTGGCTGATCAACAGGCCACACTGATCGGGACCGATCAGGAAGTCGGCATCCGTTACACGCTTCCCGAGGTGGAGACGGATTCAACCGGGGAAGTCCTCATTCCCACTCAACGGATGACAGCGATCCTCCGTGAGATTCAGGATGAAACGATCTCTCTCGAAGTGGACGATGGAACACTCTGGGTTCGTGCTGGGACGAGTGAGTTTCGTTTGTCGACGGAAGATCCAGCTGAGTTTCCGGACGTCGAGGGCTTTACTGGAGAGAACTATCATGCCGTTGCTGGCAAGACGCTCAAGCAGCTCATTCATCGCACAATCTTCGCGACGGATGTGGAAAGCACAAGGTACGCTCTCGGAGGTGTACGACTGGACCTGACTCCGGAGACAATCACACTTGCGGCAACCGATAGTCGTCGTCTGGCCGTGACCCATTCAGCCTGTGTGGCCAAAGGGAACGTGATCGAGGAAACGGGCGAGCCGGTGATCCCGGCAAAAGCGATGTCACTCATCGAACGCAGCGTTGCTGACAATGACCAGGAAGTCTGGATCGCCGTCCGCAACAATGATGTGCTGGTGAAATCGGGCCAGTCAACCATCTACAGTCGGCTGGTTGAAGGACGCTTTCCGCGATACCAGGATGTGATCCCCAAAGACTTTAACGCTCAAATTGAGATGGTGGTTGGACCGTTTCACTCAGCCGTGCGTCAGGCGATGATTGTCACGGATGACGAAAGCCGGGGCGTTGATTTCACATTCGGTGACGGGACGCTCAGACTCAGCAGTCAGGTTGCGGACGTCGGTGCCTCGAAAGTTGAGATGCCAATCGGCTATGACGGCGAGGAGATTGTGGTCACATTTGACCCACGGTTCGTCAGCGATTTTCTCAAGGTTCTGGATCCGGCCGCACAAGTGACTCTCAAGCTGATTGACGGGAACAGTGCGGCCGTGTTTACAGCAGATGACAACTATTCCTATGTGGTCATGCCCCTTTCACGTGATCGTGCCTGAGGAGGACTGGATCGGTATCAGGAGTTCGTAGAAAGCGAGTACGAATGGAGTCAGACCCTCGTCGTCGAGCGGATGAACCGCAACAGTTGGGTGATGTCCTTTCGCAGTTGTTCAGCCTGCGAGGGTTTGGACGAGTGCAGACGAATCGGCAACTGCAGGATGTGTGGAGGGAAGTTGCTGGCGAATCCATCGCACAGCGGACGAAGGTGCAGGGCATCAAAAACGGAGTGTTACAGGTCGCGGTCGCGAATTCAGCGACCCTGCAGGAATTGGAAGCGTTTCACAAGTTCTCACTTTGTGAACGATTGGCGAGTGACCACAGCGATCTGTCGATTCATGGGATCAAGTTTCGACTGAATACATCGGTCGGCCAATCGTAAAATCAAAGTTTCTCATTGAACAATTGCAGAGAAGGAGTCACCCACGGTGGCGAGTTCCAACGAGTCAGATAACCCATCAACTGCATACGGCGAAGGACAGATTCGAGCCTTGGAGGGGGTCGAGGGCATTCGCTTGCGTCCGGAGATGTACATCGGCGGTCGTGATCTCCACGGGTTGCATCACCTCATCTATGAACTCGTGGCTAACTCGATTGACGAGGCGGTCAACGGTCATGCTTCTTTGATTGATGTCGCGATTCACGGCGATGGATCTTGCACAGTCATGGATGATGGACGGGGGATTCCCGTCGGCAAGATGCCGGAGATGGAGAATCGCTCGGCTCTCGAAGTCGTCTTCACAGAGATTCATGCGGGGGGAAAGTTCGACCGCACGAGCGGCTACACGGTAGGAACCGGCGGACTCCACGGTGTGGGCATCACAGCGGTGAATGCGTGCAGCGAATGGCTGGAAGCCGAAGTCAGGCGCGAGGGATATGTCTGGACGATGGAGTTCATCAAAGGCGAAATGAGCGCCGAACTCACCAAACTGGGGGCCACTGACCAGACCGGAACGAAGATCACTTTCAAGCCCGATCCTTCGATTTTCCCCAACCCCAATTTTTCTTACGACGTGCTCCACAAGACGCTTCAGGATGCTGCATTCCTCAATGCGGGCCTGAGGCTGAAGATCAAAGATGAACGTTCCGGACAGTCCGATGAGTTCTGTTACGAGAACGGACTGGTCGCGTTCGTAGAACATCTCAATCGAACGGAGAATGCTCTCTTTCCGACAGTCATTCACCTCCAGGGTGAGCAGGAAGGTGAGTCTGGTATTGTCGGTGTCGACGTAGCGTTGCAGTACAATGACGGCTTTTCTGAGAACATCCGCTGCTATGCAAACGGCATCTACAATTCTGAGGGCGGAACGCATTTGAGTGGATTCCGCTCCGCACTCACGCGTGTGCTCAACAGTTATGGGAAGAAAGCCAACATCTTCAAGGACACGGCCCCGCAAGGGGAAGACTTCCGCGAGGGGATCGCAGCTGTGATCACGGTGCGTCACCCCGATCCCAGCTTTGAGGCTCAAACAAAGATCAAGCTGACAAATCCGGAAGTTGACGGCATCGTGGCATCTGTGGTTGGGGAAGGACTGACCAAGTTCCTGGAGGAGAATCCCACGATTGCCAAGACAATCTGCAACAAAGGACTGCGTGCTGCTGAGGCTCGAGAAGCCGCTCGGAAGGCACGTGATCTGGCTCGCGACAAGAACAAAGTCAGCGGCGGCGGGTTGCCAGAGAAACTTCGTGATTGCCGCAATCACTCACTTGATGTTTCGGAACTGTATCTTGTGGAAGGTGACTCGGCCGGTGGCTCCGCGGATACTGGACGCGATTCCGGCACACAGGCGATCCTCCCGTTGCGTGGCAAGATCCTGAATGTCGAGAAGGCACAGATCGTCAAAGTGCTGGGTAACAAGGAAGTGGCTGCCATGTTCAAGGCGATCGGTATCCCTCCGATGGCCGAAGAAATCGACATCTCGAAACGTCGGTACGGCAAGCTCATCCTGATGACCGACGCAGACGTGGACGGGTCACACATCCGGACGCTGCTTCTCACGTTCCTGTTCCGACACATGCGGGAACTTGTCAAGCAGGAGTGTGTTTACGTCGCACAACCGCCGCTGTATCGGGTGCTGCCCAAAGGAAAACGTAAGCAGACTCCCCGATACGTGCAGACTCATGAAGAGATGATGACGGAGCTTCTTGAGTTGGGGTTAGGTGAAGCAAACCTTAAATTGCATCCACGAGAGAGCCTGTTATCCGATCGATTGGATGAATTGGATCGCGGGACGAGATCGGCAGAGGTCTCTCTGACGAATGAACAGCTCCGTCAACTGGCTGAGTTGATGTCGCAGATCGAGGAGCCGTTGGAGACGCTTGAACGACGCGGAATTAGCCTCCGGCGATTGTCGATCGACCATGCAACGGACGCCGGACTCCTGCCCCGGTACCGAGTATTCCTGGGAGCCGAGGAACATTGGTTCGCAGGCAAATCAGAGCTTGATGAATTCCTCGCATCGGAACAACAAAAGATAGGTGAGGAACTCAAGGTTGCTGACGAACTCCCGCAATCAGAGCAGCCACAGGAAGATTCCGCACCCGTCACTTCTGAACAAAAACCAACAGAGTTGCAGGTGACAGATCTACACGAGGTCCGGACGATCAACACGGTACTCAAGACTTTGAAAACAGACTTCGGTCTGTCGTTGAACGATCTCATTCCCGCACCGCCGCGGAATGCAGAGGCGGTCTACCCATACACGATCGAATCGGAAGAGTCCCCCAAGCGTCTGACAAGCTTGCGTGAACTCGTTCCGACACTCAGAGAGATGGGAAGCCGTGGTCTGACGTACACCCGCTTCAAAGGTTTGGGTGAAATGAATCCCAACGAATTGTTTGAAACGGCCATGAATCCAGAGACACGCGTCCTCAAACAGGTGACACTGGAAGACGCCGCCGCCGCCGAGGAAATCTTCCGGGTCCTGATGGGTGATCATGTTGAACCTCGTCGCGAGTTCATCGAGAAGCATGCATTGGACGTGAAGGATTTGGACATTTGAAAAACTCGGGATCGTATTGATCCTCGATCAACGACTCATCATCCAGATTGCATCAATTGGCGCTCGTTTACAGACAGAATGAGCAGAAATTCATTTGGAGACTTCACCATGACGACGATCTCACGCCGCAACTTCATCCAGGGAATGACGACCGCTGGTCTGTCCGGATTAGGACTCGGAGTCTCCCCGAAGTTTGCCCGGGGCTTTGCTGATGATGAAACAGGGATGCGGTTTGGGCTGGTCACTTACCTTTGGGGTAAGGATATGGACCTGCCGACCCTGCTCGATGTGTGTGAACAGGCGGGCATCCTTGGTGTCGAGTTGCGGACGGAACATGCACACGGGGTGGAGCCGAGACTCTCCAAAGCTGAGAGGACGGAAGTGCGCAAGCGTTTTGCCGACAGTCCGGTAACGCTCGTGGGATACGGTTCGAACGCCCAGTATCACGAAGCAGACCCTGAGAAGCTGCAAGCAAATATTGATTTGACGAAGCAGTACATCGAACTGATGCACGACTGTGGTGGCACAGGCGTGAAGGTCAAGCCGAATTCACTCCCCGCTGACGTGCCACCTGAGAAGACGATCGAGCAGATCGGCAATGCACTCAACGAGGTGGCAGCATACGGCGAAGGCTTCGGTCAGCAGATTCGCGTAGAAGTCCACGGCAAGACGACAAGCGAGTTGCCGGTCATGAAGGCAATCTTTGACGTCGCTGATCACCCGAATGTGGGGGTCTGTTGGAACTCCAACGACGTCGATCTCACCGGCGAAGGTCTGGAGTACAATTTCAACCTTGTGAAGGACCGCTTTGGCGAAACGGTTCATGTGAGAGAGTTGAACAGTACAGAGTACCCTTATCAGCAGTTGATGGACCTGTTCAAGGACATGAACTATTCCGGTTGGATCCTGCTCGAGGCGAGAACAGATCCGAAGGACAAAGTCGCGGCCCTGATCGAGCAACGCGAAATCTTCGAGCGAATGACTGGGCGAGCGTGAATCGACATCGCCGGAGGTGATGTGTCAAACAGAACAGGCTGTCACCCAAGCGCAGCGAGGATCTGTTCACAGGCCTGGGATTGGTTAAGCACATAGAAGTGCATTCCCGGGACCCCTGCGGCTTTCAGTTCACGACACTGCTGAATTGCGTATTCGACGCCGATGCTGAACTGTGCCTGATCATCCTCCTGCACCGCTTCGAGGTGTTGGGAGAGTTCGTTTGGGAAGACGGCCTGACACATCGATGTGATGCGCTTGATGCGAGCGAATGACGTAATGGGCATGATGCCCGGCACGAGAGGCACCGTGATGCCGGCTTTTGTGTAGGCATCACGGAATCGGAAAAAGTTCTCATTCACATAGAACAGTTGTGTGAAAACCGCGTCTGCTCCCGCATCGACTTTTCGCTTGAGGTTGTCGAGATCGGTCTGCGCGTTGGAAGCTTCGGGATGCTTCTCCGGATAGCCGGCGACGCCAATTCCCATTTCGGGAAATTGCTCACGAATCAGGCTGACGAGTTCATTGGCATGTTGCAGTCCCCCTTCGACCGGTTTGAAGGAAATCTCTCCCTGTGGAGGGTCGCCGCGCAGGGCCATGATATTGCGAATGCCCTGTGAGTGAGCGTAAGTCAACCAGTCTTTCAGTTCGTCGACAGTTGAACCAACGCACGTGAAGTGTGCGGTCGCCGCGGTTCCGAGTTCGTTCTGAATTCGCTGACAGAGTTCGACGGTCCGGGTTTGTGTCGATCCCCCGGCACCGTAAGTACATGAGACGAATGCAGGAGCAAACGGCTTCAGTCGTTGAAGGTGCTCGAAAACAGCATTGTCCCCTTGGGGCGTCTTGGGGGGAAAGATCTCGATCGACAGGCCGAATGAGTTCGGCTGATACACATCACGCATGGAGAGTTTTTTGATTCGGGTGACCCGGACTCAGTCTTGCGGAACAAAGTTCGGGGAAGATTATGCAGCCCGGATAACATGGCCGCCCTGGGGCTGATGGGGCTTTGATGATTCTTGCAGACCGGAGTGACTCTCTGCAAACAACTCCTGCACCTGACGCCTCCCAGACGGTGAAATCTCATCGTTGTGCACCTTCACCGGTTTGACGGATGCTGTCAGCAATGTGTCCGAGTTGTCGCGATGAAATGGATTTCGACCGGAGAGAGCCTGCACCAGCAGATGCCGCGGAGAGGGCTGGACGAATGATCCGCTGCTGACCGATGAGTCGTGGCAGTTGTGTGGGAAGACTCGATGTAATTCAAATCCCGCCCGAACCAGGGCCGACCGGAGGTTACCGATATCGAACCCCTCTCCAGGTTTGTTGTGAAACTCAGCAACCGCATTCCAGACTTGAACCTGTTCAGTTCCGTGAAAGACACGGCGCCGTCCGAGTGACAGCAGGTGATAGACAGGACGCCTCAGAGCGTAAAGTTGCAGGGCCAGCCATCCCCATTCCGCCGCACGGGCATTGGGGTCAAAATCGGTCAGGAAGACGCCTCCCGTGCTTAAAGTTCGGTGTGCCTGCTGCATCAACCGATCCGGAAGGAACAGGTGATGGAGGACGGATGATGCAGTGACAAGGCCCAACGATGAGTTGGGAAACGGCAGTTTCTCCGCATCACCCAGCACCGCATGAAAACCCTTCCTGCGGACGGCACGCAAACCTGAAAGGCTGACATCCATGCCGATCTTTGGTCCTTCAAGGACATCTGAAAAGAATTGCAAGACGTTTCCTGCCCCACAACCGACGTCGAGGTGTGTTCCCTGACGGGTATTCGTCGCTTCGACAAACGCACTGACGAGGCGAGATCGGGTCACCGCGTCGGCATGGACTCCTTCGCTGTCGTAAGCATCCGAGATCTGATCGTACACTTGGATGTTGGCCGCTTTGACATCCTGTTCGCTCGGGTTGACGCCGTTCACATCTTCCTCGAGATGGTCAAAAGTCTGCTCCAGCATGTGTGACCAGAGGACAGGAATGCCATCAATCGTAACCGGGTAGGCACGATGACAACTGCCGCAGATGATTTGCTGCTCAGGACGAGCCTGTTCACGGAGCACAGTCTGCCATTCTTCGGCCTGCTGAGCCGATACCGTTTCGATCGAGAGACCGCCCGGCTCCTGACATTCCGGACAGGCGAGGAGTGGTAGCAAGTCTCGCAGTCGTTGCGACTTGTGCATGTCAGGGCATCCAGAAGGGGGGTGTACGCCGATCCGAACCTGGGAGCAGATTCGTTGACGAATCGAGATGTGAGGCAGGTGTTTGAACAGGCAGCAATGGAGAAATCGCTGCCCGAGTGAGAGGTGCGGTACATTTAACCGGAAGCGGGAGTGCGCCCAAGGTGAGAATCACAAGCGAATGAGTGGTTCAAATGAGTCCATCTGGGGCAACGATTCTCCGAAATCGTGTCCTGCAATGGAGAAATGGCGTTGTTGGGGAGGGTCTGACTGACTATCTTCATTCATGACGGGAACGGTACAAATTGTGAGATCGGCAGAATTTGCCTGGTTTCGCCTCTTGGATCGGCGCTTGTGCTCGATCCTCCCTCTCCAGTCAGCAAGGTCTGATCGGACAAAGGCCGTCTAAAACGGGTCCGCCCGCTGAACATCAAGCATATTTCTCACTCTGAGATCAAAGGCAACACACGATGTCGACAACAGAAACTCTCCCTTATCGCGTCAAAGACATGTCCCTGGCCGAGTTCGGTCGCAAGGAAATCGAACTTGCTGAGGTTGAGATGCCGGGTCTCATGGCCCTCCGCGAGAAGTATGGGCAAAGCAAGCCGCTCAAGGGAGCACGGATTGCAGGATGTCTGCACATGACGATTCAGACCGCCGTACTCATGGAAACGCTCATTGAGTTGGGTGCGGAAGTCCGCTGGTCCAGCTGCAATATCTTTTCGACTCAGGACCACGCAGCGGCAGCGATGGCGGCTGCGGGCATTCCCGTGTTCGCCTGGAAGGGCATGAACGCGGAAGAGTTCGACTGGTGCATCGAGCAGACGCTGTTCTGGCCGGATGGGAAGCCGCTCAATCTCATTCTCGATGACGGGGGCGACCTCACCTACATGGTGCATGAGAAATACCCGGAACTCCTCGGTGAAATCAAAGGTCTCACCGAGGAGACGACAACCGGGGTGCATCGTCTGCATCAGATGCATGATGAGGGCAAGCTCGGGATGCCAGCGATCAACGTCAACGATTCTGTCACAAAGAGCAAATTCGACAACCTTTATGGTTGCCGCGAATCACTGGCGGACGGCATCAAGCGGGCAACCGACGTCATGGTCGCAGGTAAGGTCGTCGTCATCTGTGGTTTTGGCGATGTCGGCAAAGGATGTGCTGACGCAATGAAGGGACTCGGTGCCCGGGTGATCATCACGGAAATCGACCCGATCTGTGCCCTGCAGGCAGCCATGGAAGGTTATCAGGTCACGACACTGGAAGAGGTTGCAGCAGAAGGCGATATCTTTGTGACCACGACCGGCTGTCGTGACGTCATCCGTGGTGAACACATGGACGTCATGAAAAACAATGCGATAGTCTGCAATATCGGCCACTTCGACCTGGAGATCGACATCGCTTACCTGAACGGACGTTCCGATGTCCGAAAAGAATGCATAAAAAAGAACTCTGATGTCGGGGGACCGGTCGATAAGTACCACTATCCCGACGGCAAGGGCATTCTCGTTCTTGCTGAAGGGCGTCTCGTGAACCTGGGTTGTGCAACAGGACATCCGTCATTCGTGATGTCCAATAGCTTCACAAATCAGACGATCGGACAGATTGAACTTTGGACCCGTGGCGACGAGTACGAGATCGGTGTGCACGTGCTGCCGAAACATCTCGATGAAGAAGTCGCACGACTGCACCTCGGCAAGTTGGGTGTGAAGGTGACGAAGCTGACACCTGAACAAGCCAAGTACATCAATGTACCAGTCGAAGGTCCATTCAAACCGGACTACTATCGATACTGATCAACCCTTTTCCGAGTAGAGGCAGATGCCTTGAACGACAGACAGACCAGGGAGGGTCTTCTCGCGATCAGGAGCAATGAGGGCTCGATTTCATCGCGTGACGGCAGGATTGCTAAGTGCAAAGAGTGGCCGGAGGACTTGTTCCCTCTGCCACTGTCGTTCTTCGAGAATTACATGTTGATCGACGATCGACCGTCTCATCCGATGTCGATCTTCGTGGAAATTCGCCTCTCAGGTGACCTGAATCAGGACGCATTTCGACGAGCTTACGGGCAGGCGCTAGAACGTCATCCTTTGCTTCAATGTGTGGTGAAGAAAGTTCGCCGAAGTTGGTCATGGGTGCCCGCCTGCGATCGGGTGAATCCCGTGGTCTGGATCACGACACCCGAAAGCAATGCTCGACCCGAACAGAATCACATCGATCTGGAAACAGAGCCGGGGATTCGCACATGGGTGACGTATCAGCCAGACGAGTCACGTATTCTCTTCCAGTTCCATCATTCAGCGACTGATGGCCTGGGAGCAGTCAGATTCATTGGCGACTTGCTGGCGATCTACGGAAAATCGACCACGCCCGAAGGCGAAGAAGCTCCCGAGTTGGAGCCTGTGACGTTCGAACGTCTGCGAGATCGTGGACAGCTTTGGCCGGACGGAAAACCTCGATTCGAGACGTTTCGTCGAGTGGTCGAATGTGCCTGGGAATTCGTGACACAAGTCCCTTCGCCAATTGCGGCACCGTCTGCTCTTCACCCTCATGATGATCGCGAACCGCAATTCCCGAACATGGTCTCCCGGAAGATCGATCAGGGCACCACGCGGGCCATCAAACGGGAAGCGGCCAAACGGATGGTCTCAGCGAACGATCTTTATGCTCTGGTAATGTTTCAAACCATGCGTCGTTGGAACGAGTTCCATGACGCGGGTGGACGCAGGCGCACCTTGAGACTGGGTGTCCCGGTCAGTCTGCGGACTCCGCTGCATGACGACTCTCCGGCCGCGAACATCCTGAGCTATATGGCACTCACTTCATTTGCCGAGGATGATTCTGATGAATTGTTGAAGCGGATCTCGAAAAGAACCGCTCAAACTGTCGGTGGCGTTGACGGACCCGTGTTTACGCTGGGCGTGGGTGGCGTCGTCACATATTTCCCGTGGATTGGGAGGCTCTGCAGTAGCCGCTCAAGCTACTGTTACACGTCAGCTGTGTTGACGAACATTGGTGAAGTGCGTCGAGCTGTGGGGAACCGATTTCCACTCAACAAAGGCCGATGCGTAGCTGGGTCGGTCACACTGGAAGCATTACTCGGAACGGCCCCTGTTCGCCCGCAGACCGCTGTCGCGATCGCAGTCGGAACCTACGGAGGTCATCTCTGTATCAACGCCAACTGTGATCCAGAGATCTTCTCTCATGCCGACTCGGCGTCGTTTCTCGACTTGTATGTCGAGACACTTCAGCGGCTGATCGAGGAAGAACAGCAGGCGGTCAAGAAGTCGGCGTGATTCGACAGGCAATGTTAATTGCACATTGCTTCGTGCAATGTCCGCCATGCTTGCTGCCACGTCTTCTCTGACCCGACAGCTGTTTACGTTCTTCTCCATCAGCATACCCGAATGCAGAAGAATCTCTGAAGTAATCGCTTTGGTCAGCGTGGATGAACTCCGAGATTCTTTGGGATTGCAGCAGCTCAACCACATGTCCGCTGATAGCAACTCGTTTGGCTGGACGTGACTTCGTGCAGACTTTCAGGATATCCTGTGATATCCAAATCCAAAGCCGGAGTTGACCGATGCGAGGTTTCCTGATGTTGTGTGCAGGAGTCATGGGGTTTACGTCTGCTCTCCGTGCTGACTCTGTGTTGTTAGTCTCGGTTTCCGGCGAACAGCGGGTGGCTCGGTTTGAGATCGATGACACCACGGGAGAACTGGTTCAAGGCGAAGGGTTCGCTGTCAACGGCGCGCCAGGTCCGATGGCGATCTCTCCGGATGGACGAATCCTCTACGTGTCGTTGCGGTCAACCCAT
>JAGQQG010000101.1 GCA_020426325.1 Planctomycetaceae bacterium | reverse complement strand
GGCGATTACAAGGTTGGCGTTCAGTCCTGGAAGACCCCGCCGGGGATGAACGAAGCGGGTGAGGCGATCGCCGGAGAATCGGCTGTTGATGACAAATTCACGGACCCCGCTCAGTCGGGAGTGACCGTGACGATTACGGAATCAGGTGGACCATACGACATCGATCTCAAGTAAGCTCAAGTCCAGTTTCCTTGCAGCTCGGTTGTCGCGATAGTTGTCAACATTGTCCGCACGCTTTGTGCTTCTTCCCGTTTCAGTTGTTCTAATTGTGAGTCATGCCATGAACCAGAGACGCCGTGGGTTTACGCTAATCGAACTGCTGGTGGTGATTGCAATCATCGCCGTGCTGGCCTCGCTGATTCTGCCCGGCGTGCAAAACGCCCGCGAAGCGGCCCGCCGCACGCAGTGCATTAACAACATGAAGCAGATCGGACTCGCGATGCAAAACTTCGCGACCAACAACAATGGCCGTCTGCCGTATCTCACCTCAGGCGTCATTGACAGAACCGTGTCAACCGCGCATACGAGGTCCGGTGGACTCAGTCTCGATTTTTCCGATGGCACAGATACACTCTATTCCGAGGCGCCATGGACAGTTCATCTCTTGCCGCTGCTCGATCAAACTCCTTTGTATGAAAGGTTGCAGGAATCCAATAACACGGACCTGACCAATCCGAATGCAACGTCCAATCTGTTGGCGACCGGTCTGGCGATCTTCAATTGCCCAGACGACTTAAACGCTGACGATGCAGGCAACCTGAGCTTCGTGGTGAATGGCGGGTATATCACCGAAGGTCGCTGGGATGTCGAGACGACTCTGCACCAGGTTGGACGATATGACTGGGGATTCACGACGAATGTTGACGAAAACGAGTTGGCCACCTTCTCGACGGGCGTCTTCTGGCGGGAATCCAATTTCAACGGCAGCACTCAACGTCAGCCCAAGAAAATGACGCTGGATTTCATTTCCCGGGGTGACGGCCAATCCAATACGATCATGGTGAGCGAAAACCTTGCTGCTCGACAATGGGGTTCCGAAGTCGCTCAGGACCTTGCCTTCCTCGTGGCGGGGGCGGAATCCGGGGCCGGAAATTTTGCACAAATCACGGCAGAAGTCGATGGAATTGGCTTGGATGTTGCGGCTGGAAAGTCGAGTGGTCTTATTCTCCGAGATGGAACGATGAACTTCCAGTTCACCACGGACGTCGACCCACTGATCAGCACGAGTGCGTCGCGGATCAACTCCAATTTGAACTCTGCTCCCGAAGGAGAATCGCCACGTCCCAGTTCGTTGCATCCCGGTGTCGTGAATGCAGTCTTCTGTGATGGCAGTGCGAAGACTCTGAACCAGAGCATTGCAGACGTCGTTTACGTTGGTCTCGTGTCTTCCAACGGGGGCGATTACGGCCAGGACATCATCGGCAGCGGCGACTTCTGATTCGCGGCTGGCGAACTTGTTGAAGGTGATCCTCTCACGGCTGCTCAACACGAGCAGCCGTATTTTTTTGTGCACACTCAGAGCTACACCCGGGAGGGAGTGGACCCGATGATTTCCGCGCTGAGCTGTGATCGCTGTGGTCATGTCCATCCCCACACGAACACGTCATCCCCGCGGAGGCGGGGATCCAGTGAGAACGGGGCGCGGTCTCTGATGGTCTCTTGTCATTCAACGCTGATCTGGATTCCCGCCTTCGCGGGAATGACAGTTGGTGCAACAATGGCGTGAGGTGGAACAATGGCGGGAGATGACCGGATGTTCTGTGCTGTTGTTCATGCCGCTGCTTTGGCCGCTTCCTGACGGGCGCGGCTCTGATACGTCTCTGGGATTACTCCGATGAATGACCAGCCAGGAGTTCTTCGAGGCGGATGTGATCGACGCCGAGCAGCATTTTGAATTCGTTGATGCGGACTTCCTGGTTGGCATCAATCGCGGGTACGGTTTGGCGGACTGCCCGGAGCAGCAGGTTCTTGGGGGTGTGTTCGGTGTCGATGAATTCGATGATTTGTGTTCGATAGCCGGCCTGTTCCAGGATCGCGGCACGAAGGGCATCGGTGGCCATGGCGGCGAGACGTTCGCGGAGGATGCCGTGTCTGGTCAGCAGGGAGAGTGACGGGCTGTCGAGCTGCGGGGCTAGCTCGTGCTGACAGCAGGGGGCGGCGAGAATCACGTCAGCTTGCCAGCGGACCGCTTGGGCGAGTGCATCGTCGGTCGCGGTGTCGCACGCATGCAGGGCGACCGCCAGATGCACCTTGCGGGCTGTGTGTTGCGCATCGATCGTGTCGGCTGTGAACTCGATCCCCTCGAGGTTCAACTTTCCGCATGTGTGAGTGCAGCGGTCGATGACCTGTGAGTTCCGGTCGATCCCGAGAATGCGGACATCGCGCGCATGGATGACCGCCAGCAGATGGTGCAGGGCGAAGGTGAGGTAACTGAGACCGCAGCCAAAGTCGACGACGTCGAGTGTCCCCTCGGCTGGCAGGTGGGGGATAACGTCTTCCACGAACTCAAGAAACCGGTTGATCTGCCGAAACTTGTGCTGCATCGAGCGATGAACACGTCCGTCCAGTGTCATCACGCCCAGTTCGTGAAGGAACGGGCACGGTTGGCCTTCGGGAATGAGGTACTGCTTCTGTCGATCGTGAGAGACGGACGCTGGTGCCCGTTTGCTTGCGGGGGAGATGGTGACACGGCAATCTCCCAGTTTGTTCGATCTGGCTGCAATGTCTACATCGGCCGTGAAGAGATGAGCATGCTTGAACACTGATCCGAATTCCTGAGCAACCCGCTCAGTGACTTGAGAGGCGGACAAGTTCTCGTGGACTTCGCGTTTGGAGTATTGGTAAGTCCATTGGAAGAGCGTCTGACCTTTCACTTCGACAAGGCGCACGGTGATGCGGTTGACGGCATCATCGGCCCGCGGGCCGCGCGGCTTGCTCATTGTCAGGGAAATGAACTTCCCGTCTGCCAGAGATTCGGTAAGCGGGGTCAGGAAGTCGTGCATGATCTGGTGGCGAGCTGAGAAGAGATTGAGGTACACTCGCGAGTGTTCCCACCCCAGTCAATACACACTGAATGATTATGGCTCTCAATCGCAAGCAGAAGAAGCAAGTCGAAGCGGCTCGCAAAAAGATCGCCTCGCTTCACCAGCAACTGGCAGGAGCCCGCCAGCAACCGGATGACCCGAAAGAAGTTCCTCGTCTGGAAAAGGAAATCGCGAAGCTGGAGGATCAGATCCGGGAGATCAACGAGAGTAAGTGATGCCTCTCCCGACGATTATTGTGGTGCATCCGAAAGAGAAGCGGAGCAAGTGTTCGGTCGAACCGCTACGGGGGCGGGAGGACTTCATCTTCTGGAAGTACCCGCATCGGGGAACCGAGACGCTGAAAAGCTACGTGCGTCTGGGGCTGGGGGGACCGGAATTATCGGCGGCGGATGCTGATCTGGGACTGCTCGTGCTGGATGGAACGTGGCGACTGGCGGGTAAGATGGAAGACGACTATGCCGATGTTCCCGTGAGAACGTTACCCCCTTGGGAGACGGCCTATCCGCGAACGAGCAAGCTCTTCGACGATCCCCTGGGAGGGTTGGCCACGATTGAAGCTGTCTTTGCAGCATTCACGATTCTCGGACGAGATGTCACCGGGCTGTTGGATGAGTATCATTGGGGTGAGGAGTTTCTGGAGAGAAACGCGGAACGGCTGTGGCCATCGGTTTGAGTTCAATCCAGTTCAAGGGTGGAGACGACTATGTTCGATCGCATTGCGAATGGTTGGGAGCTGGCGAAGAACAGCTGGGAAGTGCTGCGGCTGGATAAGGAACTGCTGATTTTTCCCCTGCTGAGCGGCATCGCCTGCCTGCTGGTGCTTGCCAGCTTTGCGTTCCCGCTGTGGGCCACACAATCCATCGATGGGGTCCTTCAGGACGAGCAGCCGTTGCAGAATGTGCTGGCCTATGTGGTGTTGTTCGCCTTCTACTTTGTGAACTACTCAGTGATCGTGTTCTTCAACACGGCTCTGATTGCCTGTGCCATGATCCGCTTTCGTGGAGGCGACCCGACCGTGGGGGATGGATTGCAGGCAGCCGTGTCCCGTTTGCCGCAAATCGTCGCCTGGGCGCTGGTGAGCGCGACGGTGGGCGTCATCCTGCGAGTCATCGAGTCGTACTCGGACAAGGTCGGACAGTTCGTGACTGCGTTACTCGGCGGGGCCTGGTCGATTGCGACGTACTTTGTGGTCCCGGTGATGGTGGTCGAGAAAGTCGGACCCATCGACGCGGTCAGAAGGTCTTTCGAAGTGCTGAAGAAATCGTGGGGAGAGTCGCTGAGTGCCAACTTCGGGATCGGCATCATCACCTTTCTGTGCACTCTGGTGGCGATGGTCCCGCTGGTGCTGGGTATTGTGGCCCTGACGTCCGGTCAGACGGCACTGGGGATTGCTGGTCTGGTTTGCGGCGTACTGGCCCTGATCGTGGTCAGTCTGGTGAGTTCGGCACTCAATGCGATCGTGATCGGTGCGTTGTACCTCTACGCAGCTGACGGCGAGGTCCCCCAGCAGTTCAACGCAGACTCACTCAGTCACGCTTTCGTCACGAAGTAGCTCACTCTGAGGCTGCACATGGTTGCCAATGGGGCCACATGGCACCGTGGCCGGGGGGAACGTTCGTGAGCGGAAGCTCGTCTTGGGTGTGAAGGTTTAGCAGGTACAACTGCCGTGTGCCTGTCTTGTTGGAGCCGACGATGATCTCTTCGCCATCCGGGCTGGAAGTGGGGTGATAGGTTGAGGAGCCGGGAGGGCTGTGCGTGAGTTGTTCCAGCTGTCCGTCGAGTGAGGCTCGGAAGAGTTCGACGCTCTCCCCGGTGTTGCGAGTGAAGAACACCGACTTCCCGTCGACAGCCCAGACGGGAACGTCGCTGCTGCCGCCGTGGAAGTCGTCGACGTCCAGAAACGTCACGACGCCCCGATAGCCGTTGCGGTCGGCCAGTTTGCGAAGATTTGATCCGTCACGGTCGACAAGATGCGGATGGCAGTCGTAGTGTTCGCCGGAGACGAACAGGACATGCTGGCCATCGGGGGACCACTTGGGGACAAAGTTGAAGGGGTGGCCTGTTTCCACCTTCGTGACGTTCTTCCCGTCTGCATCCGCCAGATAGACCTGATAGTCCTTGTGATAGGCAACGCGGCTGCCATCGGGAGATGCCTCGAAGCCGTAGGTGAATCCGTCTGTGCCTTGCGTGAGGTCGACCTTCTCTGTGCCATCGCTGTTCATGCGGAACGGATGTGAGATGCCGTCAATGAGTGCTGTGAATCCGAGCGTGCCGGGATCGTCAGGCCAGAAAAAGAGACCCGTGTTATAGAAGCTGACACGATCGACGGCTGTGACGTTGAAAGTGTGACCGGTGACCAGATCGACGAGATGCATGTCGTACGACCAGCCGTCTTCGGTGAAGCGGAAGGTGCGATGCTCTTCCTCCCAGCGGGCATTGTCAGGGGACTCCCAGCCATTTCCGACAATGGCCTGCCTGCCGTCCGGGGACCATCCTGCGAACTGCGTCCATGAGTGGTCGCGGGTGATGATCGACTCACCAACGGCCTTCATCCCTGTTCCGTCTCTCCGCACGATGTGTGTCCGCATGGTCGTGACGTTCTCGAACCGCCCTGCGGGGAGATTCGTGCGGAACTGAGTGAACCCGATCAGAGGCAGTCGCGACTGATCCTGCGATGTGTCACCCGCATGACTCACCGCGTCCGACAATAGTCCGCTGGCAAGAAAAATCAGACCACAAATGTTGAGACGGAACATGTTTCTCTCTTCAGGTTGTTAATCGCGTCAGCCTGTCTGCTGGGGGATGGCCTGCTGTTCCTCGTGAAGAACAGGAGTGCTGAACTGGTCGGGATATGCACCGCGAATGTTGGCGTAGAATTCACGGATGATGTCCATGTCCTTCGTCACGTCATTAGACGGCATGAACGAGGGACCGACGCCGCCCGCTTTGCGGGTGTAGTCCACATAGGCCATCACCACGGGCACACCGGCTGCTTTGGCGATACGATAAAACCCGGACTTCCAATAGGGGCGAAAATGCCGCGTCCCTTCAGGGGGGATGAGCAACTCGAACTCCGGCTCGTTTGCAAAGGCTGCGACCACCGTATTCACGAAGTTGCCCGGCGATACGCGATTCACCGGGATGCCTCCCAGCTTACGCATCAGTCCGCCGAACGGCCAACGAAACAGAGTGTGCTTACCCACCCAGCGGACTCTGATGCCGAGCACCCTGGCCATCGCCAGCATGTAGATGAAATCCCAGTTGGACGTATGCGGCGCCCCGAGCATCACGTAACGCTTCGATGCCGGACGTTCGCCTTCGACCTGCCAGCCGGCGAGTCGCAAGAAGAGTCGAGCCAACACTTTCGACACGGTGCATCCTCTTCCGTTGACGAATACCGACCGGTGCCGGGCGGGACAAGCTGGAGTCCGGGGTGAATGGGGAACGGGAACCTCACTCGTACGATTGTTGGACGATTTCAGACTTTTCGCAACTGCCCGAATCGATCAATCCCGAACTCCTGAGTCTGTGTTGGCCTCCGACGCTTGACGTTGGATCGCTGAGGTCAAACAATCGCTGCCGGTGTCCGTTATTGAGCGAACCGCTCATGCGGTCCCGTGTCTCTGAACCGGCCCACAAGTTTGGCCGTTCATTCACTCACCTTCGTCCACAGAAGTCCGCGACCATGCAACTCTCCGCGACCGTCAAGAAACTCGCTCCCTCTGCCACCATCGCTGCCGCTGCCAAGGCCAAGGAACTCAAAAGCAAGGGAATCAAAGTTCACGAGTTTACGCTGGGCGAGCCGGACTTCATCACGCCGGAACACATCCGGCAGGCGGCCAAGGAGGCGATGGACGCCGGGCACACGCACTACACGCCCTCGGGGGGGACACTCGAACTCAAGAAGGCCGTTCGTGATGCCTTCGAGCGCGAGACAGGCGTTTCCTACGATCCGTCACAGGTGCTCGTCTCTAACGGAGCCAAGCACTCGATTCACAACGTCCTGACCGCGATGTGCGGACCGGGCGATGAGGTCATTATCCCGGCTCCCTACTGGGTCAGCTACTCGGCTCTCGTCGAGCTCACCGGAGCGACTCCCGTCATTGTGGATACCTCCGAGGAGTCGGGCTTTTGTCTGTCCGCTGAGCAATTCGAGGAGGCGATCACCGACAAGACCAGACTCTTGATGCTCAACAACCCGTGCAATCCCACGGGAGCTGCGTACACTATCGCAGGACTCGAAGCACTGGCACGCGTCGCTGTCAATCGAGGCATCCCGGTCCTCTCGGACGAGATCTACGACAAGCTGATCTACGAGGGGAGCGAGTTCAAGAGCTTCGCGAGCCTGGGCGAGGACGTCGCCAAATTGACCATCGTGGTGAACGGTGTCTCCAAGGCGTACGCCATGACCGGCTGGCGGATCGGTTGGACGCTCGCCCCCACGGACCTCACCAAGGCCATGGATAACCTGCAAAGTCAGGAGACCTCCAACCCGTGCAGCGTCAGTCAGTGTGCTGCGGTCGTTGCTCTGAACGGTCCGCAGGAATGTGTGGCAGACATGCTGGTCGCGTTCAGCAAGCGGCGTGAGTACGTCCTCGGACGGCTGGCAGAGATCCCCAACATCTCACTCGCCACGCCAGGAGGAGCGTTCTATGCGTTCTTCAACGTCAGCCACTACTTCGGCAAGCCGCTCGGCAGCGGCAAGGTCGTCGAAAACGCCTCCGACTTCTGCACAGCCCTGCTGGAGGACGCCCACGTCGCCCTCGTCACCGGCGACGCCTTCGGCGCCCCTGGCTACGTCCGCCTGTCGTTCGCCACCAATCTCGACAACCTCAAAGCCGGCTTCGATGCACTGCAGGGGTTTTTGAATCCGTAGCCGCTTGTCAAACTTCTTCTGGAGTGCTTCACATGAAAACAGCCGAGCAGATGCGACGTTATCTTGAGCAGTTGAAGGCTGAAGCATGCGAAAGGGCACGTCAGTTGGAGTATGAAACTGACGAATTCATGGAGTCAGGTTTTGGTCTGACAAAGTTTGATTGCAATCTGATCGTAACGTCGCTGGGCCATTTTCTCGGATTCAGTGTGTTTGGAAAACAAGATTGGAACGCGATCGTTCGTCCAGGTCAAATCACCCCGGCGGTCGATGGTAATGAGGTGAAGGTTCCGTATTGGAACGAAACCAAGGGGAAACAGGTTGGCAACCGTGTCGACTACACTTGGTTCGATGATCGAGGTCGATGTGTGGGGGTTTTTGAGATTGATGGACGAGACAACCACCCATCGAATCATTTGCCAGAAGGGAATCCTGCATACATCAAACATCACAACAACACAAATAACCTTTTCAGTTTGAGCGCCCCAGTGCTCAATTCGCATTTTGGTTATGTGCCACCAATCAGATTATGGATCCTGTTTCAAGTTGACAATGATTTCTCAGCAAAGAAAGCGTGGCAACGCCTTCCTCAATGGTGGCGGATTCACTTTGCTCACTGTGACGATCTCGACGGAGCGTCCATCTTTTCTGACACAGAACTATTCAGTGACGAATTCGTCGAATACATCAACACCGGTATCAATTCTTGCTGAGCAAACATAGATGTTGAGAGTTGGGTGTCATGCTCTCACGCCGATAGGCGGGTGAGCATCGATTGTGCAGCATTCGAGCATGGCCATCCGTCCGCTCACCGGGGCTTCGGACTTCGTCCTCCAGCCCCGGCCACACATCGTTGCCATAATCAATCGTAAAGCGCCTTCGCAACATCCGTGCGGTAGGCGGTCAGGCCGGGGAGGATGCCGATGAGGGTGGCCATGGCGAGGAGGGCGGGGATGATCCAGAGTTCGATTGTCTCGAAGTGCATGGGGTCGATCAGCAGGCCGCTGCGGGTGGCGACGATGGGCGCGGCTGCGAACACGAGGCCGTGACCGAGTGCGAGGCCGAGAAGGCCGCCGCCGAGCGTGAGCACGATCGCTTCGAGGAGGATGATCGAGAACACCTGCTGACGGCTCGCACCGAGGGCCCGCATGATGGCGATCTCTCGTTTGCGGTCGGACATCGAGTTGTAGATGCTCACAAAGATGCCGATGCCCGAGACGATGATGATCAACCCCGTGAGCACCATCAGCGCGTAGCGAACGTTCCCCACGAGATTCTGCATTAACTGATACATGACTGAGACCGGATTGACCGCCTGTGCGATCACGCCTTCTCTTAGCTTTCCGGTCAAGAAAAACGACGCCGATGGAGATTTGGTGAGCACAAGCAGGGCAGTCACTTCCTTCTGGATATCTGGAATGCCACCGTGATGATGAACGTGTTGGCCCGACTTTTGGGCAGCCGCCTCTTTCGTCAGAAGATCGGTGTACTTGGTTCGCAGTTCGCCAATGTCTTCCCCGTACAATGTCGCGATTCGTTCGATCGCTTCGGATGCTGGTTTGGCGTGGTCATCGAGCATGAAGAAGCCACGCAGGTGGATGTAGACCGTTTTGTCGTTGGGAGTGCCGGTTGGTGCGAGGATGCCCCTGACGGTGAACCGCTCATCGTGCACATGGTCCTGCACACCGCCGTGGACCATCTTGAATTCCGAGCCGATGTCCCAGCCGTTCACGCGGGCGACTTCCGAGCCGATGACAGCATCCCAGGTCCCTTTGAGGATCTCGCCCTTGATGCCGAATGACCGGTCCGGGGCATAGTTGAGGCCGAAGAAACGAGGCAGCGTGCCGATAATCGGGAAGCTGCCCTCCTCGTCAGACGTCGTGTCGCCAAAGCAGAGCGGGACGACCTGATCGACCCCCGCATAGTCCTGCAGTTCCTCGTAGAACCGCCAGGGAAGGTTGTCGTACGGCTTGCCGATGCGGTAGATCGAACTCAGCACGAGTTGCAGTTCGCTGCCGCCTTGGGCTCCGACCACAAGGTCATATCCGCTGCCGGACTGGCTGAAGATACGACCGACGACGCCGTTGATCACGAGCACGGCGATCATCAATGCCACGCCGAGTGCCACGCTCAGAGCTGTCAGGCTTGAAGCCAGCAGCCGTTGCTTAATGCTCTTCCAGGCGATGGTGAGGAGATTCACGCGGCTGCCTCCGGTTTGTTGAAGGCGGTGAGTTCCTCAACACGCTCGAACTGAGACGAGACTTCGGGCGAGTGCGTGACCAGCAGCAGGGAGACATTATTTTCAGAGCAGGCGGTCCGCAACAGGGAAAGGATGGTGTCCTGATGGGCCATGTCGACGCTCGCGGTCGGTTCATCAGCCAGCATGAGTTTGGGCCGATTGGCCAGTGCCCGTGCGACCGAGACCCGCTGCTGCTCGCCCACGGAGAGTTGCCCTGGCCGGTGGTTCAATCGATGGGACAGGCCGACCTGCTCCAGCAAGTTACGGGCATACTTGCGATCGACCCTGCTGGAGAACGTCATCCCCAGCAGGACGTTCTCCAGTGCAGAGAATGCGGGGAGCAGGTTGAATGTTTGAAAGACGATGCCGATCCGCTCCGCCCGAAACCGGTCGCGAGAGACCTCGTGCAGCCGCGTGATGTCGACGCCGTCGACCTGCACCAGGCCGCTGTCTGGAGACGTGATCCCTGAGATAACGTTCAACAGCGTGGTCTTGCCCCCTCCGCTTTGACCGATGAGGGCCACCTGTTCAGCGGGTTTCACTTCAAACCGCGCAATGTTCAGCACGGGGAGCGGACTTCCGTCCGGTTCCCGGTAGCTTTTGCGAACATCCTGGAGTAGCAGAGACATGCGTTTTTTGATCAAACGAAGGGCAGGGCGGATGCCTGTACCATTACTTTACGCGGAAAGGTAACGAAACGTTGGGGAGGCTGCAATTGGGGTGCGAAATGCTGCGGAGCAATAATCTCGGCACAGACAGAAATGTCTGTGCCACCCAGAGGTCTGTGCCACTCAGCGTGAGAGGGGTGAGAGCATTAGTTGGAGTCGTCTGGGTTCCAACCGGCGTTGCCGATCAGTTTCACGAAACGACAATCGCAGACATCAGTGATGTCCGGGCCGGATTCACGTTTCATGATGACCTGCAGTTCCTGTGAGTCTTCGCCACCGACCGGTATGACCAGTCGTCCGCCGATCTTCAGTTGGTTGTAGAGAGGTGACGGGACGTCCGGAGCCCCTGCTGTCACGATAATTGCGTCGTAGGGAGCGCCGGCTTTCCAGCCGAGCGTCCCATCTCCCGTGTGGAGTTCCACGTTCTCGCAGCCCAGTTCCGCCAAGTGGATCGCCGCTCTCTGAGAGAGTTCAGCAATTCGTTCAACAGAGACAACCTTTCGGCACAGGCGGGCGAGGATGGCGGTCTGATATCCGCTGCCCGTGCCAATCTCCAGGACTTTCTCGTTACCTGAGAGTCGGAGGAGTTGCGACATCATGCCCACGATGAGCGGCTGACTGATGGTCTGACCCTGCCCGATGGGTAAGGCTACATTCTCATAGGCCTTTGCCCGAATCGCAACAGGAACGAATCTCTCGCGGGGTACTGAGGCGAGGGCCGCAAGCACCCGGTCATCAGTAATGCCCTGCGACCTCAGCGTCGCGAGCAACCGTTCGCGTTGTCCGGAGAATTCGTCCATGCGACGGCCGATGAGGAATGATTGATGAGCGACAGTGATCGCGGGCGATCTCACTCAATCATCACACATGCGGTGGTCATGACTCAAGTGGCCAGATGCCTTTCGACGGGCCGGACGAAAGGACGTCATTCCTCACTTGGACGACGATCCGTTCACAAGCACCTGAGTTGTCAGCGAACCAGCGGGCGGTCGATTTCGTCAACATTTTTTACAACTCGCGTGCGGGTGTACCGTTCGGGGTCTTCCTTGAAGGTGACACGGTTTTCACTGGTGGTAAACAGAAAGAGTTGACCATCGTAAAAGGCACCGAACTTTACGCTGCCGAGGACAGCGAGATCCGTATCCATCAGCACGACCGGATCACAGCCGAGCAGCTGAGGAGCGTACCGAGAGGGTTCCTCCTCAAACGCAGCCATCGCTTCCTCGCTCGACAGGTAGTAGGTCTGGCCTCGATGTTTGACCGTGTACTGTGGGTCACCCTTCAACCATTTTCGGTCGGTGCTCAGCATCACAGGGCAGTATCCGTTGATGGCGAGCAACAGCGGCTCTGCGGGGGGCTCGGGAGTCACTCCCACAGGAGAGCCAGTCGTCGGCCGACTGTTTGCGACGTACATCTGTTCGGCATCTCGGGCAAAGCGGACGTACTTGTCAGGCTCCTGATAACCGGTTGAGGACAGAATGCGTTTTCCCGCGGGATCGACAATCACATCGGTCGGAAACAACTCGACTCCGAACCGCTGCGCGATCTGCGGATGATGTTCTGCATTGAGCTTAACGAGGATCAATCGCGATTCGAGCACCTGGGTCACCGTTGGACGTGACAGCACATCCTTTTCCATCCGCCGACAGGGGAAACACCAGTCGGTGTAGAAGTGGATGAGCATCGGCCGGTCGAGGCGCTGGGCCTCCTGCTGGGCCGTTTCAAAGTTGCTACTCCAGGCTGAGAGTTCGTCAGCAGAGCCTTGAGCGGTCAGACAGAGTGTGACGGAGAAGAGTGCTGCCGAGAAAGAAACCGTCCGCATAATTGTAGTCCTCGCATCGGTCCCGGTCGGGGGGAATGAGCGTGGACATCAACCGTTGTGACAGTCGGCGAGCACAATCTGGCGGGCGGACACGGCTCGTCCCTGATCAGCCCATCAGGGTGAGCAACTTCACGAGCGATTCGCGATCGGTCGTGAAGGAGTTACGGCCGTGACAGCCGCAACCTGTGAGGTCTCCGGTCCGTCCGACGCTCCGCTCTCTGATATCGGCGGAATTCATCACATCAATCCGGAGCGATCTCTGCGACAGGCCGAGAGTCAGAAAGCATCTCGCGGAATGTTCCGATTAGAGCGACAGCAAAAACCGCATAGTTTTCCACCATCACGCAACCGGTCGCTGCTGACAGAAATATTGCAAAATCTGCTGGCCCACATCTGCTGCGACTCAAGAGTTGCAAGCGACCAGTATCAGCCACCGAGTCCAAGACTGCCCGGAGAGGGATGATCCCGCAGGATTTCACGACTGAAGAAGTCATCATCAGACGTCGGGAGTTGAAACTCATGGATGGTGGGAATGTGCGCTTCGATACTCGCCCGCCGCAGAAAGTTGCTCAGGAGCTCATGTCCGCCTTGAGTCAGGACCGACTCCGGATGAAACTGAACTCCCATCATGGGCCACTCGCGGTGTTCAATCGCCATGATCACGCCCTCAGTCGATCTCGCTGTGACGGACAACTCGGGAGGCAATGTCGATTCGTCGATCATCAACGAGTGATATCGCATCGCTGTCAACGGATTGGGCAGTCCTTCAAACAGTGAACGACCGTCATGCGAGATGCTCGACGTTCGCCCATGAATTGGCTCGGGGGCACAGACGATGTCCGCCCCCAGCGAGTATGCAATCGCCTGATGTCCCAGACAGACACCCAGGATAGGAACTTCTTGACCCAGTTCACGAACGATCGCAGGGCAAATGCCACTCTCGCGAGGAGTGCAGGGCCCCGGAGAGAGCAAGATGGCCTGCGGCTGTCTTTGCCGGATTGTCTCGACGTCGATTGCATCGTTCCGAACCACATCCGTCTCGCAACCCAGTTCGGCCAGATAGCGGGCGAGGTTATGAACGAAACTGTCATAGTTATCGACAAGCAGGACCATCAGGACATTTTCAGTTGATTGAATCTGTTCTCATGCAGTGCGGATCACAAACAAAACCTTGCATTCTAAGGTGTGGAACCATAGCCTCAAGTCGACAACATTCGTGATCTCGCCTCTCCCTCCGATTTTGATCCCGCCTCCCTTAAGGAAGCTCTATGTCCGCGCCTGAATCACCTGCCTATACAGAGCTGATCGGACATCTTCAGAAGACGTCGCTGCTTGCGTCTTGCGCTCATCTGCTGGGATGGGATGAACAGACGTACCTGCCGACACAAGGGGCCGAGTTGCGTGCTGACCAGATGGCACTGCTTTCGGGCATGGTTCATGAGCGGACGACCTCGCCACGGATCGGTGAGTTACTCTCACAATTGGAGAACGACAGTCAATTCAATAATGAATCACCAGCTTCGGCCAATGTCCGCGAGATCCGCAGGACATACGAGCGAGCAACGCGACTCTCGCAGAAACTCGTTGAAGAACTCTCACGAGTCACAACGTTGTCACAGCAGGCATGGATTGAAGCTCGTCAGAAGAGAGATTTCGCAACCTTCCAACCGTGGCTGGAGAAGATCGTCGCTCTCAAACGCGAGGAAGCGACAGCCGTGGGGTATGGCGACGGACTTCCTTACGATGCCCTGCTGGATGATTATGAACCCGGCATGACGGCGACCAAAGTTCAGGAGGCCTTCAGTCCGTTACGCGACGAACTTGTGCAACTCGTCCAACGAATCGCAGGCTCGACCCACAAGCCGGATCGTTCGATTATCACCAGTTCCTATCCTGTTGCTGCTCAACGCAGCTTCGGTCGACAGGCAGCAGAAGCAATCGGGTTCGACTTCTCGGCCGGGAGACTCGATGAGGCGGCGCATCCGTTCTGTTCGGGGATCGGACCGGGCGATTGCCGGCTCACCACGAGGTACGATGAGAACTACTTTCCGCAAGCACTCTTCGGCACACTCCATGAAGCCGGTCATGGTCTCTATGAGCAGGGGCTCAATCGGAATGCCTTCGGTACCGCGATGGGGACCGCAGCGTCACTCGGCATTCACGAGTCGCAATCGCGAATGTGGGAAAACTTCGTCGGTCGCAGTCGGGCATTCTGGCAACACTTCATCATTCCGGCGCAGCGGACGTTTGCCCCGGTGCTGGACGATGTTTCGCTTGATGATTTCTATGCAGCCATCAACATCGTCGAACCATCATTCATCCGCGTTGAGGCAGACGAAGTCACTTATAATCTGCACGTCATGTTGCGATTTGAGTTGGAGCAACCACTGATCTCGGGAGACCTGCAGGTCGCAGATGTTCCGGCCGTCTGGAACGAGACCTTTGAGAAATACCTCGGCCTGACACCGCCCGATGATGCGGTCGGGTGTCTGCAGGATGTGCATTGGAGTGCGGGGCTGATTGGTTATTTCCCAACCTATGCCCTCGGCAACATGTATGCGGCTCAGTTCTTCAATGCAGCCCAGCAGGAGTTGGGAGACCTGTCCGAGATGTTCGCTCGTGGCGAGTTTGCCCCCCTGAAAGATTGGCTCAGAACGAACATCCATGAGCGTGGCCATCAGTTCCAGGCCGATCGGTTACTGGAAGTGGTGACTGGAGAGAAACTGTCCCACCAGCCACTGACCGATCACCTCAAACGCAAGTTCGGAGCGCTCTACGGACTGGATTGAGGTCTCCTTTTCATCTCATTCAAAATGCAACAATCCAAACCCTTCCGGTCGTGGATGTGATCCGCTGGGAGAGGACCAGCTCTCGACGCCGATGGTGGGCATAATGCGGGTGATCGCTGCTGCCCAGGTCTCACCCGATGCGGGAGCCTCCGGAACAAGTTCATCGAAGGGAATAGCTATTTCGATCCGCCATTCCCGGTCGTCCGAGATCGCTGCGATATATCGTTGAGAGTTCCAACCCGCGTTCTCCCAGCACGCATCGAAAGTCCAGCCTCGTTGATCAACATCGATCTGATAGAAGGTCGTATAGTCACGGTCTACATCGAAGGCGAAGTTCAAGCGATCGTATTCGGACAAGTCTGCATCGTGTGTGCGCCCCGGCAGATGCGGCTTGTCGGACGGCAATGAGGGGTCACGCGGAATGCTCGCAGCGACATAGAGGAAGCGTGCATCGTAGGCCAGTCGTACAGCAGCTCGATGTGCATCGACATTCTCATCCACGAACGGCTGTTTCGTCTGACGATGCTCAGCTTCGTTTTTCAGTTGCACAACGGAAGACTGCATCCAGCAGGGATCATCAAACGATCCATCCAGCACCGGCGGAGTTCCCGCTCGACTGCAACGCACGACCGCGTCTGGGCCGACCGTTGTTGGTTGGGTCAGCCAGAGTTCTCCGACAGCCACGTTGTTCCAAGGTCCGCCAGATGTCTCATTGATGAATCGTCGATAGATCTCATCGGCCGCACGCGCCTGATTCTGACGACGGGCCATCGAAGCAAACAGGAACTGTATCGCAGGCGATATCACAGCACCATCAGCGTGTTTCCGGAGGAGATCACTCATGTGACTGGCACCCTGCTGCCATTGCTCGCGGCGGACCGTGTTCTGATCCGCCGCCCCTCCGATCATGACCTGCCCGCCGACGGACGTCTGCTGAATGACCGGCTCGGGGTTGGTTTCAATCTCCTCGACGAGTGTTGCCGGCTTGATGGGATCATCGGACTCAAAGCGAGACTTCTGCACGCTGGTGGAGTTTCGCAACCGCTGCCAGCAGACCTCCTCGCTTGACCACAACCGCAGCAACCATTCCATGGCTTCAATTGTTGTTGGCTCATCCGGGTATCGCTCGGTCAGTTCGACCAGCACGGCTTCAGCATTCTCCCAGTCGCCTCGCTCTCGATATTCGTCCGCCAGATTGAAGAGTTGGGCGGCCGCCTGATCATCCGGCGCTCCTCCGATAATGTCGGCCGTCTGTGCCACCAACTGGGCCGCCTGCCGCTGATCGTCCAGCATGCGCGACGCATACGATGCGAAGTTCCGTTGCTGTTGAGCCAGCCGCTGGGCGTCTGCAAGGATGTCATCATTGATGGAAGTTAATTCACGCCGCGCCTCTCCCCCCGGCATGAGGATGAGTCCTGCGAAGAAGTCGCGAGGCGTCTGTTCATCGCTTTCATCCGGCGTCTTCAGCGGCACAGTGACATACGTCTCTCGTTGCCCCTTGGTCACATTGTTGGGAGACAACTGCTGATACGACTCGACCGCAGCCATCGAGAGTGCTTTGCCGTATCGCGGGAGAAACTCGTAAGCATCCAGCCGCACCGGACCCTCGCTTCCCGGAGGCAGACGGCGAAACATTCGCTTGACCTCCCACGCGGGCAGTTGCAATTCCGCTCGTAACTCTGCGTGTTGATTCGGATCGGCTGCCTGCTGAACGGCCAGGCGGACGGCATCGAAGAGCAGTGTCGTCGCAGCATCATCGCGAGCCGGGTCGTCGATCACGATCACGTCAGGACGCCAGGTACTCAACTCACAGGCCAGACGCGCCAGCATCGTCTCCCGCAAATGGTTGTCGGTCAGCATCTGCCACTCGCGGACGAGTTCAGTCTGATCTCGATCGAGTCCCGGAGCTGCGATGGGGAACGCCCAGTCGACGGCTCCGCTATTTCCCCCGGCTGTCGTGACGGCTTCGTGCAGACGAAGATCGAGCAGACGTCCATCGTTCGCGTCCGGGCCGACATCTCGACGGGCAGTGACAGTCGTCACGGTGCGATACCCCAGCTCGCCTGCGTACTTCGTCGTTAGATTCAGAGACACATGGTTCTCGTGGGCATGAATCGCCAGCAGGGCCGCTCGTCGATTTGAACCACGCACCGACTTCCACGTCGCTCCGCCGTCTGATGTTTGAAGAATGCACCCCAACGCTCCCACGGCCACCCCATGCGTCGCCGATGAGAATGCCAGAGACTCAATGGGGGCTGTGTGCCCAGTCGGTTGGCCAGTCCATGTCTTTCCGTCATCATTCGAATGCCAGACGACACTGCCAGGTTGACCCGCGATCCACACGGAATCACCGATCGCAGCGACCGCCCGAAAGTCCATCACATCTCGCAGCACGCGCGGAACATCACCTTCAGCCTGATTCCACGAGATGCCAGCGTTCTCTGTCTTCAGCAGAAGTCCCCCATCACCGACAAGCCAGCCACGCATATCGGTGGCAATCGTGACGTCACTCACGCCGCGCAGTCCACTCGCTCCCGCGAACGCCTCTTGAAGTTCGCCGCCGGCCATCGTGGTGTATCGTCCCATCGAACCAGCCACAAAACCGTTTTCTGAGTCATAGCACGCCAGTGACCGCCAACCGTTGGTCGCCTTGCCGGAGACTGCATGCCATGTCTTTCCGCCGTCATTGGTCGTCATGACTCCGGTCGGGTAGGTCGCATTCGACTCGCCCACCGCGACTCCCTGCTCCAGATCGAAGAACTGAACCCCATGCAGAAACGGGAGTGCGTCGTCGTCTGATTCCTGCCACGTCGCACCTCCGTCGGTCGTGTGCAGGACGACTCCGCTCGTCTCCTGTCCACCGCGACGAACCGAGCCACCGACGACCCACCCCACGCGATCAGTCAGAAAGCAGATTCCACGCAACTCGACATCCACCGGAGACGGGACGAGTTGCCACTGCTGTCCGCCATCACTCGTCTGCCAGATGACGCCACGGTCACCCACTGCCCAGCCCTGCAACTCGCCGAGCATCTGTACATCGTGCAACCCTGCATCATCCAACAGCGGCGGAATCGCGGACGCCCTCGAAGTCACCGGCAAGGCCAGTCGTGACTCATCTCCAAACGATGAACACACCGCAAGTGTGAGCAGCATCCCTGCCATGAGTTTGGACGTGCAACATCGGCGCATGGCCTGCCTCCTTGTTTGGGCCATCCAGACGAACGGACGAGAAGGCGTATTCTGACCGATTTGCCCAATTTCCGGGAGACCGATTCTTGAACCTGATTCTCGACGTCCGTTGAATGAGGAATGGCAATCATTTGCTGATTGATTCATTCGGCTCATGCATTGTCTCGGACACCGTGCGTACATCTGTTCCGACTGCTAACATAGGCAATCAACCACGACACGAAACGTCTCAAATGAGAAGGCCCGACATGAGTACACAGCCGCTTTTGATCAACGGCACCTGGCGAGAATCGACCGGAGCCGAGACGTTCCAGGCCGTCAATCCAGCCACAAAGCAAACCATGCCGGATGAGTTCCCGGTCAGCCCGTGGTCAGAGGTCGAAGAAACATTGAAGGCAGCCGACGTTGCGTTCACTACCATTCGGAGTTGGCCGGGAGAACGCTTCGCCGCCTTCCTCGAGTCCTATGCAAACATCATCGAAGCTCGGACCGACTCGATTGTGGACCTCGCTCATCAGGAAACCGGACTGCCGGTCGAGCCACGATTGAAAAATGTGGAGTTGCCACGTAAGACGAATCAGCTTCGACTGGCAGCAGCGGCCGCCCGTGACGGATCATGGGTGAACGCCACGATCGACACGGCTGCGGGGATTCGTTCGCAACTCGCACCCATTGGCCCGGTTGCCGTCTTCGGTCCGAACAATTTCCCCTTGGCCTTCAACAGCATCGCCGGCGGGGACTTTGCAGCTGCCGTCGCTGCGGGGAACCCGGTCATCGCCAAGGGGCATTCATCGCATCCGGGCACGACCCGACTGCTCGCCGAAGCGGCTCACGAGGCTGCTCAAGCGACCGACATGCCGCCCGGTTTTGTCCAACTTATCTATCGAACCTCACATCAGGACGGTGCAAAGCTCGTTTCGCATCGCCTGCTCGGTGCATCAGGCTACACCGGTTCGCGTCACGCGGGACTGGTTCTCAAGGAGGCAGCTGACCGGGTCGGGAAGCCGATTTACCTCGAACTGTCGAGCATCAATCCTGTGTTCATTCTCCCCGGAGCGCTCTTGGAGCGGGGTGATGCACTCGCGGAAGAATTCAGCACCAGCTGTCTGATGGGAGCCGGACAGTTTTGCACGAATCCGGGGATCGTCGTGCTCAAGGCGGGGACGGAAGCCGATCAGTTCGTTGATGCCGTCTCAGCCGCGTTTGCAAAGGCAACTCCGGGGACGCTGTTATCCGGTGGTGTGGAGCAGAATTTCCGGGCCGGCCTCGTCGCTCTGCAGCGAGCGGGCGCTGAGGTGCTCACCGGTAACGAACCAGCCGACAGCGGTCGTTTCTGCTACGCCAACACGCTTCTGAAAGTGACTGGCGATAAGTTTCTTGAGAATCCGCACGGCCTGCAGGAAGAAGCATTCGGAAATGCCTCGCTGTTTGTGATCGCCAGCGATGAAGATCAACTCGCCCGCATCTCGGAGCAGTTTGAGGGAAACCTCACCGGCTGTTTCTATACGGAGACGAAAGGGAAGGATGATGCACTGTACGATCGTCTGGCTCCGATCATCCGTCAGCGGGTCGGTCGATTGCTCAACGACAAGATGCCGACTGGCGTCGCAGTCAGCCCCGCGATGAACCACGGCGGTCCGTTTCCAGCAACAGGCCATCCGGGTTTCACCGCAGTCGGCATCCCAGCCGCGATCACCCGGTTCGCCATGCTTCAGTGTTACGACAACGTCCGCCCGCACCGTCTGCCGCCTGCCCTTCAAGACAGGAACCCCGGCGACATGTGGCGCCGCATCGACGGCTCGTGGACACAGTCAGACGTCTGACTGCAACGGTGGTAACATTTCACACGACAGAGAGACACCAATGAGTACACCGATCAAGTTTGGCATCCTGGGATGCGGTCGCATCGTTGAGCGTGGTCTGGCGCCCGGGCTCGCGGAGTCGCCGGCAGCCAAGCTGTATGCGTTGGCCAGTCAACGCCCCGGTGTCGCAGCCAAGTGGGCAGAGAAGTACGGTGCTGCGAAAGCATACGACTCCTACGAGGAAGTCCTCGCGGACGCCGATGTTCAGGCGGTGTACATTCCCTGCACGGGTGAACTACATCACCAGTGGACGATCGCTGCGGCGAAGGCGGGCAAACATGTCCTCTGTGAGAAGCCGCTGGCGCGGACGGTGGCAGAGGCTCAGGAGATGATCGCCGCCTGCGACGAGGCGGGGGTCATCCTGCAGGAGGCGTTCATGTGGCGACATCATCCCCGGACCCAACGTGCGAAACAGCTGCTCGACGAGGGGGCGATCGGTGATCTGCGGATCATTGTGGTCAGTTTTTCCTTCGACATCGATCGTAGCGACTGGCGACTCAATCTGGACAAAGGGGGCGGAGCGATGTGGGATGTCGGCTGCTACGGCGTCAACAGCTCACGCTACTTCACGGGTGCTGAACCAATGGAGATTCATGCGCGTGCGCACTGGTGGAAGACGGGCGTCGACATGACGATGCAGATCGCGTTGACGTTCCCCGGCGAGGTTGTTGCCAACATAGACTGCAGCTTCGAGGCTCCTTTCCGTAACCGGCTGGAACTGGTCGGCACCCAAGGCCGCATGCATCTTGAAGACACGTTCCTTCCTCGGGATGAGTCCGTCATTCTCCTGCAACGCTCGGTCGACCAGGATGCTGTCATCGAAGTGGAACGTGTCGACATGACGAATCAGTACGCAGAACAGGTCACGTCGTTCTGTGCATCGATCGAAGCTGGAAAACTTCAGGCCCCGGCAGAGAACGGCCTCGACAACATGCGCGTACTCGAGCAGGCATGGAACTATGCGAACAAGAATCGCTCATGATTCCGTCCGCTTCACTCAACGAAGCTCGTTGCAAGTTGTCGATCGCAGTTGAACTGGCGGGATACTCCTGATTAGCGACGCATCGAAGATGCGACCGCCGATCTGCGTTTCAGGTGCGATGAAAAACTTATCGCCATTCGAGATCGACGTAGTCCCTTTCGCGTGGTCCAGTGTAAACCTGCCGAGGACGGTAGATCCGGCTGTTGGAATCGCGGACTTCCTTCCAGTGTGCGATCCAGCCCGGCATGCGACCGATCGCAAACATCACCGTGTACATATTCGTCGGGATGCCGATCGCTCGCAGAAGAATTCCGGAGTAGAAGTCCACATTGGGGTAGAGATTGCGGCTGATGAAATAGTCGTCGTGAAGAGCGACGTCTTCCAGTCGTCTGGCGATGTCCAGCAATGGATCCTGACGTCCCAGCTTCGAGAGAACTTTGGTGACATGCTCACGGAGAATCTGTGCTCGTGGATCGTAGTTCTTGTAAACACCATGACCAAAGCCGAACAGCTTCTCCTGTTTCTGTTTGACTCGCTCGACGAACTTTCCGAGGTCCTCTCCAGATCGACGGATGCGTTCCAGTTGCTCGATCACAGCCACGTTGGCTCCGCCGTGCAGAGGCCCCCACAACGCGCAGACACCCGCAGCACAGGACGCAAACAGGTTGGCCCCCGATGAACCCACCATGCGAACCGTGGACGTCGAGCAGTTCTGCTCATGGTCAGCATGCAGGATCAGGAACATCGACAACGCGCGAACGACATCCGGGTCCGGCTCGTGAGCACGCGTGGGCAGCGAGAACATCAGATGCAGGAAGTTCCTGCAATAGCTCAGGTCAGGTTCCGGATACATCAGCGGCTGACCGATGGACGTTTTGTAGGCATGGGCTGCAACGGTCCGGATCTTCGACATCAAACGTGCAGCAGCAGACTCGAACGTCGATTCGTCCTCCATCTCCATCACGTCTGTGTTGTAGCACGAAAGTGTGTTGATCATGGACGAGAGAATCGCCATGGGATGACCGCTCGGCGGAAAGCCCAGAAACGAATTCCGCATCCCCTCGTGAATCATCTCATGCTCGGCGAGCAGTTCGCGGAAATGCAGGAGCCTGTCGCTTGTCGGCAACTCGCCGTAAATCAACAAGAGTGCCGTTTCCACAAATGTGGACTTTTCCGCCAGCTGTTCGATCGGGATGCCTCGATAGCGAAGCACACCCTGCTCGCCGTCGATGAAGGTGATCGCGGAACGGACCGAGCCCGTGTTCCGGTAGCCTTCATCCAGTGTGATCAACCCGGTTTCACTACGAAGCCGGGAGATATCAATCGCCCGTTCATTCTCGGTCCCGCAGACGACCGGCAACTCGACGTGCCTGTCATCAATCAGCAGTTCAGCAACATTGTCTTGGTCGGTGAGTTGAGGCATGATCACTGTTCCTTGTCCTGTTCTTCACCATCTCGGGTGCATTTCACATGCCGGGGCAAGCGCTCGTCGTCGTGCATGTTTGAAGGCGATTATAAATCACTGGCCATCGAAAATGTGTCGAGAAACTTGATCGAGAATCGTCTTTCTCAATTCCACTGGTCGGTCGCTCTCATTCGCAGGAAAATCTTAATTGCTTCCCGGCTGCACACTTTCGATGCAATCGTGATCAAGCGGATGGCACACCGCAGAGTGCTAACGAACCGGCGCAGGCTCGAACGAGAGACGAGTCAAAGTAGGGAGACTTTACCAGTCAGTGTAAGTCGCAATTGAATCAAAAGTCTCGTGGGCCATCAACGATGATAAGGGCGGAACCATTTGGTTTCGTTCAGCGACGTATCGAAGATGCGGCTCCTGATTGCGGAGAACCCGTCATCACAAGTTTTGTGAATGACTCGGCAAGATTGACTCGGCGCGTGAATCAATGGCCGGCTCCCTAACGGTCGCGGCTCTGATGTTTTCTCGGATTGTTCGAGTCGGTCTAATTCGTCTCAGAAAAAGTTGGACCGGCCGGTCCGGGGACAGAATGTCTTCGCGGTGATCAGGCGGCGCGGCCAGGCCGT
>JAGQQG010000100.1 GCA_020426325.1 Planctomycetaceae bacterium | reverse complement strand
GAAGCTCTTGCGTCCTTCGCGGTCACGGACCTGATAGGCCGTGTGACTGGGGGACTTGGTTGATCCGGTAGTGGGATGGGTGTTCGTGTCAGTCATGTCTTGTCTCCTTTGTTCGTTTCAATTGAGTGCTCTCGGCCGCGCCCATCGCGACCTTGACGGCACCTCACCCCGCAGCCGCTGGAGTCGGGGCGAAGCGCACCCGTCCCGCCAAAAATTGGGGGCGACCTTCAGGGGGAGCCGATTTTTTGCTGGACGGGACCGACGGCGGCTGGATGGTGCCCAGTCAACGGTTCGTGTGGGGTCAGGACGAATCGATCAAGCTGTTGAAAACGAAGGAGACACTTGGAGAGCTGACAGACGATCACTCTCGCTCACCGGACAATCGGTGCCATCCCATGACACGGTGGGACAGTGATCCGCGTTAACGATTCTTAAGAGATTCGGGGCATACAATGACGCATGCTGCGCATCATCCAAAGCACCGGGGTCGATCGTGCGAAGAGTTACTACTCGACGTCCGATTACTACCTCGACGGAGAACAGGAACTCCCCGGCCAGTGGCGGGGGGAGGGGGCGCGTCGTCTCGACCTTACAGGAGAAGTGCAACGGGCCGATTGGGAAGCTCTCTGTGAAAACCGGAATCCCAACACCGGCCAGCAACTGACGCTCAGGCAGAACGAAAATCGTACCGTTGGATACGATTTTAACTTCCACGTGCCGAAGAGCCTGTCACTCCTGTACGGCATGACGCGAGACGAACGGCTGCTCGATGCGTTCCGGGATGCGGTCGACGGCACGATGTGGGACATGGAAGCCGAGATGCAGACACGAGTCCGCAAAGGTGGAAAACAAGCCAACAAGCTAACCGGCAACATGACCTGGGGTGAGTTTATCCATTTCACGTCGCGACCGGTCGACGGATTGCCGGACCCCCACCTGCACGCTCACTGCTTCGTCTTCAACGTGACGCATGACGAGGAAGAGCAGGCCTGGAAGGCGGGCCAGTTCCGGGACCTCAAACGGGACGCTCCCTACTTTGAAGCCGTGTTTCATTCGCGACTCGCCAGTCGCCTGACCGACCTCGGCCTGCCGGTGAGTCGCACGAAACAAGGTTGGGAACTGACGGGGATCACGCCCGAACTGGTGCAGAAGTTCTCGCGGCGGACGGCACTGATTGAAGAGCAGGCGGAGAAACTCGGCATCGACAATCCCGAACTCAAGTCTCATCTGGGGGCACGCACGCGAGACCGCAAGGAGAAGAACCTGACACTCGACCAGTTGCAGGAGTCGTGGCGGACTCGAATGACCGATCAGGAGTGGAACTCGCTGGAGGCGTTGGAACGGCGAATTGGAAGCGATGCTGAGCCAACCGATGAGAACGCGTCGGTGCGTGCGGTCGAGCATGCGTTGAGTCATGAGTTTGAACGGAAGTCGGTCGTGCCCGAACGCAAGGTGCTGGCAACGGCCCTCAAGCAGGCCGTCGGACAAGCGACCGTCGACGAGGTGTTTGACTCGGCCCAGCGAAGCGAATTGATCGTGGGCGAGCGGCAAGGTCGACGCATGGCGACCACGCGGGAGGTGCTCCTGGAAGAACGCAATGTCGTCGACTTCGCCCGACGCGGACGGGGAACCTGCACGCCGTTTGTTCGGAAGCGGAGCAACTTCAAACGGGAGTGGCTGAACGCGGACCAGCAGCGAGCGGTCCGGCATGTGCTGGAATCACGTGACCGGGTGCAGATCATTCGCGGAGCCGCCGGTGTGGGTAAGACGACATTGCTCAAGGAAGCGGTGGAGACGATCGAAGAGACGGGGACCAAGGTCTACGCCTTCGCCCCGTCAGCGGATGCCAGCCGGGGCGTGCTACGGAGCGAAGGTTTTGAGGCGGAGACGGTCGCCCGTCTGTTGGTCGATGAGCAACTGCAATCGAAAGTCGCCGGTCAGCTGCTGTTGATCGATGAGGCGGGCCTCCTTGGCATGAAAACCATGCGGCAAGTCTTTGAATTGGCAGAACAACTCGACGCACGAGTCCTGCTCAGCGGCGACTGGCGACAGCACGGCTCGGTCGAACGGGGAGCTGCCCTGCGAGTGTTGGAAGAAGAAGCGGGTATCGTCCCCGCTCAAGTCAAGGACATTCAGCGTCAGCGGGGGGCGTACAAAGCAGCGGTGAAGGCTCTCAGCGAAGGCCGGGCTGCGGAAGGCTTCGATCATCTCGACGACCTCGGTTGGGTCCACGAGGTGCCGGACGATGAGCGAGAACAGCAACTCGCACGGGACTATGTCGGTGCCGTCCTCAAGGGAAAGACGGCACTGGTCGTCTCTCCGACACACGCCGAAGGGGACCGGATTACAATGTCCATTCGCCGTTCGTTACAGGTCGCTGGCCGACTCAAGGGCGAAGAGCGGACCTTTGACGTCCTGCAAAACTCGTATCTCACCGAAGCCGAGCGGGGAGATAGCGTGAACTATCGCACGGGTGACGTGCTGCAATTCCACCAGAATGCCAAAGGCTTCACACGCGGCCAGCGGGTGACGGTGGATGATGTGGAGGAGTCGCCGTTCGATCAGGCACAGCGGTTTCAGATGTTTCGTGCCCGGACCATTTCACTGGCGAAGGGAGACACGATCCGCATCACTCACAACGGCCAGACAGCAGACGGCAAGCATCGTCTCAATAACGGTTCGCTGTATCAGGTGCAGGGCTTCGACGAGCAGGGGAACATCCGCCTCAACAATGGCTGGCTCATCGGCAAGCAGTTCGGCCATTTCACGCACGGTTACGTGGTAACGTCGCACAGCTCGCAAGGGAAGACGGTCGACGAGGTGTTCGTCGGCCAGTCGAGTGAGTCGTTCCCCGCCAGTTCACGCGAGCAGTTCTACGTCAGTGCTTCACGGGCACGTCAACGGGTCACGATCTACACCGATGACCGCAACGCGTTACGGGACGCGATCGGTCAGACGGATGAGCGGCTCTCGGCCTCGGCCTTCGTTAATGGGGCGGCATCATCACCGGATGTGACACGTCAAGATATTGCACGTCGAACCGCACAGCGGCAACCGTCAGAGTCCGTCAGCCCCGATCCGAAAGAACAACGTCAACGAGAAGAGGTGCAACATGTCCGATAGCCTCCTGGACAAATACGTGGGACGTCGCAAAGAGAGTGACCCAACTCACGTTGCTCCCGAAGCCGAAGGGGACGAGGACTGCGGGGCGTTCGGCTGGTTACGGGGTGTTCGCGACCGTGCCGTCATGCTCGAAGTGCGTCACAAAGATGGCCGCATCTCAGCCTTCGGCTATGCCTGGCTCGATGCGGTGGAGTTTGATCCGTCGACCGGCTTGACCCTTCGCTTTTCCGGCAGGACGGTTAAGATCACCGGAGGGAATCTGAATTCGGAGGTCCGTCCACTGATACGCCTCGTCGACGGCATCGTACGGCACCGCGTCTCCTGGATACGCGAAGCAGACGGCTCGGCCGGTCTCGTTGTTGACAAGAACTCCGTTCTCATTGAGGAGATCGAAATTGAATAACGACCATGCAGATACGAATGACAAACCTCGCTTGCGGAACGCGAGCGACTGCCCGCAAACAGTCGTCGCCATCCGAGAAGGTCTCCGATATCCGGGCCGGTCGTACGAAACCGGCCAGGACGGCATTGAAAGCTCTGGCGAAGAAGTACGGCATCACCCCAGAGGGGAAGTGAAAGGGACTGCAACGTCTTGCACGCGGCAGCTGGAATCCCTTATTACCGTTCTCCGTTGTTCGCTCTAATTCGCCGAGCGAATCGTTCCAGTCGGCTCTTCATACACAACAACTTTTGGAGGGGGTACGTCATACGTGAGGTATAACCGCTCTCCCCATGTGTGGTATACGGCGACGGTCCCATCCGCTTCTTCCCTCGTCGCCAGATGGGAAGCACGCCCAGGAGGCTCGATGGTTTCATAGACAGAGGAACCATCTTTTGTGACCTTAAAGACAGCAGCGAACGTGAACTCCTTCGCTCCATTGGATGCGTAGATCCAATCGCCCAGCACGCTCAGATCGCGCACCGCGACTGATGCCCCAACGGGCGCATCGAACAAATCCATCCACTGCTTTGTCGCAATATCGATTGCGACAATTCGATCCCCTCCAGCCGCGTAAAGAATTGGAAGGGAAGGGTCGATGGCGAGTGCGTTGACAAGTGACAAAGGCAGTGCTGCTCCCTCCAACCAAATATCAACCGGCTGAGGATCGGGCCCGATCGGACGTACGAAGATCTTGTTGTTGGTCGCGAGAAAGTCGAGATTCCCGGCAGAGTATCTCGCAACTCCAGTAAGCTTCAGATTGTTCGTCGTAAATGGCTCAAAAGTGTCCGTGACGAAGTTGTGAACACCGATCGATCGGGGACCGTTGAAGACCCCCAAATACCTGAAGACCAAGGCCTCATCGTTCGAGAAAGCGTGGATTTCCTCATATAGATACCCCAACCCCGTATGATCGATCACTTGATGCGTGGATGGATCAAGTCGCTTAACTCCGTCAAAGGTTCCGAACGCAATGGGTGCCTGTGAGTAGGCGACATGCGGCGCGCACAGTGCAACGGCGAGAACTACTCGGTGAATGTTCAACATCGACCTGTCTCCTTTTGAGATGCCGGATGGAAGAAATGTCCAAGCCCCGTTTAGTAGGTTGCTCACGTGGGGTTGATTGTTGACAGCTAGAACATTCAACCGTTTTCCATTCTACAAAGAACTTTTTTTCGATCATCACATTTCCGGAAATCATTGCAGAATCGTGGGTCATTTCTTGTGGGTATCCTCTGCTGAGAAGTCTTGGTCATAGCTGCCCCTCCCCAATCAACTGCATGGCCTCCGCTGAAGTTGCCACATAGTCTTTACCTCGCCGTTGTATTTCATAGAAATGTGTTCGGTGAAAGTTTCAGGCAACAGGCATCGGTTGCAGACTGTGCAAGTAATCGACCGCTTTGCTCGCATGTGACGCGGCGGTGAAGATGGCTCGCTTGTCCTGCTGCAACACTTGCAGCCACGAGTCGATGTAGCTGGCATGGTCCTCGCGGACCTCGGGCGTCACGCCCAGATCGGCACAGAGGAACGCGGCTCCTAACTCGGCCACCAGTTCTTCCATTGCGTAGCCAGCATCGCCGAAGCGTTTGCGTCCCAGGTCCCGATCGAGCCGGGATGGATGACGCGTCCAATGGGTCATTTCATGCAGCAGTGTGGCCGCATGCGATTCGGCATCCCGAAACGTCGGGAGGGGAGGCAACTGCACATAGTCCTGACCGATGGCGTAGTAAGCACGAGTTCCACCCGTGCGAACCTCGGCACCGGTCACCGCCACAAGCGATGACACCCGCTCGACCGGTTGCAGGTCATCACGGGGCGGCTCGGCCAGTTTCGAGTACCGCTCCGGCAGTCCCTCACACTGCTCAGCATTGAACACCGTGTATTGCTTGAGAAAAGGAATCGTCTCCTCGATCTCCTGACCGTCGGTGCCGGTCTCCGTCTTCTGGAAGCTGCTGGCATAGACGACGGTCGAGCCTTTCTCTCCCTTGCGAACGTGTCCCCCCAGCTGCTTCGCCTGCTGAAACGTCAGCCAGTAGGGACACGCCAGCCTTCGCTCCTCCGCCTCAGCCCACAGCATGAGAATGTTGACGCCGTGATACGGTTCTCCGTTATGTCGCAACGGTCGTGTGATACGGCCCGCCGCATACTCGGCCTGCCACGGGCGATGCCACGGACGCACCCCACGGGTCAAGTCCGCAATGATCTTGTCCGTCACTCGCTGATAAACGTCGGCTCTCTGTGTCGTGGTGGTCATATTGGCTGCTCCTCGTCGAAAAAAGAAATGGCGAAAGTCCCGCTGAGCACAAGCTCTGCTTGGGCGGCAACGGGAACGCCGTCCCCCAAGCGGGGGGAGAGCAGTCAAGGACTGCCGACGCGGAGGGCACCGGTCTGCACGAAGAGCAGCGGAGGAAGACCGGGAGGCAGCCGCACAGGCAGCGCGGCCCTGATCCTTGACGGCACGGGGGGCACGCCCCCCACTTACTCTTGCACCAGGAGGCCGAAAGAGGCATCAGCCATCGCAACGCGACCGAGCGTCAGCGGAGTCTGAAGGCATCCGATCGCCATTGGCGACAATGTGACGACAGAAGAGTCGAGTGACTCACATTTCAACCCAGAGATGTTGAATTGCAATCTGACCGGTCGATCCGCTTGCACGATGATGTTTGGACGAGCATCGTGAGACTCGAGAGTCGACGCTTCGGGTAAGCAATCCAAGGAAATCGCTCTGCGACCACGAGCACGTCGTATCACTTGATGAAGTCGATTCGTCGTCAATCCAGCGGTTAACGCGTTCGTGCCACTCCACCGTTGATTCTGACTGGACGTATCCGATCATCGCTACCGTTGATAAGTGGTGGCCGTGTAAGCCGAGGCGGAATCGCTGAATTCCGCCGGATCGTGACTCCCGCCCTGTCACGTATTCACGTTCCCGACCTGTGCCAGGTGTTGGTAGTCGCTTTCCTTCAAGAACGAGAAACGGAGTGTACTTGTTGAAGCTATTCATCCGGATTTGAATTTGTTGGACGGGTGTAACGGAGATGTCGACTTTTCTCCGCAACGCTTGATGTTCTTCATGGTTGAAGTTCACCATTGGGAAGTCGCTTCGGGCGACCGAGTTCATGAATTTACACAATTGCGAGTTCAATTGTTCTTCGGCGTGGACGGCTTCTCGTTCTGGATCACCACGCCAGTCGGGAAGCCGCGAATACAAAAAGTCGATGGTGCGATCTACAAGAGTATCCTGCGCGATGCCTGCCGTTATCCGACCGAGCGATGAATTCGATTGGTGCTCCGCCATCAGTAGCCCTGTTGCTGAAGGTCGACGAGTGTGTCATCCGCATCTCGAATCGCAGTCGACCGAATCCAGTAGCGCAGGCGATCGGGTTTGACGACGAAAATGACATTCTGATCGTAGAATCGCACGATGCGTTTCGTGCGGAGGACCGTTCCGTACTCGCCATAAACGAGTTCCCGAAGCGGTTCTATCGCGTCAGCATTGAGCCAATCGAGTTCAGACTCGTTCCCAAACAAAAATGACTGGCAAATGACTCCGTCGAACGAGAAAGATGGGCCGATCACAAGATTCTGGTAGATCGACCCAAGGAGCCGCCTGAAGAGCTTTGCATATGACAGAAGCGTAGCTTGATCTGCCATTTGCTTTAGCAGGGCCGAATTCTGTCCGAGTCGGACGTAGTCACCAAGATAGTTCAGCGTGTCGTCTTGGATCGCTTTTTCCCAATAGACGAAACTCAGCTCATTTGCTCGCCGCGGATACGGTAGCCGAGCGATATCCGACTGGTAGAGCGCTGTAGCGCGAGTCAATAGTCCGCGTGAACTTGCCAGCATCGCACAAAACTGCAACTCCTTTCGGTGGGCGACCATCCAGTCGAACATCGATCTGAGTTCGTCATCCCTCGCGCCACTTGTACTGATTCCAACAATCTCGTTCTTGAACGTGAGTCTCGACTTGTCCCAGTAACCCATTGGGAGCGAAACGTGTTCACCGACGACGACAAGTGGCGCGTCATAGAGAGTAGGATCACGCGGTCCTTCAAAGTCCTCGTCTCGACAAATACTGAGCTTCGATTCGTCGATTCCCGATTGAGTCAACGCATCCGCAGGTAGAAACCGTTCCCCGGTTAGGTATGGGGCCTTCTTTGTCTTGTTCCCGACGATGTAACCTTCACAAAGGTTCCATCCCTTCTCTTGAGCAAACGACTCAATAGTACGCATTTCTTTAACATGGCTATATATCGACCAAAGGCGGCCACCACCCAAGAGATTGATCCGCCACACATGCGGTTCGGACTCCACCATGGTCTGAGGCACATGATGTTTGTCGTAGTGATCGAGTTCGAATCCAAGTCTCTGCAGCGTCAGATACGATCGCCGGAAAGTTAGATGGCCCACGACGTGGTCGTCGGCGGGTTGCCGCGCGGTCGCAAGGATGGCAACGCATTTCGGGTCCGCACCGTCGAACAGATGGCGGATCGAAACGAAGTCGAGTGCTGTCTGAAGTGTTGTCGCACGGATAAGACGAGTTCGGAATTCTTGCGTATTCTGGTTGTAGAGAAATCCGTGTGGCTGCAGCAGACAGCAACGTCCGTCGGGCTTCAGTAGATTCAACGATTGTTCTAAAAACAGATACGCCGCTTGCGAATCAGGTAGGATTCCACGCTTCTTCGTCAGTGATCTATTGAGTCGAGTTCCTGCAGCAGTGAGCTTTGATTCGAATGGTGGATTCCCGACGACGATGTCGAAATCTCTGAGATCGACCTGGCCGTTCGCATCACCACCAGTTGCATTGGGTTCCGGTTCGTATCCGGGTACACATTCAAAGAAGTCCTTCTCCAGAATGTTCCTGCCGCGCAAGGGATCGAACTTCAGGTCGCGCCAAATAACATTCGGCTTGAGTGCGTCGCACACGGCGAGTGCCAAGCTAAAGGCCGTGAGATCCACAGCGGTAGGGCTGTGCTCCACACCGAAGATACTGCGTGTCAGAACTTCCTTCAGCGTATTCACGTCAGCTTCCTGCCACCGGTGCTTTGCACGCCATGCTGTGACGAGTCGTCGGAAGGCACCAACAAGGAATACGCCAGAGCCACATGCAGGATCCAAAATCCGTTCTTGACCGGTGAGTCCATCGTAAGGCATCACATAATCCAAAAGGAGAGATGCCAGAAACGGTGGGGTGTAAACTTGATCCTTGCCCTTCAAGAAACGGTTATAGAGGTGGCTAATGATCTCAACGGGAATGTGCTCGAAGGAGTAAAGCTCCCAGAGGTATCGCTGCTGTTTGAAGGTTTTGGCCTCGACGAGACTTGCAAAGCGATTGAGGGCCGTCTTTGTGAGCAACTGGCCCGCCTGTTGTGGAAGCACGAATACATCGCCATTGAACCGCTTCTCCAGCGTAGACAGCAGACTAAGAACGTTGTCAGGGTCTCCAGCCTTTAGGACATCAAAGAACGATCGGGCTCCTTTGCTGTATGTCCCGAACCAGCCGGGACTGGGGAACACACGCCTGTCTTCGAGATACTTGATGAGAACCATCAGTAGCAGCAGACGCCGCATCAGTGGATTTTGATCCCCGTCCAAATCGGCGTCAACGTCGACGATCGCCCGAATCAGAGCTTCATGCGCAGACTTCTTGTGGTTGGAAAGACGAGAGTTTTGTGGATCATCCCAAAATGTTCCGTCCGCCAATCGTTGTGCGTGAAAGCGGCGCTTCTTGCTCAGTTCACGCTCGATATCGGAGGCCAATTGAATGCGTTCTGCCGGCATGAAGACACGGGTTTGTCTCGAATCATCCCAAAAGTCCGCGCCTCGCGCACAACTCAGAATGTCGACCCGCGTTGCTGTCGTTACGTAAACGAGCGGAGCAACTCCATGTAGCCAGAGCACGTTGTGAAGTGATGCAAGATCGTCTTCACTGAGATTATGTTTCTCATTATCGATGACGTACGCGCAGACGGTTGCCGAACGATTGTCGTCAAAGCGTCGGAAGAAGACGAAATCGACGTGCTGGAACGCTGCCGCCTGCCTGATTACTGAGGCTTCATCGGCCCTGAGAATGCTCAGCGACTGGCTGACCGGAACCAAGCCATCTGTCGGCTCACCAGCCACGGTGCAAAAGCCCATGGATTCAAGCACATTGGCGATCATCAGAGCCAGCGTTCCGTCGTCAGGTTCCGGGAAAAAGCGTATTTGATGATGATACAGGCTCGACGTAATTTGATACAGGTCAGCCGAAGAAGTGCAAAATGGCCTTACAAGATGCAAGATTGAAGCGAAGACTTCCGCGTATTTGGAGAGGCACCGTACAGTGTCTTGGAGTATCTACGCAACGGAAAGTCCATGTCTGGCACGACTGGGCAAAGTCCGACATTTGCCATTGCACTTACGAAGTGGAGACGTTGGACATCAGAAACCTAAATGGAAATGCGTTCGACCGTGTTCCGTGTGACCGACTTCTGCCGTCGGTCGTAGAGTCTCGTGGTGCGGGGGTCGGAGTGGCCTGCGAGGTATTGGACATCTTCGAGGGAGACACCCTGGGTGAGCAGATCGGTCACGGTGGCGACACGGAAGGAGTGGGGGGAGAGATGGCTGGGGAGACCCGCATTTCTCAGGCGGCGTTTGACCATGCGGCAGATGTCGATATTGCGAAGCGGGTGCGGGGTGAGTTGCCCCGTGCGTCCGGCGGCGGTGCGAAACAGTGGTGCGTGGGGTGAATCCTGCTCGGTGTTCAGCACGTAGAGATACTCCAGCAGGATGAGTTGCAGGTCGTGGCGGACGGGGATCGAGCGAGACTTGCCCCCTTTCTCGGTGAACCGCAATGAGTATTGCGCGCCGTCCCAGATGAAGTCTTCCCGTTTGAGCTTGGCGACGGCACCGGCGCGGGCAGCCGTGTAGATGAGGGTAGCAATGATCGCCCGGTCCCGCAGGGCGACTGACCGATCAGTGGGGATCGAGCGCAGCAGCGTTCGGGCCTGTTCGGGGGTGATCTCCGGCGTCTTGCCTTCGACGGCCTGATAGCGTTCCCCCCGCACGGTGGCCGCCGGATTGAGGGGGAGCACGTGCCGGTTGACCAGCACATCGAAGAAGGCCCGCAGGGCGGCCAGTTCCAGTTTCTTCGTGGGAACACTCCTTGATGCTTGAACATCAAAGTATCGTCCGATCATTCCGGGCGTGATGCGTAACAAGGCCACGTCCTGTTGCTCTGCCCAGATCAGAAACCGGCGGACAGCCCGCTGATAGGCATCCCGCGTGTGTGGGTTACGGATCATGCCGGAGAAGAACTCGTCCCAGACAAACGAGGCGGTCGGATGCGCCTCGACAATCAGCCGGGGCAGGGACGACACAGCCAGTGACGATTCGGGATCAGAAATGGTTAATGCGGTCGAGTCGGATTCCATGAGTCGACCGTAGCCGAACCGATCAACATGCGCAACATCTTTGTAGCTCATAAAGGACGTTATTTATCTCTACTTCGTGTGACGCCCAAGCAGATGGTTTTGGGCACATCACAAACCATTTGACCGAAGGTGCAATCCGTGGCAATGTGATTGAATCAATCACGAACAAGGAGGCACGACATGCGAGAAACATCTGGGCACGAGGAGAAGTATTACCAGTCGAAGGTCGACAAGTCGGGACGCATCTCGTTGCCCGCTGAGATTCGTGCGAGTCTTGGCGTCCGTGCCGGGGACTCGGTTCTGGTCAAACAGGAGGGGACATTCATTGAAGTCCTCACACCGAGTCAAGCCTTGCGGAACGTGCAGGAGTATTTTCAGCAGCTGGTGCCGCAGGGTGTGAGTCTGGCGGATGAAATCATTCAGGAGCATCGCGACGAGGTGGCGCGCGAGCGTGAGTAGGGCCGTGATGGATGCCTCCGCACTGCTGGCCCTGCTGTTGCAGGAACCGGGCGCGGAGGTCATGGAGCATGACGTGCAGGGTGCGGCGCTTTCGACGGTCAACTATTCGGAAGTGCTCAAGAAGGTGGTGGAACGGGGCGGTGACGTCAGTGCCGCGATGTCGATGCTCAGCAGTCTGGGGCTGGACCTCTTCCCTTTTGAAGAATGGCATGCTCGCGACGCGGCTCAACTCTTCCCATCCACGAAGGACCACGGCCTGTCCTTCGCCGATCGGGCCTGCCTCGCACTGGCGATCGACCTCGACGGCACACTCTACACCGCAGACAAACGGCTGGCCGACGTGCCAGCTCCCATTGAGATCGTCTTGATTCGGCAAGCTCATTCAAATCCCGCGTCGCAACGAAAGCCGGTCAAGTCATCCTTGAAGTCAAAGTCTTGAATCCCCGGACAGGTCACACGGCACGTTGTGCCGACGAGTTGGCCTCGTCTATCCAGGGAGCGATCCAATGAGGATCGATCTCGGACTAATGACGATGTTCAGACTTTTCGGTAGAGTATGCGACCTACTAACGCGAAGAGATTGTTGACGGAGTGATTGTCGGTGGCCTGCTGCGGCCGCCATTTGCAATAGCTGCCCTATCAGCTGAAGGGGGTGCAATGGACGAGAGTGATGACGATCTGGTGAATCGGTTTCGTGGTGGGGATCAAAGAGCCGCTGACGAGTTGTACAACCGATATGTCGGAAAGATGCTGGAAGAGGTCAGAGCTCACCTGTGGAATGTGAGACGTCGGGAAGGCTTCACTTCTGATGGAATCGTTAATGAGGGCTTTCGCAGCTTTTTCAGTGAGCTGAATAAGGATGACTTCGACCCGGAGAAACTGAAGATTGGCGGGCTGCTGGCGAGAATCATGTTCTGTAAGACCATGCTCCGCTTTAGGAAGGTAAAGCGGGACCACGGACGTCAAAGCTTTGCCCCGGAGACCATCGCAGAGATGGTCCAAGCGGCGATCGAGATGTCACGACACGATGATTCCGAGCAGTTCGTCAATGTATCGGTCAAAGAGCTGACTGATGCGGGCGATTTTAACGAGCTGGAACGTCGCATCCTGAGCCTCTATCTCGACGCAAATGACGAGCGAACGGTCGACGAGATTGCCGAAGTGAGTGAGTGCTCTGTCGCAACGGTGCGGGCTACCATCAAGATGTTTCGGGAGTTTCTGAAGCAACGATTGGACGATGAACGGCGACGGGGTGAAAACGAAGGTTGAGGTTATCTCAACAGACCTGACGAGCCGGAATCAGTGTGAAGAGTTGCCGAATCAATCGTCGAGACCTGAGCGGGCCAGATGGAGCAGTCACTCCGGAATTTGAGTCACCGATTTGATCGGGCGTGGAGAGCGGGGAAAACGCCGTCGATCCGCACCTATCTCAAGCGGGCGATTGCGTCGCAGGATACACCTGTCACCCGACGGGCGTTCAAGCAACTGCTGACCGCCTTGGTGACGATCGATCTTGAGCAGCGTTGGAAGTGCTTTGCTGAGGGTTCGGACAGAAAAGTCCCGATTCTCACATTGGAAGAGTATGTCACCCAATTCCCGCAGTTGGGTGCAGTTGAGGAGTTATCAACTGAGATTCTGATCGCCGAGTTTGACGCGCGACATCGCTGGGGGGATAGCCCTCCGGTGGATGCGTATTGTCAGCGCTTCTCCGATCGAGAGACCGAACTGAGGAGTGAACTGGAGCGAGTCCTGCAACAGCTGGCCATGTCGCGGCCCCGGTTCCCCACGATCGAGGGGTTGGAATTCCTCCGCAAGATCGACGGGGGAGGATTCGGGATTGTCTATGAGGCGAAGCACTTAGCGACAGGCCGGAACGTCGCCGTGAAAGTGCTACGCCGACATGTGGAAAGGGGGAGCGCCGAATACCATCGGTTTGCCACAGAAGCAAAGCTCGTCGCCAAAATTCAGCACCCGCATATCATCACGCTGTACGACTCAGGGATCGATTCATCCGAGCCGCATTTGGTGATGGAGCTTCTAGGTGGCGGAACGCTGGCTCAATGGTTTCGGCGAGAATCCAAACGTCGGACGCAGGGCCAAGCAACGTCCGAATGGCAGCGGCGTGTGGTGAAGGTCATGCTCCAAGTGGCTCGGGGGCTAGTCGCTGCCCATGCCGCCAAGGTCGTCCATCGTGACTTACAACCGAAGAACATCCTATTCGACACGGAACGGCGTGCCAAGATCGTCGACTTCGGGCTGGCACGCCTGAACGACACGCAGGTCAACACCGAAACAGCGGGGGCCGGGACGAGACCGTATAAGTCGCCCGAGCAGTTTGCCGCACAGAAGGACGTGGATCACCGCAGTGACATCTACTCGTTTGGCGTGGTGTTCTTTGAGCTGCTGACCGGGGAACTCCCGTTTTCAGGGACGGACCTGGAATCGAGGGTCGCCAACCCGGATGTTGCAGCTCCCACGGCACGGCAGATTGATTCCATTGTCGATCGAGACCTCGAAACGATCTGCGAGAAGTGTCTGGAGAAAGACGCGGAGCGGAGGTTTCAGTCAGCGAATGAGATCGTTGATGAGCTGAAACGCTACCTGAAAGGCATTCCGATCCTGACGCGTCCGTTGTCTCGTTGGGAACGACTCCATCGGATTTACATCCGCCCTCACCGGACCATCATCGCGCTGTCGGCTGCACTGCTGATAAGTGTCGCGGTTGCTATCACGTATCAGCGGCTCTTTCGAGATTCCGAACTCAACAGAGAACAGATCGTTGAAGAGAATGATCAGGCTCGGACGAATCTTGCGGCGACGACTCAGCAACTCGACTCATCGCGGAAGGTGATCGAAGAACAACAGGAAACCGTCGTGCAAGAGCAGGCCCTCCGCTCGCAGGCGGAGGAACGAAAAGGGTTGATCGCGTATGCGGATGATCTGCAACGGGTGCAAACTGCCTGGAATGAATCCGACCCTGCGAAGGTGTCTCAGCTCTTATCACGACATGATCCCCCCAGAAACGGGAAGACTCCCGACCTTCGAGGAGTGGAGTGGTACTATTGGAAGCATCTGGTCTCGGACTCACGTCAGGTCTTGCAGAATGGAGGAAAGTGTCGCTGTCTGGCCGTTGATCCTGCCGGAGAGTATCTGGCCGCGACCGACTTTCAAAACGTCACCTTGTGGAAGCTGGGCGATCACACGCAGGTCTGGAAGAAAGTGCTGGTTCCTGAAAAACTTCAGTTCCTGTCTCTCGACATTTCAACGTCCTGGGATGGCAGCGCGGCGTTCAGCCTGGACGGTCGGTACGTCGCGGCGACGGGATTCTTGCAGCGGAATCCCCAACGAGTTGGCTTCCTCAAGGTGTGGGAGGTGAATGGCGGAAAAGAAGTCTTGAACATTTCGGAGGAACCGTCCCTCTGTGGACGGTCGGTCACCTTCAGTCCTGACAGCAGGTTTGTGATTGGCGGCGGATACGAGACCGAATGGATCGCATGGGAAGTCAGGAACAAGCGTCATCGGATCGTCAGCCAGAGCAACTCACCGACGCGGAAGGCCGTTTCTCCGCCTGCCTTGGGACACCCTTCCAATACGACAACCTTTAACATCGTCTCCTTCCTGGGCTTTTCCGATGACGGCACGCGTCTGTTTGCTTCCTGCATGGGGGGCGCGAATGCGGACTCTTGGAAGTGGTCAGATGTCGAAAACGAGTCCGGTGGACTTCGAGAACGAATTGATCCGGTCGATGCCGGAATCGTTCGGGTTCGCAGTGATGGGTCGGTCACTGTGGCATCCATTTCGAGTGCCGACCAGAAGGTTCATCTGCTGCATCAGCGTCCGGGGGCGTCGAGACCGATCATCGGAATTGGTGCGCACGCGAGATCGGTGGCAATGCAGGACACCTTCCTGTCTCAGCCGAGTCCGGCCACGTGTCTCGATTTTCGCAACGGTCGGCTCGTTGCCGGTGGAGCCAATCGACTTGTGTATGCTTGGTTTGTTCAGGACACGCCCGTGAACGTTTGGGATACCGAGGAGCTGCGCGGGCACGGCAGCAACATCACCTGTGTCGGTCAACTTCCCAATGGTCGGCCCGTCAGCGCGGATCAGGAGGGCAAGATTCGTATTTGGTATGACCCCAAACCGGAGGCTATCGATTTGGAATCCGGGTCATGCTTGCAGGAAATCACAGAGCATCAGAATCACGGGAACCGCGAGATCAGAATCCGGAATCACAACGGCACGACTTCAGTGATTCCCATGGCAAAGGGGGAATCGCTTTTGTCCTCATTGCTCAGTGATCAGGAGCAATTCTTGGCGCTCGCGATTTCCAGCAATAACCATTCGGAGTTACCGCCTCGCCTGATACTGTGGGATCTCTCAGAGAGTCGGCAGGTCTTCGAACTTGCAGCGGTTACGGGCGGTACGGGCCGGTGGGCGGTGAGCCGGGATGAAAGCACGTTTGCCGCTTGTGTCGGCCAGAAGTCCGTCAGCGTCTGGGGAGCCAGCTCTGGCGATGAGATTCGTTCGATCGACGTTTCGCAGTATGCGAAGCTGGCGATCAGCCACGACGGAAAAAGCCTGGCCGTTGAGGGGGAGGGGGCAATCGCAGTGTGGGATGTGGTTGACGGGAATCGGCTCTGCGAGATTCCCACCGTCCAGCGAACGGATGTCTGGGGAGTCGGGTTTGCTTTCACGGGCGACGGTCAGAAGTTGGCGCTGAACGGCAATCCACCGCAATTCTACGATGTCGAGACCGGTCAACCACAGGAAGCAACCTGGGAGCCACTGGCGGAACACGACCTGGGGTCCGTTGGCAGACGGCGGCTGTATCGGTTCACAGCGAAAGGCTTGGAAATCTGTTGCGCCAGCACATTTCGTCCCCTCGCCACAATTCCATTACGGAGACGAAACGGTGGGGGCGGTCCCATCCCGCTCGATGAGGTGGCGGGGGCCAATGGTTTTTGCACCAGCCGTGCACTGGATCGACAATTCAAGGACTTGGTTTTGAATTGGGAAAAAATGCGAAGTGAGTGACAGATTTTTTCTCAGAACGTGGTCTGGCGCGCAATGACATTGGGTGAGAAGGGCGGAAAAAGGATGACAGCGTCATCCTCTCCGCCGCGTTAAGAAGACTCACCACGCCAATCTTGGAGCCACGTAATCCCCGGTCGCCCACTGGCTGAGACTGCGCACTGTGTTCCGTCGCATTGCTCGGCTGTCGACCGTGAGACAAGCCACGATCCGCGTTGTCAGGGCAACTCAATCTGTCACAGCAATGGGTCTGCGGGCGTCAACGGCTCCAGCATTGGACGGTGATCTCGGACACGCGCGACTGACGAGGCTGATGCACGTTTGCCTCAGACAAACAACACGTAGAACTCTTTGGAGGTCAGGACATGAGTAGTTTTTTTGGAGCGATCGAAGTTTTGATGTTGTGTGGGACCTTACTGGTGCTGGCTTTGATGGTCTTGGTGGCCATCCCCAATTGCCAAATGCGCGAAGTCGCAGTCGATGTTGTGAAGTCTGTTCTCGGCGGCATCGTGAAGGGCATCGCTGACGCCAAGGAAGCTCAGGAACATCAATCATCATCGGCACGCTCATCGAAATGAACGCAGCAACCCTCCCCACCAACTCAGGAGTTGAAAACATGTCAACGCGATCTCATCAAGTTGCCCGCATCCCGGTGGACCGCATTCAGCGGTCGGGGCAGGTGCGAGAGATATTTGACGAAGCCAGCATCCAGCAGCTGGCGGAGAACATCGCCCAGCATGGATTGATTCATCCAATTCATGTCCATCAGGTGGGTGAGACATTTCGTCTGATCGCAGGCGAACGTCGCTATCGAGCCGTCCAGTTATTGGGGCACAAGACGATTTTGGCAACCGTTGCCTCTGGGACGATCGCCGAAGGTGACATCGTCGAGAAGATGCTCTCTGAAAACGTCAGTCGCGAGGACCTCAATCCGATCGAGTTAGCAAAGGGGATCAAACAGCTCAAAGAGTTGTCAGGCCAGACCGCCTCGGCAGCGGCGACTCGGCTTGGACTCTCCAACAAGATGGTGTCTGAGCTGCTCTCTCTGCTGTCGCTCCCGGACTCCATTCAATTGGATGTTCAATCCGGAGAGATTCCCGTCTCCCTCGGTGCCGAACTTGCTCGGGTGAGTGATCCGGAAGAGCAGGCGAGTCTCGCCCAGCAAGTGATTGCCGGGACCATGACCCGCGACCGGCTCGTCGCACAGCGCAAACGCAGTGCGGTGACAAGACCACGTTCCGAAGCCACAACAGTGCAGCGGGTCACGGCCCACTTGGGAGCCGGGCAAACGGTGAGTGTCGCCTGCGGCGATCTCACTCTCGATCGATTCATCGAAGTTCTCGACGGCCTGTTACGACGGGCCAAGCAGGTGCGGCCGCGCGGCATCGAATTGCCGACGTTCCTCAAGATTCTGCGGGACGAGGCCAAGGCTTAATCACACTCATTCATCGGAGTTAAAAATGTTCGGCATCGGAAAACGACGGAGGCGGTGCGCGCTCGATCAGCCTCTGTTGGCTTGGTCGAAACAAGACTGGCTGACGGTTCGGGGCCTCCTCAACGGGGGCTTCGCCATCCTGGGAGCGAGCGGCAGCGGCAAGACAAGCTCGTCCGGCAAACAACTGGCCCGAAGCATCCTGTCGCAAGGTTGGAATGGTGGATTGATCCTGTGTGCGAAGCCGGAGGATGCGGCCTTCTGGCAGCGATTGTTCGCCGAGGCGGGACGCAAACGCGATCTGGTGATGTTCTGCCCTGAGGAGTGTTGGCGATTCAACTTCCTCGACTACGAGATGCGGCACGGAGGGCATACGCGAAACATCACCCGCCTGATCATGACCATTGGCGAGACGCTCCGCTCCAGTGACCGACAAGGAGGCGAGAACTCCGACTTCTGGGAACGAGAACAGGAGCGAATGATTTACAACGCCGTCCAGATCGTGAAGACGGCGACAGGCCATGTGACGGCCAGCGACCTGCAACGCTTCATCGGAGGTGCCGCCCAGAGTTCGGAAGAAATCGGCAGCGAACGCTGGCGTGCCGGATTTCATCAAGAGTGCATCCATGCCGCCTATCAGGCGCGGAAGTCGACCGTCGATGAGCATGACTGCCAACTCGCTTATGAGTATTGGCTCGGGGAAATCCCGCGCATGGCTCAGAAGACTCGCTCGTCCATCGAAGTCGGTGTCAACGGCATCCTGCATACGTTTAACACGGGCATCGTGCGAGAGTTGGTCTCCGGTGAAACGAATGTCTCACCGGATGAGATGTTCCAGGGCAAGTGGATCATGGTCAATATGTCTCCGTCGGCCTGGGGCGACATTGGCAACTTCGTCAACGCGGGCTGGAAGTACCTCACGCAAAGAGCCGTGCTGCGTCGGCAGGCGGGCGAAGGCGATACCTTCAATGTGATCTGGTGCGACGAGGCCCAGCAGTTCGTCAACTCCTTTGACAGCCAATACCTGGCCCAATGCCGGTCGCATCTGGGGTGCATGGTCTTCCTTACGCAATCGCTTTCGAGTTTCTACTCCGTGCTCAGCGGTCCGGCAGGTCGCCATCAGGCGGATGCCCTGATGGCCAACTTCGGTCACACCATCATTCATGCGTGTGACCCGATCACGGCTCAGTGGGCCAGCTCGAAACTCGGCAAGAAGCTGGAAACATTTATCGGCGGCTCAATGGCTCCGTCGAATGATCTCTGGGACGACCTGTGGGGACGGTCACAGTACACAGGGTCTTTCAGCGAGCACTACGAGCCAGTGCTCCAGGAGCATGTGTTCATGAACGGTCTGCGGACCGGAGGGCATATCAACGGCTTGATGTGCGATGCCATCCTGCTGCGAAACGGACAACCCTTCTCGCACGGTCAAAACTGGCTGAATGTGTCGTTCAGCCAGAAGTAATTCCCTTTCTCTCGCACAAGGAGACCTCCTATGAGCCAAGGCCAACCACAGCAGGATGTCACCGACGTCCTGTTCAATGCCCGACAGACTACGAACCTGATCTACATTTTGGCCGCCGGACACGCCACCTGTTTCACCGTCTTCATGCGACACAGTTTCGGCACCAACGCCCTGGGGCGGAACGGCGTCGTGGCCCTGCTGATGATCCTGTTTTACATCGCCGGTACGGAAGACCCGCGAATGTTGCTCTTCCTCTGGGTCTGGCTGGCCGCACTGGTCTACCAACGGTTCAGGACCTTTCGTCTCTGGCGGAAGGGGCATGTGTGGCATTCGCGATACGACGGCTATCCCGCTCTGGGGATGAAGTTCCCGTTCACGAAGTCGGAAGGGGCAGCGCGGATTAATGAAATCGTGATCTGTCTCCTGGCAGCCACCGCCTTCGCCCCCTGGTGCGAGTCAATGGCCGTGTTCCTGATGCTGGGGATTGTGTCCCTGTTCATCGTCCGGGCCTTTGACATGCAGGTTCTGTCTAACCGGGTGAGGTCGATGAAAGACGCGGCCATCGAACAGCAATTCCTGGCGGCTTTACATCGGGGTGAACTCGACGTCAACGATTTCTGAAAGGAGACCTTGAATGTCAGACGAACGCGAAGCCGCTTCAACTCGCCCCAGCACTGCGAGCGTCCTGTGGGCTGCGTGGCGACATGGACTGAAGGATCTGCAAAACGCCGTACTCGACCCTTGGAACGGAGTTCATCAGGGACACCAGGAACCGGGCAGCATTGGAAACCCGACACAGGCGATGGTCACTCAGGACATCGGCACCGTGCACGGCTATCAGCGCATGCTCGACGACTACGCAGGCCGGTCCGAACCGAGCCAAGAGCAAGAACGGGACATGACCCGCTGAACACTCAACACGGTCGGATCGAATGCGGTCCGCCGCGAAACAACCACTGGAAGCACCGTTCGGAGTCCTCGAGGCATGTCGCCGTGGGGACGATGAACACCAACCGAAAGGACAAGAAAATGAATACCACAACCACCAATCGCATCGACCTCGTAACCTCCTCACTGTCGGGGAACGTTCAAAAACCTCAGCAGCCGGGAAAACTCGTCGCCGTGGCGGCGATCATTGGCGCACTGATGTATCTCATTTCACCGCTTGACCTGATTCCTGACGTCGTCCCGATTGTTTGTCACCTCGATGACATCGGTGTCATCGCAGCGGCATGGAAGTTCGCCAAATCTGCCTTTGGGCCACCGCCTGCTTAAACACCGTTTAAGGTCGGGTGGATCGATCGATTCACCCGACCATTGTTTCCCCATCGCGACGATCTCCGTCGCGCGAGCGACATTGATCCATTTGAAGTAGAAAAGGAACGAGAAATGATTCGACTCATATTCAGCGGTGCACTTTGCGTGCTCAGCTTTTTCCCGATTCCGCGCGCCGTGCTGTGGCTCATCATCTTCGGATTACTCTCAGATCGGGAGGCGACTCAGTCTACGGATGACAAAACGATCGCTGCTGGAGATCCGACATGACCGCAGAACATACTTTCGATTCATCGATCCTGTTGACCGTTCAGCAGGTTGCCAAATTGCTCCAGGTTTCCCCCCGTTCCGTTTGGCGCCTCCGCTCTGCCGGTGAGATTCCTGAGCCAGTCAAGATCGGCGGTGCCGTCCGCTGGATCGGTGAGGAGATTCATCGTTGGATCGCAAACGGTTGTCCCCGCATTGAAAGAATGACACAGCGCGATCAACACATGTTGATGATGCGATCGCATTCCAACGGACGCAGTGCGTTCGTTGGTGAAGATGTGAGTGCATGACTTGAAGCGAACAAGAGATCAATATTAGGCAGGATGAAGACATGAAACCTTCCAGCAAAAATGAGCCATCTTCGGTGAGTGCCAATCGTCGTCTGTTGACGATCCGGGAAGCGGCGGGGCTGCTCTGCTGTTCGGAAGCTAATGTCTATGCCTTGAAGGAAGCCGGAGAATTGCCGTTCGTCTGCGTCGGTGTGCGCAAGGGGTATCGCATCGATTCCCTCGATGTGGAAGCTTTCATTGATCGCAAAAAAACGGCCAAGGTCGCGGCGCCTGTTAGGACGCCACGACCTCGTCTGAAGCATCTCCGGCTCACTAAGTGAGCTGCCGGTGTTCGACCGGCTGCATCACCCGGCAGTCGCCTTGCGAGCCTGTTTCAACAGATGTTCGGGCTGATGTGCCAAGTGCTGATAGACGCGAGCCAGTGTGCTGGGATCAGAGTGTCCCATCAGGATAGCCACGGTCAGTCCATCAATACCCGATTGAAGCGCCCGTGTCGCCCAGGCGTGACGCAGAGCGTATAGCGAGTACCGGGGAATCAGGAGTTTCGTATGTTGTCCCAAGACCTTTCTGCGAGCCTCCTGACGCAATTCCCGCTCCGTCTTGTCGACACATTCTCCGCCCACAATCCGGGTGGATTTGAGCTGGGGAATCAATGCTTCAACGTCGGCTTCAATCGTCTCAGGCGACACAAGCCCATTGTCTTGCATCAGGCGGACTCTCACGCGATCGAAATGACAGTTCACCGCATCGGGACTCCAAGGACGACCTGCTCTGTTGCGAAACAGTGGACCGGAGGGGTACTGCGCGATCCGACGTCTCGTGATCTCCACAGCGGCTTCCGACAGATAGACAATTCGTGGCTGCCGCTTACCTTTGGACTCTGCCTTGGGGAACACCCAGCGTTGATGAGTCAGATCGACATGGCGGGCCTCAACTCGCAGCGATTCTTGCGGCCGACATCCGGTCTCCCAAGTGACGATCACCAGATCTCGAAAGTTCTGATCCCGAATCAGGGACAGCAGTTGGTGATATTCTTCCACCGACACGTTGGTCTCGCGACGGTCGGCACCGGGGACTTCCAAGTGAGTCAGCGGGTCTGCATCCAGGTATCCCTGCTGTGTGGCCCATTTGCAACACCGCTTCATGGTGCGGACGTAGTTTCGTTTCGAGGTCCGCGACAGCGACGTGTAGCTGTCCACCCACTGCTGTACGTGGAAGGGACGCAACTCGGTCGCCCGCAGATCGGGATAGCGATCACAGAACCGCTCCAATCGATAGCGGTACCACTCGAACGTGTCAGGGGCACGATTCTGCTTGACCCAGTCCAGGAACAAGTCCGCGATGGCGGAGAAGTGGGTGGGATTAACCGTCCGCGTCTGGGGCTGCCGCATCAACTCGTGATAGCGGCGGAATGCCTCGTCACGATCAGGGCCGAGGGCAATCTGCCGCCGGTTGATCTCGACGTACCACTGTCGGCGGGCTTTCTTGAAGAACGGTTTCGGGAAATGTGGCATCAGCGAACCCTCCAGTCTGAATCCAAAATGGATAACCAGAGGCGACCGTCAGGCTCGCTTCGCGACCTCGGATCGGCGGCAACCGACCGGGGTCGTTTCTTCTTTCAACCGAAGTTCTCGGACAACTTCTCGGACAAACGCATGATACCAGAAAGGCCAGTCGTCGTAAGTCCTTGTCTCGTAAAGTACACCCCGCAGGATTCGAACCTGCAACCTTCGGTTCCGTAGACCGATGCTCTATCCAATTGAGCTAGGGGTGCTTGAAGTGCTATCGCAAAGAAGGCTTGTCTGGGTTGTAGATTGTATCCCTTCAAAATCTGTCTGTCTACTTCACACTTTGTGACACATCTGTGCATGGTGAGCAACTTCTGCTCAATCTCTGACGGAGAATCCGGATGGCAGTTTCGTCGGGAGGGCTCTGCTTGAAAGTCGAGCGCTACGATTCATTTTTTTTCCACCATCCGTTCGCGAAATCTCTGTCGACTTGTGGAGCGTGACGTTGTTTTGGGACTCTCGATGTTTGTCGGGTTACATCATTACGATTCTGCTTAGACAGGGCCAAGTCGAACTGACAGCTACCGATAGTCGCACTAGTAGTCCGTCTACCGTTGAATGTCAGGTAATGGATAGAGGGTTTTGAGTTTGATTCTGGCGTTGGGGGTGGTGAATTGCCAGTTGGTGCCGGCGCGGGTCGCGTTGCGAGTGGTCTCCCAGGTGCGGATGGCCGCATCCATCTCGTCAGCACTGGCGAAGCGTTGGCTCAGGCATTGGCGGGAGAGGATGCTCAGTTCGATCTCCGCCATGTTGAGCCAGCTGCCGTTCTTCGGTGTATGCACCAGCCGCAGGCGGCGTCTCAGCCGACCGGCGGTCT